>CAZEHT010000027.1:0-39289 GCA_964511995.1 uncultured Mycobacterium sp.
ATGCCGAGGTCACCAGCTCGCCGTGAGGGAAACGTCGTCTCCGCCGTTGGGACACTGGACGAGAAGCTCGCACCGGAAGTACAGGCTGCGCTCGGACAGCCTTGGCCGCGGCCGAAGGCGTACTCCTCGACGATGCGCGGGAGTGCACAGACCTTCATGAGGAGCGCGACTTGTGTGTCATCGATGGCATCCAGGGTGATCTGCTCGATGCCGCACGCGGCGAATGTCGGTGTCGATCACGGCCACGACGCACGCCGCAACCACCAGCTTTCAGATGCTCACGGGGGCGGGTACGCCACCAGGCTACGAATACCTCAACCGTTCAAAATCCATTGCCGGGCCGCCTCCGCCTGCCCCGCGGGGAATTGCCGGATCTGAGCGGAGACAAAATGCGATGCCAGGCGCTCGGCAACGTCTCCGAGGTGGGAATCCGTCACGACCGCGATCTTCTTGACGTGCTTGTGGTGATCCCGAACGAACCGTAGGTGGTTCACCAAGGCCCCGAAACTGTCCCAGCCAGGAAACTTGGCGGCCTCGACGACGAGGCCGGCCAGATCGCCGGTGGCGTCGATGTGCGGATCGACCGCCGCCGCAATCTTGACGAAATCATCTCTGGCGATGGCGGATTCGGGTTGCACATGCAGAATCGAATTCTCGGCGTCGAGGTCGAACTTGATCATCTTCCCGTTCTACACACCGGCGGCGACAGAACCGCCAAACCCGCTCCTGGGTTGCCCGTCGCTGTCAGCCAGCAGCCCACTGCTTGGCCCGCTCGAGCTCGTCGAGGCGAAACAAGCGGAGCTCGCCCGGCACCATCCAGGCGAACGCGTGCAGCGCATGTGCCACCCAGTCCTGGTCGGACACCACCGCAACTCGCTTAAACGCCGAATGATGCTTGATCAAGACACCTACGCCCAGCTTCAGGTCCTCAAACAAGCCGCCGGGCCCGAAGCCCTCGTAACCTGGTCCCACCACCTCGACGATTCTGATCTCGCCGGTCTTCAGCATGTCCTCCATGGCCGGCTTGAACTCACGCAGATCCTCGCCGCGCAGCCGGCCCGACACACGGAAACCGGTAACCCCCGCCGGCATGCCTGGCAGTACCTCGATCATCGATCCTCCTTCGTCACTGGGCCAGGTCTTCGGCCGAGACCGACGCCGGCCAACACGTGGATGATCCGGTCAGGCTACCCCGACGACCGTCTTCGCCGGCCCTGCCAGCGTCCCCGGCCCAGCCACCGCAGACCTACGATCCGCGCCTCGGCCCCGACCAGGTCAAGGGCGCAGTGCAGGTCGGTGACCCGCCAATGCTCAACCAGGTTCCCCGGACGGCTTACGGGTCGCGTGGTAAGCCGAGCAGCCGCTCGGCGATGATGTTGAGCTGTACCTCCGACGTGCCGCCGTAGATGGTGGTCGCGCGGCTGGCCAGCAGGTAATTCCCCCACGTGCCCTGTGGCGTGTCCGCGGCGCCGACGATCGCATCGGTGCCGAACGACGACACGGCGAACTCGGCGTAGCGCTGTCCGGTGCGCATCGAGAGCAGTTTGGATATCGCCGCGGCGGGCATCGGGTCACCTCCTGCCAGTGTCAGCAGCGTCGAGCGCATGTTGAGGAGTTTGGCGGCGTGGCCCTCGGCTATCAGCTTCCCGGCCTGGTTCTGGCTGATCTGGTCGAATTGGCCGTCCTTGACGAATTCGACGAACTTGTCCAGGCTGGCCAGGAACGCCGGCTCACTGCTGCCGATCGAAACCCGCTCTGCCGTCAGCGTATTGCGGCTGACTTCCCAGCCACGGTTCACCTCGCCCAGCACCATGGCATCGGGCACGAAGACGTCGTCGATGAAGACGGTGTTGAACATCTCGTGACCGGTGAGTTCCCGCAGCGGCTTGACCTCGACGCCCTCGCTTGCCATGTCGAGCAGGAAGTAGGTGATGCCGTTGTGCTTCGGGGCGTTCGGCTCGGTCCGGGCCAGCAGGGCTCCCCACTGCGAGTACTGCGCCGCGGTCGTCCAGATCTTCTGCCCGGTGATGCGCCAGCCGCCGTCGACCCGGGTGGCCTTGGTGCTCAGGCTGGCCAGGTCCGAGCCGGCACCCGGTTCGGAGAACAACTGACACCAGATCGTCTCGCCGCGCAACGTGGGCGGCAGGAAACGCTGCTTCTGCTCTTCGGTGCCGAATGCCACGATCGACGGGATGACCCAGGCCGCGATGCCCATCGCGGGCCGCTTGACCCGCCCCACGGGGAACTCCTGCGCGATGATGATCTGCTCGACGGGGCCGGCGCCCCGGCCCCACGGCTTGGGCAGGTGCGGGAGTACCCAACCGCCCTCGGCGATGGCCACGTTGCGCTGGTTGCTCGGAATCGCTTTGAGCGCAGCCACTTCCGCGCGGATGGCGTCGCGGAGCTTCTCGGTGGCGGGGTCCAGGTCGATATCGATGCCGCGCACGCCGGTGGTGATCGCCGTGTCGACGACGGCTTGTGGGTAGTCGGCGGCGCGGCCGAAGCAGGCGGCCAGTGCCAGTGCGCGCCGGTAGTAGACGTTGGTGTTGTGTTCCCAGGTGAAACCGATCCCGCCGTGCACCTGGATGCAGTCCTGCGCGCACTGCTGTGCGGCCACGGGAGCCAGTGTGGCGGCCACCGCCGCGGCGAACTCGACATGGCTATCCGAACCCTCGGCGCGGGCCTCGTCGATCGCGCGGGCGGCGTCCCACACCGCCGCGGTCGCGCGTTCGGTGACGGCGATCATCTCTGCGCACTTGTGCTTGACGGCCTGGAACTGCCCGATGGGCCGGCCGAATTGCTCGCGGATCTTGGCGTAGTCCGACGCGGTGTCGGTGGCCCAGCGGGCAACGCCTATCGCCTCCGCGGACAGCAGGGTGGACATCAGCGCGCGGGCCTGGGACCGGCTCAGGTTCGAAAGTACCCGGTCGTCGGCGAGTTCGACGGCGTTGGCCCGTACATGTGCGACGGGCCGAAGGGGATCGATGCTTTGGATCGGCTCGATCTCCAGGGCCGCCGCGTCGAGGACGGTCCACAACTCGCCACTTTCGATGGCGACGGGTAGTACCAGCAGCGACGCCTGCGCGGCGCCGGGTACGGCCCGCACCTCGCCCCGGATCACCAGGACTTCGCCCTGACGGGTCGCGGTCAGTCCGGAGTCGATCGCGTACGCCGCGATGGTGGCTCCCGAGGCCAGGCCGCCGAGAAACTCCGAGTCCGGATCGTGCGCCGAGATCAGCGCGCTGGCGATCGCCGAGGGCGTGAACGGGCCGGGCACCGCGCCGTAGCCGAACTCGGCGAGCACGATCGCGAGCTCGAGGATGCCGAAGCCCTGGCCGCTCACCGATTCGGCCAGGTGCACACTCTGCAAACCCTGATCGGCGGCGGCCTGCCAGTACGGCGGCGGGTTGTCGATCGGTGTCTCCAGGGCTGCGTGCAGTGCCTCCGGTGGAGCGACCCTGGCCGCCAGGGCGCGTACCGATTCGGCGAGGTCCACGTGTTCGGGGTTGATCGCGATCGGCATCCAGACCGTCCTCAGTATCAATTAACCGGTGGGTTGGTTGGTCATGAGCGTACCTGCGGTAACGGCCGCAGTCGGGCGGGTCCCTTCAAGACGTTTTTTCGGCGTGGTTGACCACCGAGTACGGCGGCAGGCCGTCCTTGATCCGCCGGCAATTGCGGATCGCGGCGGTCAGATACCGCTCCATGGTGTCGGCGGTGTACCAGCTGACATGCGGGCTCACGATGACGTTGTCGAGCGCAAGCAGCGGATTGTCCAGGGACACCGGCTCTTCGGCGAACACGTCGAGGCCCGCCGCCGCCAGGTGCCCACTGCGCAGGGCCTCGACCAGCGCCGCCTCGTCGACCACTCCGCCGCGCGATGTGTTGACCAGGATCGAACCCGGCTTCATCCGAGACAGCGCCGCCGCGTCGATGATGCGCTCGGTGGCCTGGGTCAACGGCAGATGCATCGAGACGATGTCGCTCTTTGCGAGCAATTCGTTGAACGTCACCCAACTGGTGTTGTGTTCGTCGCGCTGGGTGCTGGTGTGCAGCACGTTTGTTTCCATCGCGCGCAGGATCTGCTCGACGCGCTTGGCGATGTTTCCGTAGCCCAGCAGTCCGACCGTGCAGCCGCCCAGATCGCGGACCGTGTCGCCGAGTTCGGTGCCTGCCGGCCAGCCGCGCCCCTCGCGCGTGGCCCGGTCCAGTGCGGGCAGCCGGCGCATGGTCGCCAGCATCAGCATGACGGTCGCCTCGGCAACCGAAGGGGCGTTGGCGCCCGGCATGTTGGCCACGGCTATGCCGCGCTTGGTGGCGGTGTCGACGTCGACGGTGTTGACCCCGGCGCCCAGCTTGTGCACCAGCTTGAGCTTGCCCGCTTTCTCCAGGTCCGAAGCGCTCAGTGGCCGCAGCACGTGCCAGATGACGTCGGCCTCGGGCAGCTCGCGGTAGAACGCGTCGTCGTCGTCCTCGCCGACCCAGTGCACGTCGAGCCAATCCGATTCCTCGTCGACGTGCTGTCGGCACTTGTCGCCCGGTCTGAAATGCGCGAGAACTCTCAGCGCCACCGCTTCGCCATCCACTCGGCGATCGTATCGGCCTGCTCATCCCGCGCTCCCGGGCTAGTGAAGTAGTGGTCGGTGTCGATCGACACCCGGGCTTTGTCGGTGCTGGCCAGCGCATCGTGGATGCGCTGCGCATCCGACGGGAACACCCCGGTGTCCGCATCGGCGTTGATCACCAGCGCCGGGCACTGGATTCGCGCCAAATGGGGTTCGGCGCGGGTCTGGGCGCGCCGCAGACTCCACATCGCCAGCCAGTTTCGCAGTGTGGTGGCCGCGGCGATTCCACGCGCGGACCGGTTGGCCTTCGCCGGCACGCCCGCGTAGCACATATTGGGCTGACGACTCGTCGGCTCGATCGAAGGGTCGACCATCCGCGGGTCCGCCCACGTTCTCATGACAGTGAACGGGCGATCGGAGAATCCCGCGGCGCGCACTCTGTTGAGTTCCGCCTCCGCCCAGTCGGTGATCGCATGATTGCGCGCTTCCTGTGCGGCGCGGTACCTCGCGACGAAGTCGGGAGTGAACGGCGGTCCATTGCGTCCGTCGAACAGATCGAGTTCGGGAACCGAGGCCACCGGGTCGTTCTCGTCGACCACGGCGCCGTCCATCCACGCGGTCAGCACGTCCGGGCGGCCGGGATGCGCCGCGCTGGCGACGTAGCCGTCGGCGGGAGAGAGGTCGTCGCACCCGGCCGCCGGCCGCATCCCCGGCAGCGGCACGACATTGGGCTCGACGGCCTGGGACTGATAAGCCGCCATCAGTGACCCTCCGCCGGAATTCCCCAGCAGCACAATGGTATCCACACCTGCCGCCTCACGCAGCCAGCGCACGCCGACGCCGATGTCCACAAGTGCGTGGTCGAGGAGAAAGCTGCTTTCGAAACCCCGGAAGCGGGTGTTCCAGCCCAGGAATCCGATGCCGCGGGCGGCCATGTGGTCGGCGAGGTAGTGCTCGGAAAAGTCGATCTGATAGTGCGTCGCGATCATCGCGACTTTGGGCTTAAGGCCCGGAGGATGGTGATAGAGCCCCTGGCAGGGATGCCCGCCGGCGCCGGCCCGCACCGCCGTGGGCGATTCGAGTGCGACGAACTCTCGGACCACTCCGGGCGTCATCAGGCGACCTCCTTGGTGTAGACGGCACGGTAGAAGATGTTGGAAAGCGTTGCGATGCACGCCTCGTCGTCGGGGTCGGCACCGTCTCCGGCCACCTGCAGGTAGCAGAACTGGTTTAGCATCGCGACGATCGCCACTGCCAGCAGGTGGGGGTCCTCGCCGGGGCAGTGACCGTCGCGTTGCGCCCTGGTCACCATTTCGGTGATGAAAGCGATTGGAATAGAGCATAATTCGTCCCAATGCCGGGCGAAGTCGCTGTTCACCATCGCCAATTGCGACACGCTGATCATCTCGGCGAGGCGGTGGCGGTAGGTATGCCAGTGCGCCGAGACCGCCTCGCGGACCCGCTCGCGGTTGGAAAGGCCGTGGCCGCTGACGGTCTTGGCGCGCTCGTTCGCCTCGTCGCGGAAGCGCAGGGCCCACTGCATGACCATGGCTTCCTTGGAGTCGTAATAGTTGTAGAAAGAGGCCGTGGACCGGCCCGCCTCGGCCGCGATGTCCGAAACCGTCGCCGCTAGAATGCCCTTGCGCGCGATCACATTACGGGCGGCGGCGTCGATGGCGGCCTGGGTCATCCGTCCGCGACGGGTAGGTTGGCTCAACGGGGTCCTTCCCTGTATCTGACCCTGATGTTACATTCAGTTTATGATCAAGCCGCAGAACACCAACACCGAGTTCGAACTGGGTGGCATCAACCACGTCGCTTTGGTCTGTGCCGACATGCAGCGCACGGTGGACTTCTACTCCGGCGTGCTTGGCATGCCGCTGATCAAATCGCTCGATCTGCCCGGCGGGATGGGGCAGCACTTCTTCTTCGACGCCGGCGGTGGCTCGTGTGTGGCGTTCTTCTGGTTCGCCGACGCCCCCGACGGCATTCCCGGCGTGTCGTCGCCGGCGGCGCTGCCCGGACTGGGGGAGATCCTCAGTGCGGTGTCGACCATGAACCACTTGGCCTTCCACGTGCCCGAAGAGAAGTTCGACGAGTACCGGCGCCGGCTCAAGGAGAAGGGCGTTCGGGTGGGGCCGGTGCTCAACCACGACGAGAGCCCGATGCAGGTGTCCCGCGAGGTGCATCCAGGCGTGTACGTCCGGTCATTCTACTTCAACGACCCCGACGGGGTGACACTCGAATTCGCCTGCTGGACGAAGGAATTCGGTGCCTCCGATACGACGACCGTGCCGCGGACCGCGGCGGACCGCAGGGTGCCGGTGTCCTGAGTCCACCTGGGCTCCGGTCACGGCCGGCAGGATCTGGCCCGTGCCCGGCGGAGAGCCGCCCGGGCTGCTGCGGCGGGAGCGAACGCGGCGGGTGGCCGGCGCCTATCCTCGCTCGCTGAAAAGTTGCCGATAACACCCCTGATAGCCCCATCTGGCCCGACAGCACTTTGCCGTTCTTGCGTTGTTCCGCCAAAAGCCGCATTACCCCTCATGACCAGGAGAGACTCTACGACGGCAAACTCTGACGATGCAACGACGCTGCAAGACGTGATACCGTGGCGTCGAAATTTGCTGAATGGAGTAAAGTTGGATTTGCTGAAATCGCATGAATGCGTCCGTTTCAGCGGGATCCGGCCGGGGTCTTGACACTCGGTATTAACGCCTTGCAATATTCAGGAAACAATCGTTGTCAGTTACGGTCCAGGCAGGTTGTATGACGATCAGCGAAGTTCGGCCGGCACCCTCACGCCGTCGTGGGTTGATCGGCCGACCCGGCCTCGACGACCGGCTGATGGGGATCATCCTGCTCGCGGGTCCGGCCAACGTCATCATGCAGTTGGGGCGTCCGGCGGTGGGTTACGGAGTCATGGAGAGCCGCGTGGAAAGCGGCCGCATCGACCGGCATCCGATCAAGCGCGCCCGTACGACGTTCACCTATCTCGCCGTGGCCAGCTATGGCAGCCCGGCGCAGAAGGCGGCGTTCCGCAATGCCGTGAACCGGGCGCACGCACAGGTCCGTTCGACCAAGGACAGCCCGGTCAAGTACAACGCGTTCGACCCGAAGCTGCAGATGTGGGTGGCGGCATGTCTGTACAAGGGCGGTGTCGACACCTACCGCGCGTTCATCGGCGAAATGGACGACGAACTCGCTGACCTCCACTATCGCGAATGCGTTGGCCTGGCGACGACCTTGCAGGTCCCCGAGCATATGTGGCCCGCGGACCGGGAGGCGTTCGAGAAGTACTGGCAGGAGTCGCTCGATGAGGTGCACATCGACGATGCAGTACGCGCTTTCCTCTATCCGATCGCGGCCGTTCGCCTGCGGGGATTGCTGCTTCCGTGGCCGTTACGCGTCGTATTCGAGGAATTCGCCCTACTTATGACTACGGGCTTTCTGCCGCAGCGCTTCCGTGACGAGATGCGCCTACCGTGGGGTCCCCAGCGGCAGAAGCGGTTCGACGAAGTCATCGCGCTGCTGCGGACGGCGAACAATGCCCTGCCGGGCTTTGTGCGGCAATTCCCGTTCAATGTGCTTCTGCACGACCTCGATTGGCGTATGAGGACGGGCCGCCCTCTGGTTTGAGCGGTTCGTCTCCCCGCCGAACCATGGGCGGCGCCGATGTCATGGCGTCCATTGGGCGTCGACCTGGCGCCATCGTGGGTCAAACACGCAGGTCAATGGCGTCAAACGCGAAGTCGACCGATCGCTCGGCAGCCGCTGGGCGTGGACAGTCCGCCTGGGCAATGCTAACTTTCCTAAGTTAGCTTAGGCATAACTAACTCTAAGGAGGCGGCGGGCAGGCGGACGACGTCGCACCCCGCGGGTGACCATGAGCGGCCTTCACATCGCTGACAGCGCACAAGTCGCCGACGTCCCAGGCGTCACAGACGTGGCAAAGACGGTCCATCCTCCTTCGAGGGTGGACGGCGAGCTCATCAGCCGCTTCGCCACTTGCTGCAAGGCACTAGGGCTGGCGGTGTACGAGCGTCGACGGCCCGCAGATCTCGCCGCCGCGCGTTCCGGATTCGCCGCGCTGACCAGAATTGCGCACGACCAATGCGACGTGTGGACGGGTTTGGCGGCGGCCGGCGACGTCTCGCCGAGGGTGCTTGAAGCGGTGTCGGGGACCGCACGCACCTCGGGCCTGTTGCAGCGACGCGTCGAACTCGAACCCATGGCCCTCGGCTTCACCTACGACTCGGGTCTGTACCTGCAATTTCACGCGACCGCACCCGACGATTTCCACCTCGCCCATGCCGCTGCCCTGGTCGCTGAGTCACGCTTCGCCGCCGCTGCCGCCTTCGTTGCCGAAGTCACCGCACGCCGGCCGGAATGGCCCGAGGCACGCTGGCTGGCGACGGTCGTCCAGTACAGGGCCCAGCGCTGGCCCGACGTCGTCAAGCTACTCACTCCGATCGTCAACGATCCAGCGGTCGGCGAACTATTCCGCCATGCCGCCAGAGTCGCCCTGGGTACGGCGCTTGCGCGTTTGGGCATGTTCTCTGCCGCACTGGCCTATGTCGACAACCCGGAAGGGCCGATCGCGGTCGCGAGAGTCGACGCGGGACTGGCAAAGGCGCTGGCGCTGCGTGCACAAGGCGACAGCGAGGCCGCCGAGGAGACGTTGCAGGATCTGTACGCCGCCAACCCGGAGAACACCGACATCGAACGAGCCTTGCTGGACTCGAGCTTCGGCATCGTGCCGACAACGTCGGCGCGCATCAACGCCCGCACCGACCCCTGGAACCCCGAAACCGAACCTACCGAGGACGATTTCATCGACCCCGACGCACACGAGCGCAAAACCGTCCTGCTGGCAGAGGCGGAACGGCAGCTCGCTGAATTCATCGGCCTCGAAGAGGTCAAGGACCAGGTGTCGCGGCTCAAAAGCTCAGTCGCAATGGCCATTCTGCGCCGCCAGCGCGGCCTCACCGTCGCGCAGCGAACGCACCACCTGGTGTTCGCCGGGCCGCCGGGAACAGGGAAGACCACGATCGCCCGAGTCGTCGCCAAGATCTACTGCGGCCTGGGTCTGCTCAAGAAGGAAAACGTCAGAGAGGTGCACCGTGCCGACCTGATCGGTCAACACATCGGCGAAACCGAGGCGAAGACCAACGCGGTCATCGACAGCGCGCTCGACGGAGTGCTGTTCCTCGATGAGGCCTATGCACTGGTGGCCACCGGCGCCAAGAACGACTTCGGACTGGTGGCCATCGACACGCTGTTGGCCCGAATGGAGAACGACCGCGACCGCTTGGTGGTCATCATTGCGGGATACCGAGCCGACCTCGATCGATTCCTGGACACCAACGAGGGACTGCGGTCACGCTTTACCCGCAGCATCGAATTCCCTTCGTACACGCCGGCGGAGCTGATCGAAATCGCGGAAGCGATGGCGGCGCACCGCGACAGTGTCTTCGAACAGGCCGCACTCGACGACCTCAAGAGGCTTTTCGAGGACTTGGCCGCCGCGTCGACGCCGGATTCCACCGGCGTGTCCCGGCGCAGCCTGGATATTGCCGGCAACGGACGGTTCGTGCGAAACATGGTGGAACGGTCCGAGGAGGAGCGGGAGTTCCGCCTGGACCATTCCGAACAATCGGGCACCGGCTCGTTCACCGATGAGGAGTTGATGACGATCACCTCGGGCGACGTGAGCAACTCTGTGGGGACCCTGCTGCCGGGTCTCGGACTGGCGGTGGGGAGATGAGCGACGGCAACCGTCGTGACGGGTCCGAGGATCGACGCTCGTTCGCGTCCCGCACACCCGCCAACTCCAACCCGGACGGGGTGACCTACCGGCGCGGTTTCGTCACTCGCCACCAAGTCAGTGGGTGGCGATTCGTAATGCGCCGCATCGCATCCGGCGTCGCGATGCACGACACCCGGATGTTGGTCGATCCGCTTCGCACGCAGTCTCGCTCGGTGCTGGTAGGAGCGCTGGCCGTGGTGACCGGACTGCTTGCATGCTTCGTGTTCTCGTTGATCCGGCCCGGCGGGGTACCGGGCAACGCGGCGGTGCTCGCCGACCGTGACACCGCCGCGATGTATGTACGTGTAAACGATGAGCTGCACGCCGTGGTCAACCTAACCTCGGCACGATTGATCGTCGGCGAACCGGTGACACCCACTCGGGTGCGAAGCGCCGAGCTGGACAAGTTCGCGCGCGGAGCTGCCGTGGGAATACCGGGCGCACCCGAACGCATGGTGCGCAACCCGGCCCTGGACGCCGATTGGACCGTCTGCGACGGCCCGGAAGCGCCCGCTGCCGCCGGCGTCAGCGTCATCGCCGGTGCCCCGGTACCCGGCGGTGAGCGTGCCGGTGCGCTGGACGCAGATACCGCCGTCCTGGTGGACAACGGTGCGGGCACCTGGCTGCTATGGAACGGGCGCCGCAGCCTCGTCGACATCGGCGACCGCGGAGTGACGTCCGCGTTGGGCATTGGCCAGAAAGAGCTGGTGGCGCGGCCGATTTCACCCGGCCTGTTCAACGCTGTGCCGGAGGGGCCGCCGCTACGCGTCCCGGACATCGCCGGCGCTGGCACCCCGCCGCAGTTCGGGCTGCCCGTCGACGCCGCCGTGGGCGCCGTCGTCGTGTCCTATCGCACCGACGGAACGATGCTGCAGTACGCCGTCTTGCCCGACGGTCTGCAGCCCATCTCCCCAGTGCTTTCGGCGGTGTTGCGCAACGCCAACTCGTTCGGGCTCACGCGGCCACCGCATGTGGGAGCAGACGACATCGCCCGCATGCCGGTGTCGCGTCTGCTCGACAACGAGGCCTATCCGCAGAATCCGGTGACGCTGCTGGATCCGCAGAGTTCTCCGGTCATCTGCGTTCGCTGGACGAAGCCCCTCGATGCCGGCGTGAGTTCGATGACCCTGATGTCCGGTGGCACGCTGCCCGTGGCTGACGGCGCTCACGCGGTAGGGGTGGCGGACGCGGGCGCGGGTCAGGTGTTCATTTCGCCCGGCTTCGGCTACTTCGTCCAGACGGTGGGCCAGGAGCCGGCGGCGCCCCGCACCGGATCGTTGTTCTGGGTGTCCGATACCGGAATGCGGTTCGGCATCGACGGCGGAACCCAAACAGACGGCACCGATCGCACCGTCGAAGCGCTCGGCCTGGCGGGACCGCCCACACCGGCTCCCTGGTCGGTGCTGTCGCTGTTTGCCGCCGGGCCCGCACTCTCCAAGTCCGGTGCCCTCACCGCGTATACCGGTTCGGGGAACCGATGAGCAGGTTGATCTTCGAAGCCCGCCGCCGACTGCCACGGCCGCGGGCCGGCGCGGGGATCATCGCGATCGAACCACCCCCCGAGTTGCCCAGGGCGGTTCCACCGCCCCTGCTGCGTCGCGTCCTTCCGTACCTGATCGTGATGCTCATTGTCGGCATGCTGATCGCGATGGTCGCCACCGGGATGCGGCTGATCTCGCCGCAGCTGCTGTTCTTTCCGTTCGTGCTGCTGCTGGCCGCGACCGCGTTGTACCGCGGCAACGACAACAAGATGCGGACAGAGGAGATCGACGCCGAGCGCTCGGACTATCTGCGCTATCTTGCCGTCGTCCGCGATAACGTTCGCGGTCAAGCGGCCGGTCAGCTCGCCGCTCTGCGATGGTCGCACCCGGATCCCGCCGAACTGCTGGCCGTTCCCGGATCGCGACGGCAGTGGGAACGCGACCCCCACGATTCCGACTTCCTGGTGCTTCGGGCCGGACGGCACGATGTCGCACTCCAGACCGAACTAAGGGTCAAGGACGCCCCCGACGAGATAGACCTGGAACCGGTGTCGCACAGTGCACTTCGAGCCCTGCTCGATACGCAGCGCACGGTTCGCGACGCCCCCGCCGGGATCGACTTGGCCAAGGTGTCGCGTATCACGGTGGCGGGAGATCCGGCCGAAGTCCGCGCGGTGGTGCGTGCCTGGGTTGCCCAGGCGGTCACCTGGCACGACCCGACCGTTCTCGGAGTTGCCTTGGCCGGCCCGCACCTCGACTCCGACGACTGGGCGTGGCTGAAGTGGCTTCCGCACACCGATATAGCGGGATCGGTGGACGGCGCCGGACCCGCGCGCTACCTGTGCGCGACCACCGACCAACTCGAAGCACGAATAGGTTCCGTCCTCACAGGGCGTCCGCGCTTCGACGGAACCGCCGCGCCGTCGCTTCGGCACTTCCTGATCATCGTCGACGACGACGGCGACTGCTTCGAAAGTTCTATCTTCTCAACGAGATTCGCTGGCATCACGGTCGTCCGAATCTCCGAGGGCGAGCCGCGGCACGACCAGTATCCCGACCCGGAGCTCCCCATCCTGCGGATGGCGGACGGGCGGCTGCAACGCTGGCTGTCGGACGGATGGTCGCCCTACGTCGACCGGCCCGACACGATGTCCTGCGGCGACGCCCATCATCTCGGCCGACAGCTCGGGCGCTGGGACTCCAACCCGACGCATCTGGGACTGCGTTCGTCGGCTACCCGCGGCGCCGCGTTCACCACGCTGATGGGCATTCCAAACGCCTCGCAGCTCGACGTACACACACTGTGGGCGCCGCGGAACCGCGACGACGAGCTTCGGGTTCCCATCGGCGTCACGGCCACCGGTGACCCGCTGTATTTCGACCTCAAGGACGAGGCCGAGGGTGGTATGGGTCCGCACGGCCTGATGATCGGCATGACGGGTTCCGGCAAGTCGCAGACACTCATGTCGATCCTGTTGGCGTTGTTAACAACTCACTCCGCGGAACGACTGATCGTCATCTACGCCGACTTCAAGGGCGAAGCGGGGGCCGACATCTTCCGCAATTTTCCCCAGGTGGTCGCCGTCATCTCGAATATGGCCGAAAAGAAGTCGTTGGCCGACCGGTTCGCCGACACCCTGCGTGGCGAGGTCGCGCGGCGCGAGAACATCCTGCGCGAGGCCGGCCGGCGGATCCAGGGCAGCGCCTTCAACTCGGTCGCTGAGTACGAATCCGCGATCGCCGCCGGCCACGACCTCCCGCCGATGCCCACCCTGTTCGTGGTCGCCGACGAGTTCACCCTGATGCTCGCCGACCATCCCGAATATGCCGAGCTGTTCGACTACGTTGCCCGCAAAGGACGATCGTTTCGCATCCACATTCTGTTCGCTTCGCAGACGCTCGATGTCGGCAAGATCAAGGACATCGACAAGAACACCTCGTACCGGATCGGGTTGAAGGTGGCCAGCCCATCGGTGTCTCGCCAGATCATCGGCGTCGACGACGCCTATCACATCGAATCCGGTCGTGAGCGCAAGGGCACCGGCTTCCTGGTTCCGGCACCCGGCGCGGAGCCGATCAAGTTCCGCAGCACCTACGTCGACGGCATATACGAGCCGCCCCGCAACACGAAATCGGTTGTCATCCGGTCGAATCCTGTGCCCAGGCTATTCACCGCCGCCGAGGTCGACGCCGACAGCGATGTGGTGATCCTGGCCGACCCCGACGAGTCGAACATCGGCCCGCCGAAGAAGCTGATCGCCACGATCGGCGACCAGTTGGCCCGCTACGGCCCGTCGGCGCCGAAACTTTGGCTGCCTCCACTGGACACGCCGATCGGGCTTGCCGCCATGCTCAGCACCTCAGCCGTCGGCGGGCACGCCTTGCGCTGGCCGCTCGGCGAGATCGACCGCCCGTTCGAGATGCGCCGCGATCAGTTGGTCTTCGACGCCGTGTCGGCCGCGGGTAACCTCGTCGTCCACGGCGGTCAGAAGTCTGGCAAGTCCAGTGCCCTGCAAACGTTCATCCTGTCCGCGGCGTCGCTGCACTCACCTCGTGAAGTGACCTTCTACTGCCTGGACTACGGCGGCGGGCGACTGCACGGTCTCGCAGACCTCGCTCATGTCGGCGCCGTCGCTTCCCCACTGGAGCCGGAGCGAATCAGGCGCACCTTCGGCGAACTCGAGACTCTGCTGGTGAGTCGCCAGCGGGCGGGTATGCACAACGGGAACTGGGCGGACGGGTACGGTCATGTATTCCTGGTGATCGACAACCTCTTCGCCTTCGGGCGCGACAACACCGACCAACTCAATACTCGCAACCCGTTGCTGGCAAAGGTAACCGAGCTTGCCAACACAGGCCTGACATTCGGCATGCACGTGGTAGTGACCACTTCGAACTGGCTCGACGTGCCGCTGGCGATGCGCGACGGGCTGGGGATGCGGCTCGAGCTCCGGCTGCCCGACCCGCGGGAAAGCAATGTACGGATCGTCGGCGCGCTGCGCCGGCCTGCCGAGTCCGTGCCGCACGACCAGCCCGGCCGCGGTCTGACCATGGCGGGCGAACACTTCCTCTTCGCCGCACCGGAATTGGGACTCATTCCCGTTCTCAACGCCCGCTACCCCGAGGTGTTCGCACCCCGGGTGCGCCTGCTGCCCACCGACCTGGATCCGGTTGCCGTCGCGCCGCTGTACCTCGGCGGTGAGCGTGTTGTCGTCGGCCAGCGGGAGAAGGATCTGGCCCCGCTGGCGCTGGACTTCGGCAGCAACCCTCTGCTGATGGTTTTCGGCGACACCCGATCCGGTAAGACCACTCTGCTGCGTCACCTCATCCGGACCATCCGGGAGAACTCGCCGGCGCAGCGGGTGGCGTTCACCGTCCTCGACAGGCGACTGCACTTGGTCGAGGAGCCGCTGTTCGCCGAGAACGAGTACGCCGCGAACGTCGATCGATTCGTCCCGGCGATGCTGGGTCTGTCGGCGCTCATCGAGAAGCGCCGGGCGCCGGCCGGTTGGTCCGCGCAGGAACTCGCCGGCTGGGGCTACAGCGGTCACATCCATTACCTCATCATCGACGACGTCGACCAGGTTCCCGACGTGCCCGCTGTCGCCGGACCCTACGCGGGCCAGCGCCCTTGGACACCGCTGCTCGGATTACTTTCGCAGGCAGGCGATTTGGGCCTGCGCGTGATCGTTACAGCCCGGGCCACCGGCTCCGGGCACGCGGTGATGACCAACCCCTTGCTGCGGCGGATGAATGACCTGCAGGCCCTGACGGTGATGCTGTCGGGGAACCCCGCCGACGGCGGCAAGATTCGCGGGCATCGATTCACCAGGATGCCCGCCGGCCGCGCGGTGCTGCTGGACGACAGCGACACGGCGACCCATGTCCAACTCGTCAACCCGCTCATCGCAGAGCACATCGCCCGGGGAAGGGAGTAGGCCTCATGACGCTGCGAGTTGTTCCGGAAGGCATGGAGGCGACCAGCGCGGCCGTGGCGGCCCTCACCGCTCGGCTGGCGGCGGTGCACGCCGGTGTGATGCCGGCGATCACCGCAGTGGTGCCGGCGGCGGTCGACCCCGTGTCGGTGCAGACCGCCGCGGAGTTCAGCGCCCAGGGGATCGAGCACGCGACAGTGGCGGCACAGGGGATCGGCGAGTTGGGCCGCGCGGGTGTCGGGGTCGGCGAATCCGGCCTCAGTTATGCGACCGGCGACGCGCAGGCCGCATCGTCCTACCTGATCGCGCGCGGCGGAAGATGACCGCGCCGCTGTGGATGGCCTCACCGCCGGAGGTGCATTCGGCGTTGCTCAGCAGCGGTCCCGGACCCGGCCCACTGCTTGCCGCCGCGGCCGCGTGGAACTCGCTCAGTACCGAGTACACTACCGCTGCAACGGAATTGACCGCATTGCTGGGGTTGGTCCAAGCGGAATCGTGGCAAGGTCCCAGTGCCGAACAGTATGTCGCGGCCCATTCGCCGTACCTGGAGTGGCTGGCGCAGGCGAGCGTCAACGCCGCCGGGGTCGCCGTTGCGCATGAGACGGCAGCAGCCGCCTACACCGCCGCGCTGGCCGCCATGCCGACACTGGCAGAACTGGCGACCAACCACGCCGTCCACGGAGTCCTCCTGGCCACCAACTTCCTCGGAATCAACACCATTCCGATCGCGGTCAACGAGGCGGACTACGTACGGATGTGGATACAGGCAGCGACCGTCATGACGACCTACCAGGCTGTCACCACCGCGGCGGTGGCCGCCGCACCGCGAACCACACCCGCGCCGTTCGTGCTGACCCCGGGATCAGGCGAAGCGGCTACAGCGATGGCCGCGGTCACCGGCCTGGCGGCGCAGGCGTCGGCCGCGGATGCGGGTTCGGCGCTGGACGGCGCGGAGGACAACTGGCTCCTCAATCTGATCAAGGACTACATCCTGAGTTTTCCCGGCGGGGATTTGATTTGGGATTTCCTGACGCACCCGATCGAAACGATCATCGAGATCATCACCGACTTCCTGAACAACCCGATACAGGCTCTTATCGAGTGGTTACCGCTTTTCGCCGCGTTGGCGTACCAGGCTTTCTGGCAGCCGGTCGGTTGGACGACGTGGGGCTTGATGCTCACCTCGCCGATATGGCTGCCGACGGCCCTCGCCGTCACCCTCGGCAGCCTCGGGTTCGTCCGCACCGAACTGGAGCCGGCCGCCGAGGAGGAAGCGCCAGCAGAGCCGGAACGCACACCGATTCCAGTGCGCACCCAGCCCAATGTCTGGCCAGTTGCCGGGATTGCGCCGGCCGCTCCGGCTCCCACGGCGGGGGCGAGCAGCGCCGCACCCGGTCCGGGGCCCGCCCCGGCATCGCCGGCCGCTCCGGTGCCGGCCGCCGCGGAGACCATCGGCTATGCCGTCCGCGGTGACGAACCCCCCGAGGGTGTGGGCCCCACGCTCACCGAGGGCAGTGGAGCGAAAGCACCCGCCTCGGACATCAGCGCGGCCGCCTCGTCAGCGGCACTGGCCGAGACCATCGCCAAGCGCAAGGCGAGGCGTCGTGCCAGGGGCGATATCAAGAGCCGCGGCTACGGCTACGAATACGCGTCCATGGACGATGAGCCGCCGGCGGGCGACTCGGCCACCCAGCGCCCCGGGGCAGTTCAGGCATCGGAGCGAGGTGCCGGTGCACTCGGTTTCACGGGCACCGCCGTCAAGGACCGGGTGACCGACGCGGCTGGGCTGGCCACCTTGTCCGCCGGGGTGTTCGGTGACGGGCCAACAGAACCGATGCTGCCCCGTACCTGGGGAGAGGAGGTCGAACACGAAGACCGTGAATCCGACTAGCGAACACCCTTACCAGTTCTTCCCAGGTTATTTCAGAGTGATTGGAGTACCACGATCATGAGTCTTCTGGATGCTCACATCCCGCAGATCGTCGCGTCGGAGTCGGCGTTCGGCGCCAAGGCGGCGCTCATGCGTTCGACCATCGCGTCGGCCGAGCAGGCCGCTGCCGGTGCTCAGGCGTTTCACATGGGCGAGTCCGCGGCCGCCTTCCAGGCCGCGCACGCCCGGTTCGTCGAGGTCGCCGCGAAGGTGAACACCTTGCTCGACATGGCGCAAGCCAACCTCGCCGACGCCGGCGCCACCTACGTTGCCGAGGATTCCGCCGCCGCCAGCACGTACGGAGGTTTCTGATGTCCCAGATCATGTACAACTATCCGGCCATGCTGGGCCATGCCGCGGATATGGCCGGTCACGCCGGCACGTTGCATGCGGTCGGAGCGGACATCGCCGCCGAGCAGACCGCGTTGCGCGGCGCCTGGCAGGGCGACACGGGGGTGACGTACCAGGCCTGGCAGACGCAGTGGAACCTGGCCATGGAAGAACTGGTGCGTGCCTATCGGGCTATGGCTTCCACGCACGAGGCCAATATCATGTCGATGCAGGTTCGCGACCAGGCCGAAGGGGCCAAGTGGGGTTGAGCGGCCCGAATCGGTCTGCCAATGCCGTGGAGCTGACGGTCGAATCCGCCTGGTTCATCGCAGAAGCCGTGCAAGCGGGCACGTTTCCATGGGCGCTCGCAATCACCTCGCCCTACCGCGACCCCGCGGACCGGACGTCGATCACCAAGCAGCAGACCGACCAGCTCATGCGCCTCGGCATCATCGGCGAACCGGCCGGAGTCATCGACCCGGCCGTGGCCGACTGGGTTCGCTTGGTGTGCAATCCCGAGCAGTGGATCGAACTTCGTTGCTGCAGAGGAGATTCGCGGACCGGCGACATGCTGCGCGGCATCGTGGCGCGCAGGGGCGACCGTACCGTCGTCGCGTTGCGTAACGCGCAGCTGATCACGTTCACGGCGGTCGGCGTGCGCGACCCGCACGAGCTGGTGCCGATTCTCACCGCCGGCCTGTGTCGCCGTGCGCCTGCGCATTTTGCCGAATTCGCACTGCCGGCGCGGGTGGGGAGGCGGGTCGACCAGCAATTGCACGCTGGAGCCGACGTGGCCGGTGTCCTCGACTATCTGGGCATTCTCGCATCGGCGCGCTCAGTGATGCAGGCAGCTCTTGCCGGGCCGCGCAACTATGTCGAGATCATGGCCGGCCAGAACCGCGACGGCGTCAACCACACCACTGAAGTCGGGGTGGGCATCGTCGACTCCCCCGAAGGGCGAATACTCATAACGCCGCGGCTTGCCGGCGACCGTGAATGGGTTTCGACCTTCGCGCCGGGCAACTCGCTGGCGATAGCACGGGCCATCGAGGATCTCACCGGCACCCTCCCGGATGGCCGCTGGTTCCCCGAGGCGCGGCTTTCCCGCGAATTCGCCACCCACGCGGCCGCCGTCTCGCGGTAGCCCGATTTGTTCACCGGAAAGAAGAACCACTGATGACTGACACCCTCGGCACGCCGGTCTTACCGGTCGTGCGGATCGCCATCCTGGCGCACGACCGGATTACCGACGTCGTGCTGCCCACCGAGCTGCCGCTGCGGGAACTCCTCCCCGCGATCCAGCGGCTGCTGGGAACCGTTACAGACCCGGCCGACCAGCTGTCCGCCACGCAGGCGGTCAGCCTCGCGCCCATCGGCAAGGCGCCGTTCAGCCTGGACGCGAGTCTCGATACGGTGGGCGTCATCGACGGCGATCTACTTGTCCTGCAACCGATCCCAGCTGGTCCGGCGGCGCCCGGAATCGTCGAGGACATCGCCGACGCGGCGGTCATCTTCTCCGAGTCGCGCCGACGGCCCTGGGGGCCCGCAAACATCTCGCGGATGGCGCGCGCGGCCATGATCGTGGTAATGCTCGCCGTCACCGCTTTGGCGATTGCCTGCCAGCTCGGCACCGACTCGCCGTTCGCCCCGTACGGGGTGAACGCGGTCGCGGCCCTGGCCGTCATCGCCGCGCTGTTGATGAGGACGGGCCACGTCGGATTCGCGTTCGAATTGTCCGTAGCCGCCGTAGTGCCGATTGCCGCGGCCCTTTCGCTGGCCGTGCCGGGGGAACTCGGCGCGCCGCAGTTCCTTCTCGGGGCCGCGGGGGTCGCCGCGTGGTCTTTGATCAACATGATTTTCGGAGGACTAGGCTTGGCCGTCTTCACGGCCACCGCGGTTGTCGCCGGCAGCGTGTTGCTGGTCTCCGCGGCCGCCGTCTTGTGGCAGCTGCCGCCGGTGACGCTGGGGTGCGGCTTGCTCCTGCTTGCGCTGCTGGTAACGATCCGGGCGGCGCACCTGTCCGCGCTGTGGGCCAGACTCCCGCTGCCGGTGATCCCGGCGCCGGGCGATCCGGCCCCTGCACCGCCCTCGCAGCGGGTGCTGCTGGACCTTCCCCGCCGGGTCAAACTCGCCGAGGCGCATCAGACCGGGTTCATTGCCGGCGCCGTGCTGGTGTCGGTGCTGGGTTCGCTCGCGGTCGTCTGGCGTGCCGGTTCACCGGGCCCGTGGGCCTGGTACCTTGTGGTCGCGACCTCGGTTGCCGCGGTGCTGCGCGCGCGGGTGTGGGATACCGCGCGGTGCAAGGCGTGGCTGCTGGTCCAGCCGTTTCTTGTGCTAGTCGCCGTGTTGACAGTTTTCCTGGTGCAGGAGTGGTACGCAGCGGCACTGTGGACCGTTGTGCTCCTGGTCGCGCTGGCGGCGGGTTGGGCCGTCGTGGCGACAAATCCCCGATTGGCCAGTCCGGAGACCTATTCACTGCCCGCGCGTCGGCTGCTGGGTATCACGGCCTCGGCCGTCGACGCATCGCTCATCCCGGTGATGGCCTATCTCGTCGGGCTGTTCACCTGGGTGCTCAACCGGTGACCAGTCTCCGAATACGTTCGGCAGCAGTACCTCTGGCAGCTGTCGTGACGCTGCTGGGTTGTCCGTCCGCGTGGGCCGTCGATCCCCCCGTCGTCGACGACGCGGTTTCGCCACCGGTGGGCAGCACCGGACCGGCGGTGCCGATGGCCCAACGCGGCGAATGCGTCACCACGGGGTTGATCCCCGGCACCGATCCCGCGACAGTCCCGGCAGCTCAACAGATGCTGAATCTGGAAGGGGCATGGCACTTTTCAAGGGGTGAAGGGCAAACGGTGGCGATTATCGACACCGGAGTCCGCCCCGGTCCGCGGCTTACGAATGTGGTGGCCGGTGGCGACTATCTCTCCGACACCGACGGCCTGACCGACTGCGATGGCCACGGCACGATGGTTGCCGGCATCATCGGGGGTCAGCCGAGTGCCGATGGCTTCTCCGGGGTGGCCCCGGGAGCGCGATTGATCTCGATCCGTCAGACCTCAGCGCGGTTTGCGCCTCGTACGCCGGGCGACGATCCGGTCGCGACTCGCACGGCGATCGACATTGATTCGCTGGCCCGCGCCGTCGTGCACGCCGCCGACCTCGGCGCTCGCGTCATCAACATCTCGGCGGTCGTATGCCTCCCCGGCGACGTCACCGTCGAGCAGGCGGGGCTCGGTGCGGCGCTGCGTTATGCGGCGGTGGACAAGGACGCGGTGATCGTCGCCGCGGCAGGCAATGCCGGACCGGCGGCGATGTCGGGCGGTAGCGCGTGCCAATCCAATCCGGCCGGGTCGGGCGAGGTAACCGCCATCTCCGTGCCGTCGTGGTGGCAGCCCTACGTGTTGTCGGTCGGGTCAGTGGCTGTCGACGGACAGCCGTCTGCGTTCACCATGGCCGGGTCTTGGATGGGCCTGGCCGGTCCGGGGGAGAACGTCCTATCGCTGGGCAACGGTGCAAGTGAGTTGGCCAACGGTGTACCGGATGATCGGGGGCGGCTGGCGCCCGTCAGCGGCACCAGCTTCGCGGCGGCCTACGTCTCCGGTGTCGCGGCGCTGGTGCGGAGCCGCTTCCCCGAACTGACCGCCGAGCAGGTGGTCGAACGCCTCACCGCAACCGCCCATCGGGGCGCACGAGCGCCGTCGGACCTCGTCGGCGCCGGCACGGTCGATCCCGTGGCGGCACTGACGTGGCAACTTAACCCTCAACCGGCGAATGTGAGCATTACTCAGATAGCCGCGCCCGAACCACCGACCCACGAGAGCAGCACACCGCGCACCGTCGCGTTCGCGGGTACGGCGCTGCTGGCGCTGGCGGTCGGCACGATCGCGTTCTCGGCACACTCTCGGAAGGAGAGCGACATATGACGCAGAGGCCGCGCATCGTCTGGCCCGGACCAGGTCGAATCACCCTGGGGCTTCTGGTGATCGTGCCCGCCGCGATGGCGTCTTCCGTGCAGGCGACGACCCAACGCTGGGTGGTCGGAGTCGCCGTCGCAACGGTGATCCTCCTGCTCGCAACCTGGCGCGGAAGGTACCTGACGACATTGGTGCGGCTCCGGCTGGCGATGCTGCGACGGCGCCGCGCGGCGGGCGACCGCGGAACTGTCCGGGAGCACGCGGCCGACGTGCGTTCGACGGCGTTGCTGCGGATCGCCGACGATTCCGCCGGCGGTGTGCCGACAGCGACGATCGCGAGCTATCTGCTGCGGTACGGAATCCGTTGCGAATCCGTGCGGATCACGGTTCGTGACGGGTCCGCGGGACGCGTCACCTGGGTGGGGCTGACACTTTCGGCAATCGCGAATCTAGCTGCGCTGCAGGCGCGTTCGGAAGGATTGCCACTGCGGCAGACCGCTGAGGTGGCGCTGCGCCGCCTGGCCGACCACCTCAGGGAGCTGGGCTGCGCGGTGAGCACCGTCGACCTCGCCGTACCGGATCTTCTGGGTGCGCGGGCCAGGGAACGCTGGGGTGCGGTGGACGACGGGCAGGGTTATGTCGCCGCCTACGATGTCTTCGTCGACGACTCTCTCGACGATCGGCTGGCGGCCTTGTCCGGTTATCCTGCGGAGGAGGTATGGACGGCGCGGGAATACTCAGGTTCCCCTGACCATCCGACGCTTACCGTCGTATGTGCGATGCGCACCGCCGATCCCCCCGCAGGGAGCCCACTGGCCGGGTTTGTGCCCAGAGACGGCGACCATTTCCCGGCGGTCGCCGCGCTGCATCCGATGTCGACGGAGACGCTCGTCAGAACATGAACGGCCGCATGAAGCGAGTCATCCGGCGCAGGTATTCGGGCTGACTGACATGCAGCACGTGATTTCCGGGGAACCAGTGCAGTGCGCAGCGGTCCCAGTGCTCCCATAGCTCCTCAGCCTGTTCGGGCGGAGCGAGCCGGTCGCCCAGACCGGTGATGATCAGGAGGCGATCCTTCGGGAGCCGGGGCCGGTAGTTCAGCGGGGAGTGGAACGCCGATGCGGCGAATGATTCCTCTTCGCTGATACCGCTGGCGCGACGCCCGAACTGCACCAATTTGTTGGCCGGGAACCAGTCGTCGAACAATGCTTCCGGGTTCACCACCGGGACGTTGGGAATGACCGCCTGTAGCCGGTCCTCCGCCGTCGCGATAAGTGATGAGGTGTAGCCGCCCAACGACATTCCGGTCAGCGCTATCCGGTCCACACCGGTGTGCTCCAGGTAGTCGATCACCGACCGAAAGTCGTAAATGGCCTGCGCCATCGCTTCGGCGAATCCCGCCATGCCGAACTGGAAGAAGCCGTAGCCACTGAAAGGGGAGCCCAGCTGGGCGCGGCGGCCGTGAAAGGGCAAGGTGTACAGCAGCACGTCGTAGCCGGAACGGTAGAACCACGGCAGCGAGAAGAACAGCCCGTTGAGCAGGTATGCCGAACCCATGAACCCGTGGATCACGCACAGTGTGGGGTGCGGGCCGTCGTCGTGGCGCCAATGCTGGGCGTGTACGACGTTGTTGCGGTCCAGCCGGCGCCAAAGTCTGCGCATCGCAGGGTTTATCGGCTCGAAGCTGCTGGCGAACTGAACGTGCTCGACGTTTCCCCGAGCGATGTAGTTGGCGATCGGGTTGGCGCGCCGTGACCACACCCGCGGCAACGTGCTCGGCACGGGAAACGATACGGTGGAGTCATGCTCGGCGGCCAGCTCCGCGTAGAAGGCGAGGTTCGCGCGTTCGCGTTCCAAGTCGGCTCGTCGTACGAGCCCGGTGAGCACCGGCGGCAGCATCGCGGCGCCCACCAGTGAGGCGATCGCCGTGCGCAACCCGATATCGGCGACGGCAGACGAATCGACGATGGCGCGCTGGAACAGCGTCAGTTCTGAGCGGTCGGGCAGGCCGCGTGATCCGGCATCAGCGCCGGGGATATCCGGTACGGGGAGCGGGATATCGGGGTCGACGGTGGTCATCACGGCTGATGTTAGCGCTCCCCGAGGGGGTAGCGGCCGCATATGTTCGTTGCGCGGGCGAGCGGGGTTGAGTTCGCGCCGGCGTCGCGCGTTCAATGAAGGCGTGGTGTGGAATCCCGACGCGTACCTGGCTTTCGCCGATCAGCGTGGCCGCCCGTTCTTCGACCTCGTATCACGGATCAACGCCGAGCAGCCGCGCCGGGTCGCGGACCTCGGTTGCGGTGCCGGCAATCTGACCATGACGTTGAAACAGCGCTGGCCGTCTGCGCGCATCGAGGCGCTGGACAGTTCTCCGGAGATGGTGGCCGCCGCACGAGAGCACGGTCTCGATGCCGCTGTGGGTGACGTCAGCCAGTGGGTGCCGCAACCTGACACCGACGTCGTCGTGACGAATGCGGTATTGCAGTGGATCTCCGGGCACGCCCAGCTATTGACGCGATGGGCACACGAACTCGGTGCGGGCGCGTGGATCGCGATGCAGGTTCCCGGCAACTTCGACGCTCCGTCGCATGAGGCGGTTCGCGAGGTCGCGCGGCGCCCCGATTTCTCTGCTGCCTTGCAAGGCACTATGTTTCGCGATGCACGGATAGTAGAAACTCCGCAGGGGTACGCGGAGATCCTCTCCGACGCCGGGTGTTCGGTCGATGCGTGGGAGACGACCTATATACACGAACTGACCGGTGAGGCGCCGGTGCTGGACTGGATAACCGGGACCGCGCTGACGGAGGTGAAGTCCGCTTTGTCCGAGGCGCAATGGCACGAGTATCGGCGCCAGATCGCGCCGCTGTTGGCGCAGGCGTACCCGATGCGGGCCGACGGCCGGACGTTCTTTCCGTTTCGGCGGGTTTTCGTGGTGGCGCGGGTGAAGTAGCGCCGGGTGCCTCCCCGATTCCGCCGCAAGAGGCGGTTACGATTGGCTCCCTTCAGATTTCCCTGTCCCCAGCCGGAGTGCATGTGAAACTGCATAGAACAACAGTGGCCTTCGCGGTGCAACTCGTGTGGGCGCTGGTGTATCTGCTGCTCGCTGCGCCCGCGGCGGCCGATCCTGCGACTACCCCGGCCAGTGAGCCCGCGCAGTGGATCGTCGTTGGCGTGCCCGCCTCGAACGCGACAACAGGGACCCTCACCGCTTTCCAGCGGATCGGCCAGGAGTGGAAGGTGGTCCTGGGTCCAACTCGCGCCAAGGTTGGCGAACTCGGCGTGGGTGCCCCCGCTGATGGTGTCTACCGCACTCCCGTGGGAACGTTCACGTTCGATCAAGCGTTTGGCCGCGAGCCGAATCCAGGCACCAAGATGCCGTACTTCCAGGCCACTGATCAGGACTGGTGGGATGAGGACGCACGATCGCCTACGTACAACACCCACGTGCGCGGAATTGCCAAGCCGTCGTCGATCGCGGAGAACCTCTACGACTCCGGGCCGGTCTACGACTATGCCGTCAACATCACGGTGAATCCGCAGCGGATCCCCGGGCGGGTGTCGGGCATATTTCTGCATGTGACCGACGGCAACCCCACCTGGGGCTGCGTGGCCATCGGCCGCGAAGAGATGCGCTCCATCCTGAACTGGCTCGATCCTGCTATGTCCCCGCAGATCACCATCGGCGTCGGAAGTCCGTCGCTGGTGTCATCCGGGTCGTAACGCGGCAATCGCTTCTACACCGCATCGATCGACGAGGCTGTGTGGCGCGGATCGCCATCGGTGGCGGCCGGACGCTGTGGTAGGTCTGGGGGGTGACCCGACGAACAGCTGTGCCGATTGTGGTCGCAGTGGTGGTCTATGCGGCCATGTGGGTCGGATGGGTGGATGGGTGGGCGTGGCTGACGGCGGTCGACGGTTGGCTACTCGACGGCTGTTATCGGGTCGGGATCGAACATCCCGGCTGGGTCACCGCATGGAATGTGTTTTGTACCGTGTTGGGCCCCGCGGCTTTTCGGCTGATTGGACTCGTGGCGATCCTGTGGTTACTGGTCCGGCGGTACCTGCGCGCCGCGGTGTTCCTGTTGATCAGCATCGAATTCTCCGCGCTGGTGACTGAGGTCGCCAAGTATCTTGCAGACCGTCCGAGACCCGCGACGGCGACGGTCTACGCGTACGGGACATCGTTTCCTTCCGGCCATGCGCTGGGCGTGACGGTGAGTGTGCTGGCGTTGTTGGCCGTGACGCTGCCGTTGGTGAGCACGCAATGGCGCGCGCCGCTCATCGTGGCGGGAGTGGGGATCATCGTCGCGATCGGGATCGGGCGGGTCGCTCTAAACGTCCACCACCCGTCCGATGTGCTGGCCGGGTGGGCGCTGGGTTACCTGTACTACCAGTTGTGCAGCGCAATTTTCGGGGCACTGCCCTTCGACCGAATCACGTCACGGGGCGAAACACGGGAAGTGCCCGATACAGGGCACTGAAACTGGCCGACTCGTATTCGTCGTCGACTTCGCCGTCGTGAGCCAACGGGGTCGGGCCGTCGACCGCAGTGAACCGGAACTCCGGCGCCTGGATTTGGTGGTAGAGCGGGCTGCGTTCCAAGCGGCCCAACGCCAGCGCGGTCAATACCCGAGTTCGGGAAAAGCGCCGGCCTGTCTCGAGAATTCGGACGTCGATCAGACCGTCGTCCATTCGGGTGCGGCGCGACGGCGCGAAGCCCGTGGGTAGATAGATGGAGTTTCCAAGGAAGAACAACGAGGTCAATAGCGTGTTGTTGTCGTAGCGGATTCGAATCGGCTCGTCGTTGCGCAAGGTGTGCAGCATTGCGTAGATGCCTGCCAGCGGTTTGCCCACCTTACGCTCGAGCTTCTCGCGGGTCTGGACGAACAACGGGTACGCGCCGATGCTGGCGGTGTTGACGATCATCCGGCTTTCGTTGAGGCAGACGAGATCCACGCAGGATACGGTGCCTGTGCGGACCGCCTCGACCGTTTTGGCGACGGTATCGCAGCCGATGTCCTTGGCGAAATGGTTGAACGTACCGGCTGGGAAGACGGCAAGCGGCAGTTTCGTGTCCACCGCCACCTGCGCGGCGGTGGACACGGTGCCGTCGCCACCACCGATGCCCAAAACCTCCGCGCGTTCGGCAGCCTTGCGTAGGACTGCTTCGGGATCGTCGTCTTCTCCCAGTTCGATGATCTCCGCCTTGGGAAGCGCTTTACGCACCTCGTCGATGACGTCGGCGCCGGTGCCACTACCCGATGCGGGATTGACGACGAGCACCACTCCCTCGCCCTCGGGCCTCGGTGGGGTTTCCACCCTAAGTGGTTGAGTTGCAGGCAATCTGGTCTCGACCACGGGCGGTACCAGCCGGCCGCCCAGCACCGCGATCCCGGCTCCGATGCCAAATCCGGCAAACACGTCGCCCGGATAATGCGCACCGGTCGCGACGCGGGAAAGCCCCACCAAGCCGGCCAGCAATGCCAGACCCAGACCCAGCGGAGGGCTCTCCAGTCCCACCCCGACAGCGAATGCGGCGGCGCTGGCGGAGTGTCCCGACGGCAACGAGTTCGATGTCGGGAAGCGCCTGATCCGACGGGGAAGCGGCACAGACGTCTGGTTGGGGCGCGGACGTATCCACAAACGTTTGGCGACCTGGTTGGTAACCAGGCTCGTCACGGCGAGGGTGACGACGCCCCGTGCGGCGCCCCGGCTCGCTCGAGGGTCGCCCGATGCGGCAAGCGCCGCCGCGATGGCGAGCCAAATTCTTGAATGATCGGCCGCACGAGTCAGCGGCGGCATGACGGTATCGAGAAGCGGCGTCGGTGAGTCGGCGATCGCGTCGAACACTTCGCGGTCGAGAGTGCCCAGACCTTGCGTGATCCGGCGGATACCTCCATGACGTTGCCACGGCCAGCGAGTCATGGATTCAACGGTAGCGAGTGGCAAAAGTTTGGCGACCCATTTTGCTCGGCAGCGCCCTTGGGTGTCAGGTGTTCCGGTCGGCTTTGTCGTCCGCCTGCTGGGTGGCGCTGTCACCGGGGACGACGACCCGCCTGGTGGCGATCTTCTTCGGTTCGATGTTCTTGGTGACAAGAGCCGGCGGCAACGTTGTGATGCGACCCTGAACTGGTGCTCCGTTCTTCACCGTGGGAACGGAAATCCGCTTGGTCGCGGCCTTGTCCTCTTTGCCTCCGGCGCCCGCACCGTGCATGCCGGGCGGCATCATCGGCACACCGCCCATGCCGCCCATCGGCGTCGGCGGGTACGCGGCGACGGCCGCCGCGGTGGGGGGTGCCGCAACAACCCGGCCCGCCGTCGGGGCGGTTGTCGCCGCGGGTGTGGCGGGTGGACCGAGCATGGCCATCGGTGTTGTTCCGATGCCGCCAACCCCACCGCCACCGGCGCCTGCTCCGCCTCCGCCACCGCCGATATCGGCGCCGAAGCCGTCGCCCAGGCCATCACCAGCCCAATCAGCCGCGGTCCCTATACCCGTCGTGCCCGCCCCTTGCTGGAATGCGCCCATGCTGGACTGGAGTAGCTGCTGTCCGGTCTGCGCAAGCTGCTGGGGCATCTGCATCAGCGGTTGGAACATGCCACCCATCGCACCACCGATCGCCCCGGCGACCCCGCTGGCCATCTGCGGAATCTGTTGTGACATTTGGTCCATGCTCGCTGCCTGTGCTTCGTCACCCTCCGGAAACCGAATCGCGGCCTCGCTGGTCAACGCTTCTCGCTCGGCGTGGCCTTTCTGCGCTTTGGCATTGTCATCCGCATCGCCCATATTCGCCGCGCCGAAGAGAGCAGCGGTTGCCATTTCGATCCAGGTGGCGGCCGCAGGCGGGATGTCAGAGGTGATCACTGGGGGCGGCGGCACCAAGCTGGCCAGCGCGTATCCGCCCTCTTCTACGTTGAGCTCACCGGTCATGACGGATACCCCTGTTTTGCTGTGTTGAGTGCGTGGTACCAGGCGAAGTGATAGTTCAGTGCTGTTTTCTGACCTGTGATCAGGGCGTCGATCGCGGTGAGCAATTGCCAGTTGCCGACGGCGTCGGTGTCGATTCTATCCGCATATGACCCGAGGACGGCTTCGGAGGCGGACCGCAGGTGCTCGCGCAGCAGCTCGCTTTCCTCGTCGAGAATGCCCGTTGCCGCGATGCCCGCTTTGGTCAATGTGTGAGCCAGCCGAGGAAGACCGTCGCGCCGGTTCGTCGTTTGGGTGAGTTGCCAGTTGAAGTCGTCGACAGCGGGAAGGTCTCGCGCGCGCAGGGACATAGACACCGGTTCGGCGTCGGCTGCCGAAGGAAGGTACTGGCCCGGTGTCCACGTTTCGATGATCGCCGCGTCGCCGAGCAAGGCCTCCAGTCCGCCCCGGCGCCGAGTGGGAGGGAGCAACTGTATGCCCACCGGGATCTCAACGCCCGGCGGGATCCACCCGCAGGCTAGGTCGGTGACCAGGACGGTCGTTCCGTCGTCGCGTTCGCCGATCGCCCAGCGAAGTCTCGGCTGTTGGCGTGCGACGGCTTCGACGAGGCGGAGTAGCCGGGATTGGGCAGCTCGGTGCGCAGAGGCCTCGCGCGCTGCCGCGCCCGAAGCGGTTGTGGCGAGGGTACTTTCGGCTACACCGGCGGCTGGGGAGGCGGCCGGGGATGCCGCACCGGCGGCCGGCTTGCTGACCACCGCAGGCTGAGTGATTCCACCGGCACCGCTGGCCGGGTTGACCGGCGCCGACAGCGGGGCGCTTGCCAAGGGCGGCGGCGGTGTCGTGGGTGTGGAGATGACCGCTGCGGCAGGTCGCAGATCGGATCCGTAGGTCGGCAACGGTCCGGCCGGCGCCATAGGCGGGGGGCCCGCAGTCATGGAAGGGGCAGCTGGGACGGGCGCGGCGGCGATCATCGTGGGGCTCGGCGCGGCTGCCGTCGTCATCGCGGGCGATTGTGCCGCGGCTACCGAGCCGGCCCCTTCGCCCCCGTAGAAGCCGCCGGAAGACGGCGATGTTGCGGGCGTGAGAGTGCCTGTCGGCGTGGAGAACTCGGGGTGATGGGTGACCGTTGGGGAGGCGGCGGTGTGGCTAAACGACTCCCCGAATGTCGTCAGCGGGTTATTGGTCTGCATCCCGTGGGTGAAGCCGTCTGCGATGCTCTGGGGGCCGAGGGGTTGCACCGCGGGAGCGGTGGGGCCGCATGGCGCACCGGTAGCTGGTGCCACTGCCAGGCCAGCCTGCGGGGTGGCGTGGGCGAGGCCGGCTGTTGGGGCGGCTTGGATGGCGGACGTTCCGGATGTCGTGGAGATTTGGGTCGGAGTGGGAGAGGGGTCAAGGGGGGCGGCGTGAGTGGGGTGAGTGAGGGCGGCGGTAGTTAATGAACCTGACGCCTGAGCGGGTGAATCTGCTGGGATCTTTGATGAGAAACCAGGAATTTGTTCCGGATTGCTAGCTCCTGATGAATACTTGTCGAAGCGCCCCCCGCCAGGTAAGACGTGTTGGGTATTGGATGACCGGGATGTGCTCTGTGAAAGTTTTGAATATCCTTCATCTGACGAACGCGGTGCGTCTCTGACTGACGTTTGATCCAAAAGAGGTTGGACTGCGGCTCGTATTTCGGTCTCACTCGGACGTATTGGCTTTGCCAAATCAATACCATTGTCGACTGCAAATTGTTCACTACTCCGTGGGTCGCCTTCAACTGCAAGAATGTCTTCCACGCCTTTCAGGACGCTATCAACGTATTGTGATGATCTGCGCGCGGCTTGATCGTGTATATCCACAATCGCTGCGACCACGCTGGACAACTTATCTATATTCGCTGATTGCATGATAGCGTCGATTTTCGTTTCACCCTTGCTGGCCATATGGGTTAGATCTGAGCGTAGGCCATGCAAATCATTAGTAGCGTTCCTAAATGCTTGTCCTTTTATGCGATTCTTGTCGGCAACAGTGCCGGCACTAGTCTCGCCATCTTTGAATGCGGAATGGGCATTGTCTGCCGTAACCCCTCGCATGTTGGCCAGCGCACCTGACCTAGCACTCCGAAGTAGATTCGAGTAGTCGTCGAACACCGTCTGAATTGAGTTCCGGTTGCGGGCGGCGTTTGTCGATGCAGTGACAGATGCGCTACTTGGCCAGAAAGGGCCCACAAGTATGGCCGAGTACTTTCCATATGGCAGGTCCGTCACGTACAGACCTTGCGTATAGCGCCGTCAACCGCATCCATATGCTTTTCGATAGGATCGACTTCAGGTTGGGGCTTCTCCGCCAGTCTAGCTAGCACCAAGTCCTCAAATGCCGATGCCAAATCACGAACATTACGGGCCAAGTCTGGAGGCGTTGCCGGGTTCTCACTGATGACTTGGTACAAGTGGGCTGATGCGGCTTGGAAAGCCAATCTCGCGTTGGTCGCGATCATAAATTGTTGATTCGGATCATCGCTTTGTTTCCCGGCGGAAACTTTAATTGCCAAGAACGACGTCTTGAACGCCTCACATACTGCCTTCCGCGCGTCCGCAACCTCCTGCTCCCTATACTGGGGGGCTACGGCAGTGGCCGTTGGCTTCTCATCGGTTCGGTTGGAGCATCCGAGGACCCCAAGAGTCAGCACAGCAGCCACGAGGCCTGTCACAAGCAGCGCATGCACACGTGGAGAGCGCCGAAGCGTCGGGAAACCCTGCGAGGACCCGCGCGCTCGCGGGCCGTTTCCATTGGATGACTCAGGCATGAGTTGAATCGTATCGTGCGTTAGCTTGGCCGCCAGTCACCACAGTGGTCCATGGCCTGCCCGCTATGGCTCAATGACCGATTGGCTCAACCCGAATACTTTGCCGTACGCACGTGCATGTTATGCTCCACTTCTTGAAGGCTGTACGAGGCAGCAATGGTGGTCACCGTGGCGTTCTCAGATGAGGGGCGCATCTGACGATGAGGAGGGCGGGTATCGTCGTGACGACGATACCCGATGTGGCAGCATCCTCCGGATGAAATTGCGTCATAACATTCTTCACGGATGTCCTTATCGGCAATGTTCATTCCTTGCGTGAGTGGAGTCTGCCTCGGATTCGAGTTCCTCTGAAAGTCGTACGATGGCGAAGTCCTGAAATAGGTAAGCCGGCACTCTGACATTTCCCTGCCGGTTCGACGGGTATGGCAGGTCATCGCTGAGTATTCGAAGATAAATAAGCGGGCGCTGCTGCCTGAATGCGAATCGGGATTCACTGCAATTGTTATTTTCTCGGGCGGATCGTCCCTTCGCTTTGCGTCTGCAACTTCAATCGCATGCGTAGATTCTACGAACATCACACACAACATTCTCCGCACCCGCGATCTGTTATTCGCTGTATTGGGGGTTGTCGGAGTCGTCGGGTTTTCGCTTGCCGGACGGGAGCATCCGACGATCAGCGCCGCTGTCGTGTGCGCTATGGCGACGATCACCGGCAGCCGTGATGAGCGCGGTTGAGGCGGGAAGCCCTGTGTCGCCAGGTAGGGGGACCGGCGGGCGCGCTTCCAAACGGCGACTCAGACATGCAGGGATCGTATCTTTCATTTGCTCGACCGCCAGTCACGTTGCCTGCTGAACGGTCAATGCGATTAGGACATGACTTGGGATTAATTTGCCCAGCCTCAAGAGCCACACCGACCGGGCTGGAGCCCGCAACTCACCGGAGATCGTAGCGTTTCCGGCTGTTGACGCGAATCAGACATGATGGGACCTGTGCGCCGACAGTTGACTGTGTTGATGGCTGCCGCGTGGGTGGCCCTCGGTCTTGCGACAGCGCCATCGACGATGGCGGCGCCCGCGCCGTGGTTCGCCGGCCGCGTCGGAAACGCCACCCAGGTGATATCGGTGGTCGGAACAGGTGGCTCGGACGCGAAGATGGACGTTTGGCAGCGGACGACCGCCGGCTGGCAGCCCGTCGGGACGGGCATCCCGGCGAAGATTGGTGCCAACGGGATGGTGGCGCAGAGTCACGACGGCAACATGGCGACGCCGATGGGCGTCTTCACGCTGCCGTTCGCCTTCGGTACCGCGCCCAACCCAGGCGGTGGTCTACCCTACGTCCAGGTTACCCCCGATCATTGGTGGGACGGTGACATGAAGAGCCCCACCTACAACACCATGCAGGTCTGCAAGAAGGCTGACTGCCCGTTCAACACCAACCCTGCCAGCGGCACCGAGAACCTTGACATACCGCAATACGTCCACTCCGTCGTCATGGGCGTCAACACTCAGCGTGTTCCCGGCAACGGCGGAGCCTTCTTCCTGCACGCCACCGACGGCGGTCCGACCGCCGGATGCGTCGCGATCGCCGATGCGACTCTGGTCAAGATCATGCGCTGGCTTCAGCCCGGCGCGCTGATCGCTGTCGCCAAGTAGCTCAGGCGAGGGCGTCGCCCTGCATCAGCTTGAAGTTGAGCGCCTTGAGGGACATGGTCGCGTCGTAGGTGCGCTTGTAACCGGTGGCGCTGATCTTCCAGCCGTCAGGGGTGCGCCGGTATTGGTCGTGATAAAACGCGGCTCCGATGAGCATGAAGTCGAACTCCAGCACGATTACCCGGTCTTGCAGGTACCAGATGCCGGATGCAGTATCACCGCTGACGGTAATTTCTGGATGGGTTACGCGATGTTCGGTGACGACGTTGGCGGGCAGCGATGTGCGCATGTACGCCACAAGCGAGGTCCGGTCTGTGAATCGGTGCTCTTCGCCGAGCGATGACCCGTAGTCGGCGACGATGTCCTCGGTCATCGTCTCGGCGAAGTCATCCCAGTGTTTGGTGTCCAACGCGCGCAGGTACCGGTACTTGACCAGCTTGATGTCTTCGACGTCATCCATGGTCAACATCACAGCACAGCGCGGTTCATGTCAGGCCGTCGATGCACTGACTTCTGGGGTGCAGACGAATACAGTCGACGTTTGTGACGAAGCTGTCGGTTATCTATTACTCGGCCACCGGGCATGGCACGAAGATGGCGAGCCGGATCGCCGGGGCCGCCGAATATGCGGGCGCCGAGGTCCGGGTCCGCCATATCGCCGAAACCCGCGACCCCAGCTCATTCGCCGGCAACCCCGTATGGACGGCGAACTACGAAGCAACGAAGGACCTTCCCGTCGCAACCGGGGACGACATCGTCTGGGCCGACGCCGTCATCTTCGGAAGTCCGACCCGATTCGGTTCTCCCGCATCGCAATTCCGCGCCTTCCTCGACGGGCTCGGTGGACTGTGGGCGCAGGGGAAGTTGGCCGACAAGGTGTATGCCGCCTTCACGTCCTCCCAAACTGCGCACGGTGGCCAGGAAACCACGCTGCTGGCCCTCTACATTTCGCTGATGCACTTCGGAGGCATCATCGTGCCACCCGGATACACCGACCCGGTGAAGTTCGCGGACGGAAACCCCTACGGCGTCGGTCACGTCACCGGCCCGCAGAACACCGTCGACCTTGACGAAGCCACCACAGATGCCTTGGATCACCTTGCCCGGCGCGTGGTTTCCGTGGCAGCTCGGCTCACCGCTTCCACTGCAGACGCAGAGTAGCCATCTCCACCAAGGTTCTACGCTCCCGCTGCCAGTCGATCGGCTCACCGACGATCATCTGCGCCAACACCATTCCCCGCAGCGCTGCCCAGATAACCTCTGCCACATCGCGATCGGCGGCATTGTCGGATATGAGGCGTCCCAGCGCGCCGATGGCGTCGTTCATTTCCAGAAGGTGCTGCCGTGAACTGTCTCCGAGGGCCCCACGGGTGGCTCGAAGGATGTCGAAAGCCGCCAGCGAGGTGGGACTGCTGTAACAGTTCCACGCGATGTCGACCACGGTGTCGACACGTTGATTCAGCGGCAGTCCGCTGACCTCCGCGGCTGACAGGCTCGCCACCAGCCGGCCCACGCCGTCGTCCACGACCGCCATCAGTAACCCGTTCCGATCGCCGAAGTGGTACTGGATCACCCCCCAGGTGACGCCGGCGCGCTCGGCGACATGTTTTGCCGTCGCCGCGGGGAAACCTTCCTCGCAGATGCATCGCACCGTTTCCTCGATGATCTTGGCCCGAGTGTCATCGCCGCGCTTTCGCGGCGCGGTGGTGCGGCGGGTCGGCGAGGACGGGCTAACGCTTGACATCATTGACTTTATAACATTGTCGGCTCTATGTTTGGGGCGTGACTCCAGCCCAAAGTCGATATGCGTCGCTGTCGCGTGAGCAGCTGGCAGTTTTGGTGCCCGAGCTGCTGCTGATTGGTCACATGATCGACCGCTCTGGAATGGCCTGGGCGCTTGCGGCGTTTGGGCACGAGCAGATGATCCAGGTTGCCATCGAAGAGTGGGGTGGCGCCAGTCCCATCTACACGAAACGGATGCAGCGCGCGCTGAACTACGAGGGCGACGACATACCCACCATCTTCAAGGGACTGCAACTCGACATCGGGTCCCCGCCGCAGTTCATGGACTTTCGTTTTGTGGTCCACGACCGCTGGCATGGCGAGTTCCACCTGAACCACTGCGGTGCCCTGTTGGACGTGGAGCCGATGGGCGACGAGCACGTCCGCGGAATGTGCCACGACATCGAGGATCCGACCTTCGACGCGACGGCGATCGCCACCAACCCCAAGGCGCAGATGCGGCCCATTCATCGGCCGCCGCGCGCTCCCGCCGACCGCCATCCCCATTGCGCTTGGACCGTGATTATCGACGATTCCCATCCCGATGCCGAAGCGTTGCCGCCGCTGGCCGTTATCGAGAAAACCCGCGCTGCTAGTTGGGAATTGAATCCCATCGACCGTGAAGACGAGGGGTTGTCCGACTATTCGGGGCCGCTGCTCAGCGACTTTAACTACTCCGCTTTCTCGCATTCGGCGCTGGTTCGGATGGCCGACGAAGTTTGCCTGCAGATGCACCTGCTGTCACAGTCGTTCGCATTGGCGGTACGCCAGCGTGCGGACACACAGGACTCCGCACGCAAGATCTGCACGAAGGGACTCATCGGGGTGGCGGGTTTGGGGGCCGCGCGGATCCGCAGGGCTCTGGGGCTGCCCGAAGGTGCGGACGGCGTATTTCGAGTGATGGAGCTTCATCCGCTGTTCAATCCAGCGGGCTACGTCGGTGCCGAGTTCGCCGGTGACGAGGTGATCGTGCATCGCTCGGCTGCCCATGACGACGGAGCGTGGATCTCGTTGTGCACACCCGGTTCCGTCAAGCCGCTGCAGGCGATCGCGACGGCTGTTGACCCGAACGTAGCGGTCAACGTCAGCGGCACTGACACGGATTGGACACTGCAATTGGGCGTCGCGGAGTCGGCCGCCAAGCCGCTACCCGAGGTTCAAGTCGCCAACTTCAGCAAGGGAGCGACTTTTGAATTCGAATCGCGACGGTCGCTGCCGCTGACGGTGGTGTAAACCGTCTGCGCCGTGTGCGAATTGTAGCCTGGCAGAAGCAGCTTCGAGATCGTTAGCGAGTGTCAATCGACGCCGTGATGTACGCGCGCGGCTACAGTGACCGGGTGGCCGACCCGTTGGGGTTGTCGATCGGGACAACGAATTTGGTTGCTGCGCGCGTCGGTGCGCGGCCGGTCATGCGCCGTAGCGTCCTTACGATCTACGACCGCCACCCACCGAGAGCGGGACTACCGGCAGAAAACCCCACCATGACTCGACCGGGGTTGGTCGTACGTGGGTTCGTCGAGCGTGTCGGCGACCCGATACCGTTGGTGGCCGCCGACGGGTCCGCCCACCTCGGCGATCGCCTGCTTGTTGACGCGTTGGGCGCTATGGCAGACAGCGTCGGTGTGTCGGATCCATCCGGGGGGCTGACGGTGGCCGTGCCGGCGTATTGGGGCCAGCGACCGGTCCGCGCGCTCACCGATGCGCTGATGCGCGATCGTAGGTGGGTCGCCAACGCAGTGCCGCCGCGGCTGGTCTCCGACGCCATGGCGGCGCTGACGGCGCTGCGCAGAGACCCTGGGCTTCCCGGCGACGGCGTCGTCGCCGTTGTCGATTGTGGTGGCAGCGGTACCAGCATCACGCTTGCCGATGCCGCATGTGGTTTTCGGCCTATCACCGAAACTCTTCGTTATCCGGGATTCTCCGGGGATCAGATCGACCACGCGATGCTGGCTGCGGTGCTGACCGCGGCCGGAGAAAGCGGTCATTCCGATCCGTCCGTAACCGCTTCGGTTGGTTCGCTAGCGCGATTGCGCGACGAGTGCCGGCTCGCGAAGGAGCGGCTATCGGGAGATGCGGTAGCGGTCATCCCGACCGACGTTCCGGGGCTCTCCGCTGAGATTGGTTTCACTCGAGGTGAACTCGAACGGTTGATCGGTGCACGGCTCGACGGTGCGATCGCTGCTTTTGCGGACTTGTTGCAGCGCAACGGGTTGACATGGTCAACCTTGTCCGCGGTGGCGACTATTGGCGGTATGTCTGGAATTCCGTTTGTTGGACAACGACTTTCAGAGCGATGCGGTGTTTCGGTGGTGACGTATACCCAACCGGCAATGACCGCCGCCATCGGCGCTGCGTTGACTGCCGCCGAGGGTCGGGACGCCGAGGCGTCGACGGGAGTCGCCGATGCGGTGGCCGACGCATCGACGACCGGCATCAGCCGAGTCGGTGGTAAAGCAGCAGCATTGGCATGGTCCGAGGATGACCATCGAGCATCGGAGCCGGTGCCCTACGCAGAAACCAATCCCTACAGCCGCAATACCGTCGATGCACGCCCGCAAGTCGAATACAGCTCACCGATCGATCCGGTCGACGATCGAGAACCCGTCCGCTATCGGGTGATCCAGTTCGCCGTCGGCACGGCGGCGGTGATCGCGTTGGTCGCCGCTGGTGGGGTGGCCTATTCACTCACCTCTGCAAGCAATTCGACTACTGCGCCCACTACGCAGAGCATCACACCGGAGCCAGCTGTCTCCAACACGGATATGCCACCTCCGCTCCCGCCGGAAACCGCCGAGCCTGCACGAATCAAGCCACCCCCAACCGTTATCACGACCGCGGCACCGCCTCCGCCGCAGACCGTCACCATGACGATTACACCGACCACCACGACGGCTGTGCCGACCACTACCACAACGAGCACGACTGTGCCGACCACCACGACCACGACAACGACCACGACGACCACCACCGTGCCGACGACTACTACACCGACGGCCACGACGACAACACCCCCGCCTTCCACCACGCCACCGTCCCCTACGACGTCGACCATGCAGATGACCACCACGTACCTGACGGTGCCCTTCGTTCCGGTTCCGATTCCCATTCCGATACCGCAGAATCCGTTCCAACAACCAGTACAGGTGCCCTGACCTCGCTTTCTGGCGAATTGCCGCACGTTGACGGACACTGGCGGTACCGCAGGTGGTGCGGGTGGGTGCCAGTAGGAAGGCATGCGATGAGCAACAACGGGCCGTTCGGATTCGACCCGGAAGACCTCGACCGGATGGTGCGGGAGGCCGGCGATAGCCTCCGAGAGGCGCTGGGCAATCTGTTCCAGCAGTCTGGGGATCGTTCCGGCTGGTCGGTTCTCTTCGATCAACCAGCACGCCGGCAGCGACCGGAACCGGAAACGACCGGTCAGGCGGGAAGTGGCGTCTGGGCCATCTTCCTCGTGGGAGACGACGGCGTAGCCACGGTCGAGCAGGTGCACGCAACGGAGCTTGATGCGCTGCGCGCCAACAAATACAACACCGACTTCAAGCGGAGGGTGCGGTTCCTGCCGTACGGCATCCCCGTCACCGCCCTGTACGAATCGGACGAATCCGATTAGTTACCCGCTCGTAATGCGTCGTCATCACGCACAGTTAGTTCGTGATTATTCGACGCAGCGCATTGATGTGCATTCCAGCGTTTTTCGCCCTCGGCCTTGTGACGGGTTCGGCGCATGCCACACCGCCCGAGGGTGATTCCGTGCGCACCGAACTCGCCAAGGGAACGACGGATGCATCGATTTCAATCGTTTCCGCTCCCGGTCCCACCACGCTCTACGTTCAAAGCCTGACACTCAAGCCCGTGGCCAGCAGCGGCTGGCACACCCACCCGGGGCCGGAGTATTCGGTCGTCACAGACGGGGTGCTGTTCCTGCAGACCGCTGACGATTGTGCGGGGCAGGACGTCACCGACGGCCAAGCCGTGTTCATTCCGGCTGGGGTGCCCCACCGTGTCGCCAACCATGGCCCACACGACGCATCGGTGGTGGTGACCTACACGCTGCCCGCTGACTTGCCCGTTCGGGGCGACTCGCCAGGCTTCTGCAGGTGAAGTCCGCGGGTGTCGCGGTGTGTTAAGCCACCCCGGGTTTGATGCACTCCTTCTTTCGAGGGAAGGTAGTTCGTGT
>CAZEHT010000028.1:0-39218 GCA_964511995.1 uncultured Mycobacterium sp.
ATCCCCACATTACTTCCAAAGTGCCAGGAAGGCTCTGAAGAACCTGTGGTGGGGCGGGAAGTGCGCCGACACGGCCGTTTGTGCAGCAGTGGGTCGAACCTGATGGGTCGACGACGTGGACGTTCAGTCCAGGCAAGACCCAGCCCCCGATCAAAGGGCCGCGGCCGGCATAAGTATCGCCACAGCGGTCTCCCAGATTTCGTCCACAGTGTCCGTGTTGCATGAGGACAAAGAAATCAAGCACCCACCCTGCGGACGTCCCGGTCCCAGGTGGTGGTGTCGGCGACGGACCGTCGCTCGATGGGAGGCAATGGGTTGTCGTCGGCGGCAGCCGAGCCCAACCGGATCAGCACCTGTGGGTAGGCGTCCCCGTCAAACACCTCACAGGCAAGCGTCAACCGATCCCGTGTGGTCCTCAGCGGGTCGGTCAGCGGGCAGCTCGCCAAGCCCATGGCGCAAGCCGACAGCAGGATGCGGCTCATCGTCTCGCCGGCTCGGAGCCGCGACAGATCGTCGTCGGCCTCGGTGCCCAGCGTCACCACCACGCCGTCGACCGCGTCGGGTCGAGGGCTGGACACGACAGCGGTAGCGATGCGGCCCTTGGCGTCGCACCGGCCTGAAACCAACTACCTGGCGCGGCCCGCGGTGGAGAGTGCAATTCCCCGACCGGGCTTCTGGCTCGGAAGCATGACGAAACCCGCTGAGCCGAGACCGCAGCGAGCCCTGGACGGCCGATCACTTGTCCGGTCTGGACCGCCCCCGCGATTCGCCGCGGTTGCGTTCGAACACCAGCCGCAACCCGTCCAGCGTGAGATACCGGTCGAACCGGGCCGGGGTCCGAAGGTCCGGGAGCAGCAGCGGAGCGGTGTGGCCGGTGGCGACCACCACGACGTCACTGCCACCGAAGCCGTCGATATCCTCCCGAATGCGCCGTATCAAACCGTCGACCAATCCCGCGAACCCGAAAACCGCGCCGGCCTGCATGCATTCGACGGTGTTCTTGCCTATCACCGAACGCGGCCGGGTCAGCTCCACCCTCCGCAATGCCGCCGAACGCGCGGCCGCGGCATCGGAGGACACCTGCACCCCGGGCGCGATCGCGCCGCCCAGGAACTCACCCTTGGCCGACACAGCGTCCACGACGATGGATGAACCGAAGTCCACCACGATCGCAGCCTTGGAGAATTTGTGAAATGCCGACAGGCAGTTGACGATACGGTCGGCGCCCACCTCCTTGGGATTGTCGACGAGTAGCGGGATTCCGGTTCGCACGCCGGGTTCGATAAGGACATGCGGAATGGACGGCCAGTATTGGTCGAGCATCACCCTGACCTCGTGCAGGACCGACGGGACGGTGGAAAGGCCGACCGCCCCGGTCAGCCGTTCGGAATCGTCTCCCGTCAGGCCGTCGATCGTCAGCGCCATCTCGTCTGCGGTTACTTCAGATTCTGTCCGTATTCTCCAGTGCTGCAACACCTTTGCGTTGTCACCCGATCCCGAGATCACGCCCACGACGGTGTGGGTGTTGCGGACGTCGATGGCCAGCAGCACTAGCGCAGACCCCGCGGCGACACCAGCCCGGCGGCCTCGGCGTAGCCCTCGGGGACGTATGCCGGATCCGACGATCGGACACCGAGGTCGACCCGGCGGTTCGCGGAGTCGACGAAAACCACCCGCGGCTGGTACCGAAGGGCTTCGGCATCCTCCATGACCCCGTAAGCGATCAGAATGACGAGGTCACCCGGGTGGACGAGATGTGCTGCGGCGCCATTGATTCCGATGACACCGGAACCACGCTCGCCGGTGATCACATAGGTCACCAACCGGGCACCGTTGTCGACATCGACGATGGTGACCTGCTCGCCCTCCAGAAGGTCGGCCGCCTCCATCAGGTCGGCGTCGACCGTCACCGATCCGACGTAGTGCAGATCCGCGTGAGTCACCCTGGCGCGGTGGATCTTCGACTTCAGCATCGTTCGTAACATGAATTCTCCAAGATGATTCGTTTGCGCTATCGCGCGGTACGGGGATCGGGGGCCGGTGCGCCGAGGTCGATGGCCATGTTGTCCAGCAGTCGCGTGGTCCCCAACCGCGCCGCGACCAGCACTCGTGCCGGACCGAAAGGTGGCGCGGGCTCCAGACCGGGCCCACGTATCTCCAGGTAGTCGAGGTCGATGCTGGGCGCCGCGTCAAGCACCGCACGCGCCGCTTGTAGCGCCGCGGCCGATCCCCGGTCGGCGGTGGAGCGCGCCGCCAACAGAGCGGCCGACAACGCGCATGCCCGTTCGCGCTGAACGGGATCGAGGTAGCGGTTGCGCGACGACATCGCCAACCCGTCGGCCTCCCGCACGATCGGCACGCCGACGATGCGGGTGCGGAGGTTGAGATCGGCCACCATCTGGCGAATCAGGATGAGTTGCTGGTAATCCTTCTCGCCGAAGAATGCGCGGTCGGGCGCGACGATCTGCAGCAGTTTGAGTACGACGGTCAACATGCCCGCGAAGTGCGTGGGGCGGGCCGCGCCTTCCAGTTCGCCGCCCAGCGGCCCCGGACGCACCGAGGTGCGAGGACCGTCGGGATACATCGAAGCGGCGTCAGGATTGAAGACGATCTCGACGCCCTCGCCGTCGAGCATCGACAGATCCCGGTCCAGCGTCCGCGGATAGGCGTCGAGGTCCTCGTTGGCGGCGAACTGCAGAGGATTGACGAAGATCGACACCGCCACGACGGCTCCCGGCATGCGTGTGGCGGCACGCACGAGCGACAGGTGGCCTTCGTGCAGGGCGCCCATGGTGGGCACTAGCAGCACGCGCCGCCCGATGTGCCGGAGCGCCCGTGTGACGTCGGACACGTCGCCGGGAAGTGCGTAGGTGTTCAGACGTGCCGGCTCGAACCGCGGGCCGTTTGCCCTCATCTCTCCAGCACCTCGAAGACCTCCCGCGGGGCGTGCGCGCGCTGGGCGGTGCGCAACGACAGTACGCGGTAGGCCTCGGCGAGATCCGGGGCAACCTCGTCGAGGGCCGACAGGTGGCGCGCGATCGCCGGGCCGTCGCCGCGTGCCACCGGCCCGGTCAGCGCCGCTCGGCCCCGCGCCAGGGTGTTCTCCAGAGCGGCACGGGTCAGCGGCGCGATGACTCGCTCAGCGAGGCCATTGGGTGTCCCCACGATCAGCTCCTGGCCGAGCAGTTCTGAGCCCCACAGTGCCGCGCGCAGTGCCTCCAGCGCGTCGGCGACGACGGTGACGACATGGTTGGACCCGTGCGCAAGTGCGGCGTGATACAGCGTTCGCGCGTCTTCACGGACCCGGAACGGTTCCCCACCGATTTCCAGCACCAGCGCCTGCGCAATCGCATAGCCGATCTCGTCGGCGGCGGTGATCCCGAAACAGGTGTCGGACACCCTCGCGATGTCCTCGTCGGCTCCGGTGAAGGTCATCGCCGGATGGATCGCGAGCGGCACGCAGCCCATGGCTGCCAGCGGCGCAAGGACGCCCACACCGTTGGCGCCGGAGGTGTGCGCGACGATGGTGCCCCGTTTGACCGCAGCCGTCGATGCCAGACCCGCTGCCAGTGAGGCCAATTCGGCGTCAGGAACCGCGATTATCAGCAGCTCGGCATCAGCGGCCACTTCGTCGACAGGCCGCACGGGTGTGTCCGGCAATCGGCACGCGGCACGGCGGCGCGATGCCGGCGACACGGCGCTGCACGCGACGACCACATGGTCGGCGTGCTCCAGCCTGACACCGAGCGCGGTTCCGACACGGCCCGCGGAGATGATCCCCACCTTGAGCCGCGCCGGCCTCAATCCGTCGACGTGCTCCGGCTGCACCATCGATGACAACCCTCGAGTTCTCGCATGACGCGTTCCGGTCCCGAGAACGTTGGGTACCGGACGGTGTGTGAACAGTTGGGGAAAGACTAGCGCTCAGTCCTTGCGGCGCCGACGCCGGCTGTTCCTGGCGTTAGCGGTCCGCTCCAACCGGGCGATCAACTCGGCGACGGACTGACCTCCGGGAGCGGCCGCCGGGTTGTCGTCTTCGGCGCCACGATGGCGCGGCGCGAGCGCGGACGAATTCGACGTCACGACAGGCCCCGCGTCGGCTGCCGGTGCGCCATGGGCTGTGCGTCCGGCATGCCGCCCGGGGATAGCGGGCTCTGGGGCGCCCGCCGATCCGGCAACCTGTCCGTTGGTCGGGGGTTCGGCCGGAACCGGCGGGATCTTGCGGGTGTCTTCGGTAGCCGAGGGCCTTCGGTGCGAGCCACCGTAGCGGCTCTGCAGAACCACGGCGGGTTGGGGTTCGGTATCTGTTGCCAGCGGCTCTTCCGGAACGTCGATGATCGGGCTCTCGGCCGTCTCGGCGTCGTCGTCATCGTCGTGCACCTCGGTGACCCGGCTGCTGGCGACTCGGTCAGGTGCCGCGGCAGCAGGCCACTTGTCATAGCCGCCGCTGGTTTCGATCGCCGGGCGCTGCCCCAGATCGGTGTCGAACAAAATCTCCAGACCGTTTCGCAGAGCGGCCAATTCGGCACGCAACGCGGCTACTTCGTCGGCCTGCTGGGCGCTGAGTTCGCTGGCAAGCTCCCGGCGCAGATGTGTCTCGACGTTCAGCTCGTACTCGCGGCGCGCGGATATCTCGCGGTCGAGCTGCAGGTTATAGACGAGTTTGAGGTCTCGCACCTTGGCCTGGTCGGATTCGCTTTGCCTGCGGTAGGTGGCGGAGACGAACGCACCGACCACCGCCGCCCACAGCGACAAGATCACAGCGAGTTTCAACAGCTCGACCCGATTGGTGAACACCAGCGCCGAGCTGGCCGTAATAGCCAGAATCAGCAACACCGTCAGAAGTGGCCACCCCGGCCTGCGGCCACCACGTCGCACGCGGTCGCCGCGGGACGAAACGGTCATGGGATGACTCTACCTGCGTGACGTCGCCGAACGGGTCGCGCAGGTCCGGCAATTCCGTCAATCGGCGCAAGGGAAAACGCGAGGGACTTCACTGGAATGTGAAGAAACCACAAGGGAGGATCCGGGAGCCGGCAAAGCCGGCCGCGTCAGCCCGTGGCGGCTTCGGAATTCTCGGGCGGTTCGTTGGGCGACTTGCAGCAATGTTGGAGCCACAACGCGGCGACGATCAGGGCGAGCGCACAGGCGGCCGCCACCGCGGCGCCGGAGGTGTCCGCCGCCGCGACGCGCAACTCGCCTCGCCGCGACAGCAGATAAGCCAGAACTCCGATCCACCAACCCGCCACCACGGCGCCGACCCAGGCCGAAGCCTGGGCGATGACGACACAGCGGGCCACGGCGATCGGGTGCAGCCGACCGCCCCCGGCACCGATCTCCCCGGCGCTGATCTTGACGCGCACATAACGTCCACAGACGGCTTCGGCCAGCGCAACCGCCGCCAGTGACAACCCCGTCCACAAGGTGAGCGGCGGAAACCAGCGGTACAGGCCGATCACCGCGAAGTAGGAGATCAGCGCCACGCCAACCACCGTCAGCGCGAGGTCACGCTTGCGGGTGGGACCCATCAGGTGAACCTCAGATCGGTCTGCCGCACCCCCGCGCGATCGCCGGCGTCGAGTTCGGCCACCAGCCGCGACACCGGCGCGACCACACCGATCACCGTCAGCAGCGCACCGGGATCGGCCGCCAGCCACGGGATGACCACGAAGGCGCGCAGATGTGCCAACGGATGCGGCAGAATCAGGCCATCGCCCCAGGACAGAACCTCGGTCCCGCGGTCGAGAACCTGGACGAGATCCACGTCGAGGGTGCGGGGACCCCACTTCTCACCCCGCACACGATCGGCCGCACGCTCGAGATCCTGCCCGAACCGCAACCATCCACGCGCATCGAGGCTTTCGTCCTCGGCGATCACCACCGCGTTGAGGAACGGGCCTTGTTCGAGATAGCCCCAAGGTGGGGTTTCGTAGATGGGCGACGCCGTCACGAGCCGGTCTCCGAGGGCGTCGACCACCGATCGCAGCCGCGCCAGGCGGTCGCCGAGGTTGGAGCCGATGGACAGCACCGCGCGGGTCACGGAGTGCCGCCCCGTCCACCCCGGCGCGATCTCCGCGCGACCACCGCGACGTCGGTGAAGCTCAGCGGAATCGGCGCGTGTGGCTTGTGCACGACGACTTCGACGGCATGTGCGCGTTCGTCGCTCATCACGTCCTCCGCGATCTCGGCGGCCACGGTCTCGATCAGGTTTCGGGGCGGTCCGGCGACGATTTCGGCCGCGCGTTGTGCCAGCACACCGTAGTCGTAAGTGTCGGCCAATCGGTCGCTGGTCGCCGCCGCGGCAAGGTCAATCCACACCGTGATGTCCACCACGAAATCCTGGCCGTCTCGCCGCTCATGCTCGAAGACGCCGTGCTTACCGCGAATTGTCAAGCCTCGCAGTTCGATTCGATCAGCCACCCGACCCCCAGGCTTTGACGACTTCGATCGCATCGACCGATGCGCGGACGTCGTGGACCCTGACTCCCCACACGCCGTGGGTGGCAGCCAGGGCCGAGATCACCGCGGTCGCGGTGTCGCGGTCTCGGGTGGGCCGAGGAGTTCCGTCGGCGCCGGCAAGCAGCGCACCGAGAAAACGCTTGCGCGACGCCCCTATGAGCACCGGCACGCCCGTCGCGACCAACCTCGGCAGCGCCCGCAGCAGTGCCCAGTTGTGTTGTGCCGTCTTGGCGAAACCGAGGCCGGGGTCGATGACGAGCTTGCTGGGGTCGACCCCGGCGGCAACCGCCAGGTCGACTGATTCGAGCAGCTCGATACGCACCTCGTCGACGACGTCGGCGTAATCCGGTATCCGATGCGGGTCGTCGGCGCCCACCGAACGCCAATGCATCAGGATCAGGCGCACGCCGGCCTGCGCCACGACGTGCGCCATCGCCGGGTCCGCCCGTCCTCCCGAAACGTCGTTGACGAGGGTCGCGCCGTGTTCCACCGCCGCCCGCGCCACCTCGGCGTGCATGGTGTCGATACTCACGGTAATTCCCTGCGCGGCAAGCTCTCCGACCACCGGTATCACGCGCGACAACTCATCGGCCGGATCGACACGCACGGCTCCAGGGCGCGTCGACTCGCCGCCGACATCGATGATCGCGGCGCCTTGCGCGGCCAGTCGCAAACCGTGCGCGACCGCACTGGAGAAATCCAGATATTCACCGCCGTCGGAGAAGGAATCGGCTGTGACGTTCACCACGCCAATAACCTGTGTGCACATCGGACTCACCTGTGTGAGATGAGTTCCAGAGCTTCGGCCCGAGATGCCTTGTCGGTCTTGAACTGTCCGCGCACCGCGGAGGTGGTCGTCACCGCCCCGGGCTTGCGCACTCCGCGCATCGCCATGCACAGGTGCTCCGCCTCGATGACGACGATGACACCGCGCGGCTTGAGCTTTCGCATCACGGCGTCGGCGACCTGGCCGGTGAGCCGCTCCTGCACCTGCGGACGCCTGGCGTAGAGGTCTACCACGCGAGCGATTTTCGACAACCCCGTCACTCGGCCGTCGGTTCCCGGGATGTAGCCGACGTGGGCCACGCCGTGGAAAGACACCAGATGATGCTCGCAAGTGGAATACATCGGGATCTCCTTGACGAGAACCAGTTCGTCGTGTTGCTCGTCGAAGGTGGTGTTCAGCACATCGTCGGGGTCGACGTAGAGCCCCGCGAACATTTCCTTGTAAGCACGGGCGACCCGGGACGGGGTGTCGACGAGACCCGACCTGTCCGGGTCTTCGCCGATCGCGTAAAGCAGTTCGCGCACCGCGGCCACGGCACGGGTCTCGTCGAACACAGCACTTCTGTTTTTGGCGTGGGAGTTCAGCCGCGCCTGAGAACCCATTGGTGGCCTCCGCCCGTAGTCAGCTTCGTGCCGGCGGATTTGGCCGACTCGCATCCTGGGCGTCCCCGGAACCCAATTCAGGTTGGCCGTGGGCCGGCTGCGAAGGGCCGTGGGCCGGGCGCGAAGGCCCGTGGGCCGGGTGTTGGGGATGAACCTGGCCAGACGGGGGCGGCGGCGGCTGCCACGTTCCGGGCGCACCTGGTGGCGGATACCCGTAGCCGTGCGGGGGCCCGGACGGCGGAGCGGGCGGTGGCCAGCCGGGGGCATGCCAACCCGCTGGGGCGCCATAGTCGGGCTGGCTCGCGCCGGTGGAGCCGTTCGGCGCCTTCGCCCCGTTGGAGCCGCCGTGTGCGGCCGTCTGGCCGGCAGCGAGGCGCGACGCTTCGGCTATCGCCGCCTTGAACGCCGGCTCGGGCACCGGTTTGGGCCACTCCTCCCCCCGCTCGATGGCCAGCTCGCCCGGCGTCTTGATGGGCGGCTTGTCTGATGGGATACGTCCGCCGAAGTCGTCGAATGCGGTGATGCGCGGCCGCTTGCGCACGTCGGCGAAAATGGCTTGGAGCTCGGCGCGGTGCAGGGTTTCCTTCTCCAGCAGCTCACCCGCGAGGATGTCGAGCACATCGCGGTAGTCCGACAGGATCTCCCAGGCCTCGGTGTGCGCCGCCTCGATCAACTTGCGGACCTCTTCGTCGATCTCACGGGCCACCTCGTGGCTGTAATCCGCCTGGACGCCCATCGTCCGGCCAAGGAACGGATCGCCGTGCTCGGTGCCATAACGGACAGCACCCAGTTTGGCGCTCATCCCGTATTCGGTGACCATGGCACGGGCGATCTTGGTCGCCTGCTCGATATCGGACACCGCACCCGTGGTCGGCTCGCGGAACACCAGTTCCTCGGCCGCGCGGCCACCCATCGCGAACACCAGCCGGGAGATCATCTCCGAGCGGGTCATCAGACCCTTGTCGTCCTCGGGCACCGCCACGGCGTGACCGCCCGTGCGGCCGCGGGCCAGGATCGTCACCTTGTAGACGGGTTCGATGTCGGGCATCGCCCAGGCCGCCAGGGTGTGTCCGCCCTCGTGATAGGCGGTGATCTTCTTCTCGTGCTCGCTGATGATCCGGCTCTTGCGGCGCGGTCCGCCGACCACGCGGTCCACCGCCTCCTCCAGCGCCGCGCCGGTGATGACGGTGCCGTTCTCGCGGGCGGTCAGCAGCGCAGCCTCGTTGATCACGTTGGCCAAGTCGGCGCCCGACATGCCGACGGTGCGCTTGGCCAGGCCGTCGAGGTCGGCGTCGGGTGCGATCGGTTTGCCCTGCGAGTGCACCCGCAACACCGCGCGCCGGCCGGCCATGTCCGGGCTTGACACCGGGATTTGCCGGTCGAAGCGGCCGGGCCGCAGCAGGGCGGGGTCGAGAATGTCGGGCCGGTTGGTGGCTGCGATGAGAATCACACCCTGACGGTCGCCGAAGCCGTCCATTTCGACCAGCAGCTGGTTGAGCGTCTGCTCGCGTTCGTCGTGACCGCCGCCCAGACCGGCGCCGCGCTGGCGGCCAACGGCGTCGATCTCGTCGACGAAGATGATGCACGGACTGTTCTGCTTGGCCTGCTCGAACAGGTCGCGCACACGCGAAGCGCCGACACCGACGAACATCTCGACGAAGTCCGAGCCCGAGATGGTGAAGAACGGGACACCGGCCTCGCCGGCCACCGCCCGCGCGAGGAGCGTCTTGCCAGTGCCCGGGGGTCCGTACAGCAGGACGCCCTTGGGAATCTTGGCGCCCAGCGCCTGGTAGCGCGCCGGGTTCTGCAGGAAGTCCTTGATCTCGTAGAGTTCCTCGACTGCCTCGTCCGCGCCGGCCACATCGGCGAATGTCGTCTTGGGCATGTCCTTGCTGAGCTGCTTGGCTTTGGATTTGCCGAATCCGAACCCCATTCGGCCGCCCGTCTGCATCCGGGAGAACATCACGAACAGGGCGACCAGCAGCAGCAGCGGCAGCATGTAGATCAACAGCGAACCGATGATGCTGCCCTGGTTTACCACAGTGTTAACCTGCGTGTTCTTGCTTTGCAGAGCGTCGAACAAGGGCACCGCGTAGCCGGTCGGATATTTGGCGATGATCCTGTCCGCGTCAGCCGTGTCGGCGTTCCCGGACTTGAGGTCCAGACGCAGTTGCTGCTCGCGGTCGTCGATCTGCGCGCTCTTGACGTTTTCGCCTTGGATCTGCGCCATGGCGACCGACGTGTCGACCGGCTTGTACCCGCGGGTATCGTCACCGAAGTAGAAGAACGCCCAGCCCAGCAGCAGGATTGCTGCGATCGCCGTGAGCGTACGTATGACGTTTTTTCGGTTCATCAAGCATCGGGCCGTATGCCAGCCAGGTCCTTCCAATGTGCGCTGTGGTACTTCAGGCTACCGCCCGACCAACGATCGGTAGTTCCCACATCACCAATTCCTGTGCTTTCGTGAGGTCATGACCGAACGCTGTGTCGAACGGTTCGTCGATCACAACGGCATCCGGTTACGGGTCGAGGAGTCCGGGGCCGTTGACGGCGCCCCCGGCAAGGTGGTCGTGCTCGCCCACGGGTTCCCGGAGCTGGCGTATTCGTGGCGGCATCAGATCCCGGCGCTGGCCGCCGCCGGCTACCACGTGCTGGCCCCCGACCAGCGCGGATACGGCGGCTCGTCGCGACCTGAGGCAGTCGAGGACTACGACATCCACGCGCTTACGGGCGACCTCGTCGCGCTGCTCGACGACGTGGGAGCCCACTGGGGGGTGCTGATCGGGCACGACTGGGGCGCGACGGTGGCATGGAACGCCGCGCAGTTGCACTCCGACCGGGTCGCCGCGGTGGCCGGACTCAGCGTCCCCCCGGTCCCCCGGTCGCGGATACCTCCGACCGAGGCGTTCCGAAAGTTCGGCGACGATTTCTACATTCTGAGGTACCAGGAGCCGGGGCTCGCCGACGCGGAATTGGGCGCTGATCCGTTGGCGACTATGCATGCCATGTTCGCGGGGGACTCGCGGGCGCCCTTGCCGGACTGGATCAGCGCCGACGAACTCGACCACTACGCCGAGCAGTTCAGCAGAACCGGCTTCACGGGTGGCCTCAACTGGTATCGCAACTTCGACCGCAATTGGCGGACGACCGCACACCTGCGCGGGCCGTCGATCGCGGTGCCCGCGTTGTTCATCGGCGGCCGCACCGACCCGGCGCTGGCCTTCCTGCGTACCGACCGGGCCCGCGAAGTGGTGTGCGGGCCCTACCGCGAGGAATGGATCGACGGAGCGGGGCACTGGCTGCAGCAGGACAGTGCCGCGCGGGTGAACGACATTCTGCTGGAGTTTTTGGCTGCGGTGCCGTGGTGACCTACCGGTCTGTCTCATTCCGAGTCTTCCCATCCGCCGTTGAAGTCGGTGACAACGTGGGTGGCCGACGTGGTGGCGGCGACCCGGAACGGGCGGCCGTTGTCGGCGATCTCGGTACTGCCCTTCTTCCCGTCGGAATTCCAGTTCAACGTTGCCGTCCACTCGCAGGTGCATGTTTCGGTGACGGCCGCGATGTGCCAGACCTCGGGTTGCGACCCGCTGACCGCGTGAGGCAGGTCGACGGGACGACGCACCTGGGCTGGTTCGATCACCCCTTCGTCAGCGACGGGGGTCACCGAGACGGGCGACGCGTCCAAGTCGGCTTGGAAGCGGTACGGAACCAACCCTCCGCATGGCCCGCGGGTCAAGGGATAGGTACCGTCAGGCGGCTCCTCGCGTGAAACCACCTGCACCGCTATATCCGTCACGACGACCGTGTGGCCGTTGAGGCCCTGAAGGGTCACCTTTACCAGGTTTCCGCTGGCGGGTATCCCTCCGTTGGCCGCCGCCCAGGCCTGCTTGTCTTCGTCGGGGAGCACCCCGGGAAGCTGTTGAGGAGTCTTGGCGAACACCCAGCCCTCACCGCCGGTGCAGGTCTGCTCCGGGGAATCGATGTCTACGACGGCCGTGAGGAACTGCTCGGGACTCCATTTTTCGGTGAACCAGCCCCCAGCCTTGCCCGCTACCCAACCGACCAGGGGTATCGCGATAGCCGAGGTCAAAACGGCCGCCAGCCACTTTCGAGCCGACGTCCACCGACTGTTCGCCGGCTTGGCCTCCGCAGGCGTCTCATCGTCGTCTCGGCTCACAATTACTTGCTTGTACACCCGGAGCCGACGTTTGGGAAGAAGTGGAAGACATCCGCCCGTAGCATCCAAACCCATGCGGTTCTGTCGCCGGTTCTCCGCCGGCGCTAGGGTGGCCTCCATGCCCAACGTCGGGAGATTTACAGCGCTTCGGCGGCTGACCATCGTGTTGTTCGCCGGCCTGGCCGTCGGCGCGCTGTCGGCATGCGACTCGAAACCGGCGCATCCCGTCGCGGGCGACATCCCGCGGCAGGTGACCGTCGTCGGTAACGGCAGAGTCGACGGAACCCCCGACACCCTGACCGCCAACGTGGCTATCACATCCGTAGCGCCCGACGTCACCAGCGCGATGAATCAGTCCAGCGGCCGCCAGCGGGCCGTCATCGACGCGTTGAGGGGAGCGGGCATCGACCGCAAGGACATCAGCACCACGAACGTCACCCTGCAATCGCAGTACGGCGACGGCAACACGATTACCGGCTACCAGGCCAGCAATACCCTCGGCGTCAGGATCCGCGACATCGACGCGGCGTCCGAGACGCTGGCCCTGATCGTCAGCACCGGCGGTGACGCGACCAGGATCAACTCGGTGGACTACTCGATCAGCGACGACTCTCAGCTGGTCAAGGATGCCCGCGCCCGCGCGTTCAACGACGCCAAAGACCGCGCCCAACAGTTCGCCGATCTATCCGGCCTCGCGCTGGGCAATGTCATCTCGATCGCCGAGGAGGGCGCCGCGCCCGCACCCCCGGTGCCGATGCCGCGGTCGATGGACGCCGCCGCTCCTGTACCCCTGGAACCCGGCCAGCAGACGGTGCGCTTCCAGGTGACCGTCGTGTGGGAACTCGGTTAGACACAGGTCCCGAACGACGGCCAGGTGCCGGTCAGCCCGCCGAAACCGTGACGGGCAGCCCGTTGAGGGCGGCGGTCCCAGACAGCGGGTCCAGTCGCGACCCGTCGCTGAGCTGGTTGGCATTGGCACCCGGTGCCCTGGCGGCAACCGCCAGCCGGGTGTCGTCCTGATCGTGCCCCCAGCCGTGGGGCAGCGAAACCACGCCTGGGCGAATACCGGTAGTCACCTCGACGGGGACCACCACTTGGCCCCCGGAGCCCGTGACGACGGCGACGTCTGAGACGCCGAGCCGTGACGCGTCGACGGGATGAATGTGCAGCGTGCAGCGGTTGGTACCGCCGGCCAGTGCCGGCACGTTGTGCATCCAGCTGTTGTTGGAGCGCAGATGCCGACGGCCGATGAGGACGAGTTGGTGCGCGTCACTGCCTTTCGCGACCGCTTCCAGCAAACGGGGGATGTCAGCTACAAGCGCCGCGGGCGCCAATTCGACCTTGCCGGACGCCGTGCGCAGTACGTCGGGCAGCCGGGGCCGCAGTGGGCCCAGGTCGATCCCGTGGGGGGCCGCGATGAGCCGTTGCAGGTTCAGGCCGTCCGGCCGGGCCCCGAACGCGTCACCGTAGGGACCGACCCGCAACATCATGTCGAGGCGGCGCTCGTAACCACGTTCGCCGGCCAGCATGCCGGCTAGTTCATCGGCGCTGCGCCCCGAGACCGGCGAGTGGGGGTCGGCGGTTTCCTTGGCGAGCGTGGCGGCGATCACCTGCTCGTCGACGAAAGCGGGATCGGCACCGGCGCCCATCCCGTAGACGACGAGGGTGATCCTGGCGATGATCTCGGTCTCGTCGGGCCGCCCGTCGGCCCGCGGCAGCACCGGCGGAGAGTAGCGGGCGTTGGCCCGGACCGCCAGGTTGTTGAGCGCGAAGTCGAAATGCGGGCTCTGCGAAGGCGGCGGCGGAGGCAGTATGACGTCGGCGTGCCGGGTCGTCTCGTTGAGGTAGGGATCGACACTGAGCACGAAGTCCACCGTTTCGAGCGCGCGAGACAGCCTCGCCCCGTCGGGCGCCGACAGCACGGGATTACCGGCGATGGTGATCACCGCCCTGATCCGGCCGTCACCGGGTGTGTCGATCTCCTCGGCCAGCGCGGCCGCCGGGAATTCCGACACGACCTCCGGGTAGCCCGAAACGCGGCTGCGCCAGCGGCCGGTGACGAACCCGCGGCCGGGGCGCGGCGGCCGGGGGGCGGCGGTCGTCGGTCCGAGCAGAAACATCGCCCCGCCCGCCCGGTCCAGATTTCCGGTCAGCACGTTGACGACGTCGACGAGCCAGCTGGCCAGCGTGCCGAATTCCACCGCCGAGGTGCCGATCCGGCCGTACACGGCGGCCGTGGGTGCCGCGGCGATCTCGTGTGCGACCGCCCGGATGTCGCGGGATGCGACACCGCAGTATGCGGCCACGGCCTCGGGCGCGAACTCGGCCGCCAGGCGCCGGAGGGTATCCACGCCGGCGACGTGGTCGGCGATACCGCCGAGATCACCGGCCACCAGCCCCTCGTCGAAAAGCGTGTGGGCGATGGCGAACAGCAGGGCGGCGTCGGTGCCGGGCCGCGGCGATAGATGCCGGTCGGCCAGTGCGGCGGTCCGGGTGCGTGCCGGATCGATCACCGTCAGCCGCCCACCACGCCTGCGCAGCGCCCGTAGTTTGCCGGGGAAGTCGGCGGCGGTCGCCAAACTGCCGTTCGACACCAGCGGGTTGGCGCCGATGACGACGAGGTGATCGGTCCGGTCCAGGTCAGGCACGGTGAAAGCGAACGGATTTCCGAACATGTGGCCGAGGGCGACCTGCTTGGGCATTTGATCCAGCGTGCTCGCGCTGAACACGTTGCGGGTTCCGAGTGCGCGGATGAGCAGCGGCGGGTAGAGCGCTCCGGCGACAGTATGCGCATTCGGATTGCCCAGGTAGACGCCCACCGCCGAACCGCCGTGGGCCGCGACGACCCCGCCCAGGTTCTCGGCGACGAAGGCGAACGCCTCGTCCCAGCCGACCTCGGTCAAACGTCCTGCCCGCCTCACCAGGGGGCGGCGCAAGCGGTCCGGGTCGTTGTCGAGTTCGCCGAAGCTGGCGCCCTTCGGGCAGATGAATCCGGCACTGAAAACGTCGGCGCGGTCGCCGCGCGAGCCGAGAACACGGCCGGCGGGCTCGTCGCTGATTGTGAGTTCCAACCCGCACGTCGCTTCGCACAGCGGGCAGATACGAAGTGCGGTTCGGCTCATCGCGACCCCTCCGGGGGTTTCCGGGTCCTGGTCGAGGGGTCAGTGCGAATAGACCCTCGGGTCCAGTGTGCCGATGTAGGGCAGATCCCGGTAGCGCTCGGCGTAGTCGAGGCCGTACCCGACGACGAACTCGTTGGGGATGTCGAAACCTATGTAGGAGATGTCGACATCGGCCCGCACCGCTTCGAGTTTGCGCAGCAACGTACACACCCGCAGTGAACGGGGGTGCCGGCTCGCCAGGTTGCGCAGTAGCCACGACAGTGTCAACCCGGAGTCCACGATGTCCTCGACGATCAGCACATCACGATCGTGGATGTCGCGGTCCAGGTCCTTGAGGATCCGAACCACGCCCGACGAGGATGTCGAGGAGCCGTAGGAACTGACGGCCATGAACTCCAACTGGGTCGGCAGCGCAATCGTGCGCGCCAGGTCGGTCACGAACATCACCGCGCCCTTGAGCACGGTGACCAGCAGGAGATCCTGATCCCCGCTGGCCTCGGAGTAGTCGCGGGCGACCAGTTCGCCAAGTTCGTGGGTGCGGGTCCGAATCTGCTGCTCGGTCAGCAACACCGACTTGATATCCCCTGGATACAACTCGGCATGGTCGGCCTGCACGACCTCAGCGTGCCATGCCGACGCCGCCAGGACCAGCGCGGTGCTCAGACAGGCTCGCGGTGCAGCGTCAGCACCCCGTCACGCCGCCCGGCGACAAGGCGCTGGCCGGGTAGTTCGCTGCCGACGGCGACACCGCCCTGCCCGCGCCACGACGTCACCAGCGCATCGACGCCGAGGATCTGTTTGGCCGTGAGCCGCACGGCTCCACCGGATTGCAGCCAGGCGCGAATGACGCGGCGCCGGATCGCCGCGGGCAGTGCCGTCAACGGCGCGACGAGCAGCTCAGCGGCGTCGCCGCGGACGTCGTGCAGCGCCTGCGCGGCCAGCCGGTCGAGCACGTGGCCGTCCTCCTGCAGCGCCGTCGCGGTGCGCGCCAGTGCCTCGGCGACGCCGCCGCCGAGAACGTCCTCGAGCAGCGGAAGCACCTCGTCGCGCAGCCGGGACCGGGTGAAACGCCTGTCCAGGTTGTGCGGGTCGCGCCAGGGATCAATACCCAGTTCGGCGCACGCGGCCACGGTGACCGGCCTGCGTACCCCCAGCAGCGGCCGGCACCACGGCGGGTCGTAGGGCCTCATCCCGGCGATCGAACGCGGACCCGACCCGCGTCCGAGGCCCAGCAGCACCGTCTCCGCTTGATCGTCAAGGGTGTGTCCGATGAGCACGGGGGCTTGCCCGCGGGCCTCCCGCAGCGCCGCGTAGCGCGCCGACCTGGCGGCGGACTCCGGGCCTCCGTAAGAACCCACCTCGACTCGAATGACCTGTGCCTCAACGCAGCCCAGCGACAAGGCGTGTCTGCGCGCGGTCTCGGCGACCTCGGCGGACCCCGGTTGCAGCCCGTGATCGACGATCAGGGCCGTGGTCGGCCGCATGGCGGCCGCGACCGCGGTCAACGCCAGCGAGTCCGGTCCACCGGACAGCCCGGCACACCAGTGCTCGTCGTCGGGCAGGTGCTGCTCGGCGAATCGCCGCAGCGCAGCGCCGAGCTGCGCTAGAGCACCCGGTGGATCCATCGCTGGGGGTGATCGATCTCGTGCGGTAACGGCAGCGTGTCGGGGCCCTCCCAGATCGCGTTGAACCGCGGCATGCCGACACGACCGACGACGTCGTCGACGAACGCCTTGCCGCGGGTGTACTGCGCCAGCTTGGCGTCGATGCCCAGCAGCGCGCGCAGCAGCCGCTGCAGTGGGGGCTGTTTGCGCTGCCGCCGCCGGTCGAAGCGTTGCCGTATGGTGGCCACGCTCGGCACCGCCGACGGTCCGACGGCATCCATGACGTGCTCGGCATGGCCCTCAAGCAGCGTCCCCAACACCAGCAGCCGATCAAGCGCCCGGCGCTGGGGCTCGGATTGCAGAGCCCGCATCAGACCCAGGATTCCCGTCGAATTCGGGTCCTCCGCCCGGCCCTCGATGCGGCCCCGGAGATGTCCGACCAGCCGGCCCAAGACAGCGGCGACGTCGTCGTCGATGTCCTGGGTGAGGGTCGCCAGTGCCCGCGACATGTGCTCGGACAGCCAGGGATTCGCCGTGAACTGGACCCGGTGGGTCACCTCGTGCAGGCATACCCAAAGCCGGAAGTCGGCGGGCACGACACCCAACTGGCGCTCCACCGCGATCACGTTGGGGTAGACGAGCAACAAGCGGCCGCCCTCGACACCGAACGGGTCGTACTGGCCCAGAATGCCCGACGACACGAAGGCCAGCACCGCGCCGGTCTGGGCACCGGCCACCCGCCCCATCACGAAGCTGGGCCGGTGGGTTCCGGTGCCGCCGCCCGTCATCGCCCGCATCGACTCCGAAGCCGCCCTGATCCATTCCGACCGGTCGACGATGCGGGCGTCGGGGACCGGTGCGTCGGTGCCGAGCCCGCTGATCTCGCGCACCAACGGTTCTGCCGTGCGAGAGGCGGTGCCCAGCTCGTCGATGACCTGTCTGCGGGTGTATTCGGTCGCCGGAGGCGCGGGCCGTGCCAGCCGGGCGCCGACCGTCGCCGCAAAATCCCAGTCGACGGCCCGCCCGACGGTCATCTCCCTGGGTGCCTTCACGAGCCGCACCCGCACGTTCGCAGCGTGGCCGCCAGCGCGTCGATGGCGGTTCGGCCCGTCGGACCGGCCGCGTTGGAAATGAGCGCGAATGTCAGCACCCGCCCGCTCGCGTCGGTCACGAGGCCTGCCAAGGCGTTGGTGGCCGTCAACGAGCCCGTCTTCGCCCGCAACCAGCCGGCAGCGCCGCGGCCGGTGTCAGGATCGAGGAATCGTCCCGATAGCGTGCCGCTGCCGCCCGCGACCGGAAGCAGATCGACCAGCGGACGCAATGCGGGCTGAGCCGGGCCGACGGCCGCGCCAACCACCTCATCGAGGGTCGTAGCCGTGAGCCGGTCGAGTACCGACAGGCCGCTGGAGTCCATCAGCGAGGCGCCTTTCACGTCGACACCGGCGGCCGACAGCCGGGCGATGATCGCTTCGGCGGCGCCGGCGAAGCTCATCGGCCGATGCATCCTCGCCGCGACCTCTCTGCCGATGCACTCTGCCATCACATTGTCGGAAGCCAGCATCATCTGGCGCAACCGCTCCATCAGCGGGGGCGACTGCACCGACGCGAGCTCCTCACCGGACGCCGGACCGGGCGCGATCCGCACCCGGGCGGGGTCGACCCGCAGCGCGGCTGCCAGCGCCCGGCCTGCGTCGAGTGCGGGGGTCAGCGACCGCCGCGACTCGACCGTCGTCGGCTGGATTCGCCCGGCGTCGATCATCACCGACTGGATCGGCGCGATGTCCCCGCCGTCGACGTCCGCGGGATCCCAGCCGGTTGCCATCTCGGGACCGATGAACAGCGAGTCGTCCACGAGGATCGTGTTGACCCTGACGGCACTTCGACGCACCTGATCGGCGAGGTCGCTGATCCGGGCCGCACCGGGATACCAGGTGTCCTGGTCGGGGGGCGCGGCAGAAAGCGTTGGGTCGCCACCACCGACGAGGACGACGACGCCGGGCTGCGCGGTCTGGTCGGCTGCGACCACCTTCGTGGTGATGCGGGTGTCGCGATCCAGCGTCAGCAGCGCCGCGGCCGCGGTCAGCACCTTGTTCGTCGAAGCGGGCTGCATGGGGACGTCGCCGCCCCGCTGCCAGAGCAGGGCGCCGGTTTCGGCGTCCGCGACGCGCCCCGCGATCACACCGAGGTTCGCATCGGCCAGCGGCGGGCCCAGCGCGGCGGCGAGCCCGGCAGGCGTCGGCACCGGCGCGGTGCCGACGACGGGGACAACACCCGGATCGGCGACCGCCAAGGGCGGATCCGGGATCGCCGGCTCCTGCGGGGCTCGGTGGGCGCCGGTTATCAGCACCGTCAGCGTCAATGCGACCGCGACGACGGCCACCACGACGATCCCGATCACCAAGTGCGTGGAGCGGCGCCATCGGGTGGGATGCATGTACTGCAGGGTATCGCTCCACTAGGGTTTGCCAGAGACACCTCGTGCAGCCAAAGGAGCCAGCAGTGGAATTTGACGTGACGATCGAGATCCCGAAAGGACAGCGCAACAAGTACGAGGTGGATCACGAAACGGGACGGCTCCGCCTCGATCGCTACCTCTACACCCCGATGGCCTATCCCACCGACTACGGCTTCATCGAGAACACGCTGGGTGAAGATGGCGATCCGCTGGACGCCCTCGTCCTGCTGCCCCAACCGGTGTTCCCCGGTGTGATCGTCGAGTGCCGTCCCGTTGGTATGTTCCGGATGGTCGACGAAGCCGGCGGCGACGACAAGGTGCTGTGCGTGCCCGCCGGTGACCGCCGCTGGGACAGCATTCAGGACATCGGCGACGTGCCAGCCTTCGAATTGGATGCGATCAAGCATTTCTTCGTCCATTACAAAGACCTGGAACCGGGCAAGTACGTCGAGGCGGCCGACTGGGTGAGCCGCGCCGATGCCGAAGCGGAGGTTCAGCGCTCGCTGGAGCGCTTCACGACCGGGGGACACTGACCCGCCGGCGACCCTGAAGCCCGGCTCAAAGGGCGTGAGACACACACCACACACGATTTTGCATGGCCGTAACACGATGTAACGCGTGTGTGTCCTGCACCTCCGATGATGGGTTTCGTGCTGATGCATCAGGGAATCGGCCTCGACGCCTTCAACGCTCTACCCACACGCAAGGCCGTCCATGCCCTCTACGAGTGCTGGAACAGCGTGGTCCTGGCCGGTGACCTGGCGGCCGGGCGTCCTTACGCCGATCACGATGCACTGTTCCGACGTGCCGACGCACTGCTGTTCAGCCTGCCGGAGGACGGCGTGGACCGGATTCTGGAAGCCTATCCCCACATCGGACGACGCCCGAGAAGCACCCGCTCACAGGCCGAGCAGTGCTCCCTGTGGGACGAGGACCCGGCGGTGATGGCAGCGCTGAGCGACGCTGCACAAGACTATGCCGACCATTTCGGGTTCGGGTTCGTGATGTGTGTCGCGGGCCTGAGGGCAACCGAGGTCATAACGGCGATCACCGATCGCCTTCACCACGACACCGAGACCGAGCGCAAGGTCGTTCGTAACGAACTGGCCAAGATCAACCGGACCCGACTCGAGCGGATGCTGGGACCCGAAGGCGGATTCCACAACTGGTGAACCGAGGCGGCGTCACCTCTTCGCCCCACTTCTGGCCGTGGCACGTGTCTTCATCAGGCTCGCAATCATCGTGATGAATAGCGTCACGATGATCACCGCGAGGCTGAGCAGGGTCGGGATCTCGGGCACCGCCACGGATTGTCCGCCATTGATGAACGGCAGTTCGTTCTCGTGGAGTGCGTGCAGGATGAGCTTGACGCCGATGAAGAACAGGATGAAGGCCAGCCCCTGCGATAGGTAGACCAGGCGGTCCAGTAGGTCACCCAGCAGGAAGTACAACTGGCGCAGACCCATCAGCGCGAACACGTTGGCGGTGAACACCAGGTACGGCTCGCGGGTCAGGCCGTAGATGGCGGGAATCGAATCGAGCGCGAACAGCAGGTCGGTGGTACCCAGGGCGATGATGACGAGGAACATCGGCGTCATCGCCCGATTCCCGTTCTCCTTGACCCACAGTTTGAGGCCGTCCCAAGTCTCGGTCACGTTGACGTGCGCACGGGCGAAGCGCACCACGGCGTTGTCGGCGTCGTCCTCATGATCGGTGTCGCGGGCCAGCGTGATGGCCGTGTACACGAGGAACGCGCCGAAGAGGTAGAACATCCAGGAGAATTTCTCGATGGCCACCGCTCCCAGCGCGATGAAGATGCCGCGGAAGATCAGCGCCAGGATGATGCCGACCAGCAGCGCCTGCTGCTGGTAGATCTTTGGCACTTTGAAACTCGCCATGATGACGATGAAGATGAACAAGTTGTCGACCGACAGGCTGTACTCGGTCAGCCAGCCCGCGAGGAATTCCAGGCCGAACTGGCGCCCGTGGAAATTCCAGACGAAGATGCCGAAACCCACCGCCAGACCGACGTAGATCGACAACGCGATCGCACATTCACGCATCGTCGGTTCGTGCGGGCGACGCGCGATCACGAGCACGTCGAACAGCAGGACGGCGACGGTCACCCCAAGGGTTATCCACCACTCCGTGGCCGAAACATTCATTCAGCGAGTTCCTCCGGTCGTCAAACGCCAGAGGTCTCTTCCACCGCACGCGCGCTTGGTAGCGGTCCACGACGCCGGTCGTCCGGTGACGGTCGACGTGATGACGACGCCGCGGCGAAGGAATACTCCCCTCTGCGCACAGTCTGGCACCTCCCACCCGACCCTGTGAAGTCGAAGAGATGCAACTTCGGAGCCGTCACGGTGCCCAAGAAAGCCACCGGCTTAGTATTTTCGATCTGTGCCTGCGCACTCAGCACCAGAGACTCCCGCCCAGTATCTGCTTTCGGCGAACGCGCCGGAGCCGCGCACTTTGGTCGACATCCTCTACGAGACGGCTTCGCGCTTCCCCGACGCGCCGGCGATCGACGACGGCACGGTTCAGCTGACCTACAGCGAGTTGATCACCGACATCGAGGAGAGTGTCGAGTGGCTGGCCGCGCGGGGCATCGGCCGCGGAGACCGGATCGGGATCCGGATGCCCTCGGGCAGTTACGCGCTCTTCGTGGCGATCCTGTCGACCCTGGCCGCCGGCGCGGCCTATGTGCCCGTCGACGCCGATGATCCACCAGAACGCGCCGATCTCGTGTTCAACGAGGCACAGGTCGTCGCCGTCATCACCGAGGCCGCCCTGAGCCGAGGACCCGGAACATCGCGCGGGTGGCGCGCCGCGGCACCGCTGGCGCGCGATGACGCGTGGATCATCTTCACGTCGGGTTCGACCGGCACCCCCAAGGGAGTGGCCGTGACGCATCGCAACGCCGCGGCCTTCGTCGATGCCGAAGCACAGACCTTCTTGCAGGACAATCCGATCAAGCCCGGTGACCGGGTACTCGCCGGCTTGTCGGTGGCCTTCGACGCGTCCTGCGAGGAGATGTGGCTGGCGTGGCGGCACGGAGCCTGCCTGGTTCCGGCACCGCGGTCACTGGTGCGCAGCGGGATGGACCTAGGGCCGTGGCTGGTGTCGCGGGATATCACCGTGGTGTCGACCGTACCCACCCTGGCTGCGTTGTGGCCGGCCGAGGCCCTGGAACAGGTGCGGTTGCTGATTTTCGGGGGGGAGGCATGCCCGCCGGAACTCGCCGAGCGCCTCGCCGTCGAAGGCCGCGAGGTGTGGAACACCTACGGGCCTACCGAGGCCACCGTGGTGGCCTGCGCCGCGCGTCTGGACGGCAAGAGCCCGGTCAGCATCGGGCTGCCGCTGCCGGGCTGGGATCTGGCGGTCGTGAACAACGACGGCCGTCCGGTGCGCTACGGCGAGACCGGCGAGCTGGTGATCGGCGGTGTGGGCCTGGCCCGCTACCTCGACGCTGAGAAGGACGCCGAGAAGTACGCGCCGATTCCCCTGGAACCGGATGGCGCCTGGAAGCGCGCTTACCGCAGCGGTGACCTGGTCCGCCTCGAACGCGACGGCCTCTACTTCCAGGGCCGTGCCGACGACCAGGTCAAAGTCGGCGGTCGCCGAATCGAACTCGGCGAGGTCGATTCCGCCCTGGTGAACCTGCCCGGGGTATCCGGCGGCGCGGCAGCGGTCCGCCGGACCGCCAGCGGCACGCCGCTACTGGTGGGCTACGTCGCACTGTCACCCAACAACTCGCCATCCGATTTCGATCTCAAGGCCGCTCGCCTGGCCCTGGCCGAGACCCTGCCCGCCGCGCTGATCCCACGGCTGGTCGTGCTCGAAGAGTTGCCCACCCGCACGTCGGGCAAGGTCGACCGCGACGCCCTGCCCTGGCCACCACCGGGCGAGGACGATGCCGACGACGAACCGGACCTCGGCGGCACCATGGGCTGGTTGGCCGGTTTATGGCGTGACGTGCTCGGCGCCCAGGTGGACGGACCGGAAGCGGACTTCTTCGCACTCGGCGGCGGATCTCTTTCGGCGGCACAGTTAGTTGCCGCGCTGCGCGCGCGCCATCCGCAGCTGACCGTGGCCCAGCTGTACGACCATCCCCGCCTCGGGTCGCTGGCCGACTTCCTCGACGAGCTCGACCCTCCGGTCAAAGCCGCGCCGCGAAACGTCGCCCCGACGCCACGGTCGACACAAGCCGCCCAGCTCGCCCTGTCGCTTCCGCTGGCCACCCTGACCGGGCTTCAGTGGGTGACCTGGCTTGCGGCGGCCAACAACGTCGTCGCCCGATTCCATCCGCTACCGTGGCTGGTGACGGTCAACTGGTGGTGGATCATCGCGGCGTTCGTCGTGTTCATCACGCCGCTGGGGCGGATGGGCCTGGCCGTGTTGTGTGCGCGACTGTTGTTGTCGGGACTGGAACCCGGCACTTACCGGCGTGGCGGCTCCGAGCACCTGCGCGTGTGGCTGGCCGAACGGCTCGCCGACGCCAGCGGAGCGGAGAATCTCGCGGGGGCGCCCTGGTTGGTGTACTACGCACGCGCCCTCGGAAATGATGTCGGCAAGGACGTGGATCTGCACTCCGCGCCGCCGGTCACCGGCTTGCTGACGCTCGGGCATCGCAGTTCCGTCGAACCCGAAGTCGACCTGTCCGGCCACTGGATCGACGGCGACCAATTCCATGTGGGCCGGGTGATCATCGGCGACGACGCCACCGTCGGCGCCCGCACGACACTGCTTCCGGGGGCAGTGGTCGGTAAGAACGCCGACGTCGCCCCCGGCTCGGCCGTCGTCGGCAAGGTCAAGAGCGGGCAGTACTGGACGGGTTCCCCGCCGGTGACGGCCGGCAAGGCCCGCCACCCGTGGCCTGACCACCGGCCGCCGCGCGCACCGCTGTGGGTCGCGGTGTACGGCTTTACGTCGATGCTGGTCGGCGCGCTGCCACTGGCGGCGGTGGGCGCGGGCCTGGCCGTCATCGGCTGGGCCGTACGCGACGCCGCGACCCTGGCCGACGCGATCCTGCCCGCCTTGCTGTGGGTACCTGTGGCCACCCTGGTGGCGATTGCCCTGTACGCCGCGCTTACGGTGATCGGGGTGCGGATGCTGTCCGTCGGGCTGCGGGAGGGCTATCACCCGGTACGAAGCCGCGTGGGGTGGCAACTATGGGCAACCGAACGCCTGATGGACGCCGCACGGAACTACCTGTTCCCGATCTACGCGAGCCTGCTCACCCCGTGGTGGCTGCGCCTGCTGGGCGCGAAGATCGGCAAGAACACCGAGATCTCGACGGCCCTGCTGATACCGAGGTTCACCGTCGTCGAGGACGGTGCCTTTCTTGCCGACGACACCATGGTCGGCTCCTACGAACTCGGTGGCGGCTGGATCCACGTCGCCCCGGCCACCGTCGGCAAGCGGGCGTTCCTCGGCAACTCCGGGATTCTCCAGCCCGGCCGCCGGGTGCCCGACGACGGACTGGTGGCCGTGCTCAGCGCCACTCCGCACAAGGCCAAGCGTGGGTCGTCCTGGCTGGGCAGTCCCCCGGTCCGGCTGCGCCGCAAGCCGACCGCCGCCGACGTTCTTCGCACGTTCCATCCGTCACTTGCGCTCAAAGCGATGCGCGGGACGGTCGAGACGTGCCGGCTGGTGCCGATGATCGTCACCTTCGCGATCGGCGTAGGCGTGCTCGGCGGGCTGCAGGCGACGGCGTCGGCGTTCGGGTGGCGGGCCGCGGCCCCGGCCGGCGGCGTGGTGCTGCTGATAGCGGGTGCCGTCGCCGGCGCCTCGGCGGTGCTGGCGAAATGGCTTGTGGTCGGACGGATCAGGGCGGTCGAGCACCCGCTGTGGTCGTCGTTCGTGTGGCGAAACGAGGTTTCGGACACCTTCGTCGAGACGGTGGCCGCACCGTGGTTCGCGCGGGCCGCCAGCGGTACCCCGGTGATGAACATCTGGCTGCGCGGTTTGGGGGCCAAGATCGGCCGCGGCGTGTGGTGCGAGACCTACTGGTTGCCAGAAGCGGACCTGGTCACCCTCGCGGAGGGCAGCACCGTCAACCGCGGCTGTGTCGTACAGACCCATCTGTTCCACGACCGCGTCATGCGGATGGACACCGTCGTTCTCGAAAAAGGCTCGACCCTGGGCACCCATTGCGTGGCACTGCCCGCCGCCCGGCTCGGCGCGGGGTCGACGGTGGGCCCGGCGTCGTTGGTGATGCGCGGTGACGAAGTCCCGCCGAACACTCGATGGCAGGGCAACCCCATTGCGCCGTGGGCGGTTCCGCGCAAGAAGCGTGGCACGTCCGACGACGGCGCGACCGGCTCGGGCGCCGGGGACAGCGCGGCGTGAGCAAACCCAAGAAACGGACCACCGGACCGCCCGTCATCGACCCGTATCTGCCGGGCACCGGCAACTTCGGTTATCGGACCTCGCGCTACGAGCTGGACTTGCAGTACAAGGTGGCAATCAACCGGCTGAACGGTGCGGCGACGATCACCGCCGTGACGCTGGCCGCGCTGCGCGGATTCACACTCGACCTTTCCGACGCTTTGTCGGTATCGAAAGTGATGGTCAACGGCCGCCGTCCCGCGTCGTTTCGCGCCAGCGGCGGCAAGCTGCACGTCACGCTGGGGTCGACACTTCCGCCCGGCGCGGCGATGACGGTCGTTGTCCGCTATGGGGGTTCCCCCCGGCCCACCAAGACGCTGTGGGGGGACGTCGGATTCGAAGAGCTCAGCAACGGTGTGCTTGTCGCCGGACAGCCCAACGGCGCCGCGTCGTGGTTCCCGTGCGATGACCACCCCGGCTCAAAGGCCAGCTACCGCATCCAGATCAGCACCGACACCCCCTACCGGGCCGTGGCGAACGGCCGGCTGACATCCCGGCGGGTCAAGGCCGGGTTGACGACGTGGACGTACGAACTTGCCGAGCCGACGTCGACGTATCTGATCACGCTGCAGATCGGCGACTACGCGGTGCACCGGATCCCGAAGGCGCCCGTCGCGATGCAGGCGGTGCTCCCCGCACGGCTCTCGCGCAACTTCGACGCCAGCTTCGCGCGCCAACCGCAGATGATGAAGCTGTTCGTCAAACTGTTCGGGCCATACCCGTTGTCGACCGGTTACACGGTCGTGGTGACCGAGGACAACTTGGAGATCCCGCTCGAGGCGCAGGGCATCTCCATCTTCGGCGCCAATCACTGTGACGGCACCCGTGGTTCGGAGCGGCTGATCGCCCACGAACTTGCGCACCAGTGGTTCGGCAACAGCATCACGTCGCGCCGCTGGCGCGACATCTGGCTGCACGAGGGCTTCGCATGCTACGCGGAGTGGCTGTGGTCGCAGGAGTGCGGCGGCCCGTCTACGGCCGACCTCGCCCGCCGCTATCACCGGCGCCTCGCAGACTCGCCCCAGAACCTTCTGCTGGCCGACCCCGGACCACGTGACATGTTCGACGACCGGGTGTACAAACGCGGCGCGCTGACCTTGCACGCCTTGCGCGGGATGATCGGCGACACGGGATTCTTTGCGCTGCTGCGGGACTGGACCGAACGGTACCGTCATTCGACCGTTGTGACCGACGACTTCACGGGACTGGCGGCCCGTTACTCGAAGAAGTCGTTGCGGCCGTTGTGGGACGCCTGGCTCTACTCGACGCCGGTACCGGAGTTGTGACGGATGCCGCGGTCCCCTACGGACCCACGGTCAGGCCCGTCACACGCGGCAGTGTGGCGCGAGTCGGTGTGGCGACCGCGATCACCGCGCTATGCGGTTACGCGGTGCTGTACCTGGCCGCGCGCGAACTCGACCCCGCCGGCTTCTCGGTGTTCGGGGTGTTCTGGGGAGCGTTCGGACTGGTGACAGGGGCCGCGAACGGTCTGCTGCAGCAGAGCACCCGTGAGATCCGCCTCGCCGCACATCTGGGTCCCGCCGCCGGCGCCGGTCAACCCCACACCCATCCGCTTCGCGTCGCCGGGGCAGTCGGAATCGGCGCTGCCCTTGTCATCGGAGCCACCGCGGTGCTGTGGGCCTCGCATGTGTTCGCCGAATTCCGGTTGCTGTCGGTGGTCCTGCTGTCGGTCGGCCTAGCGTGCTTCTGCCTGCACGCCACGCTGCTGGGCATGCTCGCCGGCGCGAACCGCTGGACCCAGTACGGCGGGCTGATGGTTACCGATGCCGTCATCCGGGTGGCGGTCGCGGTGGCGACGGCGGTGGTGGGCTGGAACCTGGCGGGGTTCTTGTGGGCGACCGTCGCCGGCTGCCTGTCCTGGCTTGTGCTGCTGGCGGTTTCACCTGTCGCCAGGGAGGTGGCGCGCCTGGTGGCCTACGAGGACGCCGGCTCATTTCTGCGCGGTGCCGCTCACGCCGTGGCCGCGGCGGGCGCCAGCGCGATCCTGGTGATGGGTTTTCCGGTGCTGCTCAAGGCGACCTCCGGAGACCTCGGCGCCATGGGTGGCGTGGTAATACTCGCGGTCACCCTGACCCGCGCTCCGCTACTGGTGCCGCTGACGGCGATGCAGGGAAACCTGATCGCGCACTTCGTCGACCAGCGCACGCATCGGTTGCGCGCCGTTTCCACGGCGATCGGTGCGTTGGCCGCCGTCGGCGCGGTGGGGATCGCACTGGCCGCGGTGACCGGGCCATGGCTGTTGCGGACCGGCTTCGGAGCGGAGTACGACGCCAGCGGGGCCCTGCTGGCTTGGCTGACCGCGGGAGCGCTTGCCGTCGCGGTGCTGACCGTCACCGGCGCGGCGACCGTCGCTGCCGCACTACATCGGGCCTACTCGCTGGGGTGGGTGGGCGCCACTGTCGCGTCGACCCTGTTGCTGACCGCGCCGCTGCCGCTGGAGACACGCACCGTCATCGCACTAGTGTGCGGACCACTGGTAGGAATCGCCGTCCACATCGCCGCGCTGACGCGGCTGCGGGAATGACCACGCGTACCCTGGCCAGCATCGAAATTGCGGATGAGAACGTCTGGATCGTCGTGCCCGCTTACAACGAGGCGAGCGTCGTCGGCGCCGTCGTAGCAGGTCTGCGATCGGTCTTTCCAAACGTCGTGGTGGTCGACGACGGCAGCAAGGACGCCACCACGCTGGCCGCATTGCGCGCTGGCGCGCACGTCGTGCCCCACCCGGTGAATCTCGGTCAGGGCGCGGCGATTCAGACCGGCGTGGAGTACGCGCGGGCCCAGCCCGGGGCGTCGGTGTTCGCCACCTTCGACGCCGACGGGCAGCACCGGGTCAAGGACGTCGTTGCGATGATCGACCGCTTGTCCGGCGGAGACGTCGACATCGTGATCGGTACGCGGTTCGCCGATCGGCGGCCGCCGCGGATGCCGGCAGCGAAGCGGGTCGTTCTGCAAGCCGCGGCTAGGCTGAGCCCGAGCAGCAGACGGCTGCATCTCACCGACGCACATAACGGGCTGAGGGTGTTCGACAAGACCGTCGCCGACGGGCTCAACATCACCATGAACGGAATGAGCCACGCCAGCGAGTTCATCACGATGATCGCCGAAAATCACTGGCGGGTGACGGAGGTACCAGTCGAGATTCTTTACACCGAGTACTCGATGTCGAAGGGGCAGCCGCTGCTCAACGGTGTCAACATCGTCTTCGACGGGTTCCTGCGCGGGAGGATGCCCCGATGAACTGGATTCAGGTGCTCTTGGTCGCGGCGGTCGTGTCGCTGCTGCTGTACTTCCTGCGCTCACGTGCCAATGCCAAGACCCGAGCCTGGGTAAAGGTCGGCTATCTTATCTTCGTCATCGCCGCCGTCTACGCGATCCTGCGGCCCGACGATACGACGGTGGTCGCACACTGGCTCGGAGTCGCGCGGGGGGCAGACCTGATCGGCTACGCGTTGATCATCGCGTTCATCTTCACCACCATGAGCACCTACATGAGGTTCAAGGATCTCGAATTGAAGTACGCGCGGCTGGCGCGAGCGGTCGCCTTACAGAATGCGATCCGTCCGGCTGACGATGCGGGCGAGGCACGCGCCCGCTGAGGAACCGGACAATCAGGCACCGTCCGGCTGACGATGCGGGCGAGGCACGCGCCCGCTGAGGAACCGGACAATCAGGCACCGTCCGGCTGACGATGCGGGCGAGGCACGCGCCCGCTGAGCTGACGCTAAGGCGCCGACCGGAAATACTCGACGGTCCGGCGGACGCCCTCACGAAGGCCGACCTGTGGCCGCCATCCGAGCACCTTCTCAGCCAGGCTGACATCCAGGCAGGACCGCTCAACGTCGCCGAGACGCGGCGGATGGAACTCGGGGTCGTCGGGCGCGCCGGCCGCTTCGGCGACAGCGGTGTGCAGTTGCCGATCCGACGTCTCGATTCCGGTGCCGACGTTGAACCGCTGCCCACCGCCGGCACCTCCGGACGCCCTGATGAAGGCATCCACCACATCGTCGACGTACACGTAGTCGCGCGTGTTCGACCCATCGCCGAACACCCTGGTCGGTTTGCCCTGCAACAATCCCCGGGCGAAGATCGCGACCACACCGGCCTCGCCGTGCGGATCCTGACGCGGACCGTAGACATTGGCCGGAGCGATGTGCGAGCAGTCCAGGTCGTAGAGATGCCTGAAGGTATTGAGATAGATTTCGCCGGCCACCTTGCCAGCCGCGTACGGCGAGTGGGGATCGGTGGGCACCTCCTCAGAGGTGGGGAAGGTCTGCGGGAAACCGTAGACCGATCCGCCGGAACTCGTGTGCACAATCTTGCGGACACCGACCCTGCGCGCCGCCTCGGCGAGGCGGACCGTGCCGACGACGTTCACCGACGAGTCGAACTGCGGGTCGGAGACCGAGCGCCGGACGTCTATCTGGGCGGCCAGGTGGAATACCACCTCCGGGCTGTATTCCTCAAGGACGGTGTTGAGGTCGGCGTCGACGATGTCAGCTTCGACGAAGAAGAACTCCGAGTTGTCGGCGAGATGCTCGATGTTGGTGGCCCGGCCCGTCGCGAAGTTGTCCAGGCCGACAACGGAATGCCTTTCCGACAGCAAGCGGTCAACCAGCGTCGACCCGATGAAGCCGGCAGCGCCGGTGACCAGTGCACGCACCTGCTCACCCTACACGGGTATGAATGCAGCAATGTCCGCGCGCCGGGTGACCGCCACCGCCACCGCACTGATCGCAGTGTCGCTGGTGCTGCGCGGATTCCTGGCATTCGGTGGCTATTTCTATTGGGATGACCTGATCCTGGTGGGACGCGCGGGAACGCAGAACCTCTTGTCGTGGGGATACCTGTTCGACGACCACGACGGCCACGTGATGCCGGGCGGCTTCCTGATAGGCGGTGTGATCACCCGTGCGGCACCGCTGGTGTGGTTCTGGCCGGCGCTGTCGCTGGTGGTTCTTCAGATGCTGGCTTCCCTTGCACTGCTGCGCGCGCTGTACTTGATCCTGGGGTGGCGACCGGTGCTGTTGGTCCCGCTCACCTTCGCCCTGTTCACCCCCCTGGGCGTCCCGGGGTTCGCTTGGTGGGCTGCGGGTTTGAACTCGTTGCCGATGCTGGCCGCGTTGGCGTGGGTATGCGGCGACGCGGTTCAGTTGGTGCGCACGGGAAATCGTCGCTTCGCGGTGACCGGTGTGCTGGTCTACTTCGCCGGTCTGCTGTTCTTCGAGAAGTCGGCGGTGATTCCGTTCGTAGGGTTCGCCGTCGTGGCTTTGCTCAGTCATGTTCAGGGCGAACCCGATCCGATTCGGAGGGTGTGGCGGCGCGGCGCTGAGCTGTGGGTGCCCGCACTGGTCTTGACCGCTCTGTGGGCGATCGTCTACCTGGTGGTCGTCGACCAGCAACGATGGAGCTCGGACCTCTCGATGACGTGGAACCTGCTACGTCGCTCGTTCACACACGGCATCGTGCCGGGTCTTGTCGGAGGCCCGTGGGTCTGGCAGCGCTGGGCGCCGGCATCGCCGTGGGGCACCCCTCCCGCCGCGGCGATGCTGCTTGGCTGGGTGACGCTGACGGCCGTGTTGGCCGTCTCACTGCTGCGCAAAAGGCGAATCGCGCCGGTCTGGTTGGCGGCGCTGGGATACGCGGTGGCCTGCCAGATCCCGATCTACCTGATGCGTTCGTCGCGCTTCACCGCACTCGAGCTAGCCCAGACCCTGCGTTACCTGCCGGATCTGGTGTTCGTTCTGGCCCTGCTGTGCGCCGTAGGCTTGTGTGCAGCAAACCGCGCATCACCTAGGTTGGACGCATCACCGGGACGTACGGTCACCGTCGCATCGCTGACTGCGTTGTTCCTCGCCAGCAGTCTGTATTCGACGTCGACGTTCCTCACGAGCTGGCGCGACAACCCGACCAGGTTCTACCTGCAGACCGCTCAGCGGTCACTGGCTACCGCACATCTCGCGTCCGACAAGCCGCTGCTCGATCAGGAGGTCGACCCGCTGATCCTGCAGCGGATGGCCTGGCCGGAGAACCTGGCCAGCCACATGTTCGCGCTGGTCCGCGAGCGGCCGGAATTCGCCGCCGCGACGACCCGGTTACGGATGCTGGACATGGCCGGGCGGCTGGTCGACGCGAAGGTGACGTGGGTGCGCACCACCCTGCCCGGCCCAACTCCCAATTGCGGTTATCTGGCCCAGCCCGATGTCCCGGTAACAATGCCCCTTGACGGACCGTTGCTGCCCTCCGAGTGGACCACCGAACTGAATTACCTGGCCAACACCGAAGGGTCTATCAGCATGGCGCTAACCGAAGGGCGGGAAGCCAAGGTCCCGGTGCACCCGGGTCTCAACCGGGTCTACGTTCGCCTTGCCGGTGCCGGAGACACCGTGACGGTTCGCGCGCAGACCGCGGCACTGTCGGTCTGCCTGGCCTCCGGGCCGGTGGGGTATCTCGCTCCCGTGTAGACGACTGGGCCGCGCGCACTTGGCCCGGGAGCCAGGCACTGGCTTCGATCAGTGCGCGCCGAGGGTCTCCACCCGACTCCGACGAGTTGACACGCCGGCAAGCCGTCCGCAGACGCTCACCTGAGCATCGAGGCCGCGATGGACCAGGCGCTGGACAAGAACCACAACCGCCAAGCCTCGGCTAGGCTGCCTGCTCGTGCCCTACTAGTCAGATCTCGAACCCCGCGTGGCCGCGCTGGTAGCCCGGCTGGGAGCCGTCGAGCAGCAGGTCAGCACCGCCCATCCAGACGCCAGCGCGGCCCGGGAGCTGGCTGCCGGCGCCGAACGGGACGTCCCCGAGGTCCGGGCCGTATCCGCGCACACCCGCGCACTCAACGCCCTGCGGGAAACCCAGGTCGAGCAAGGCCAGGCGTTGGACCGAGGCTTCGCCGAGATGCGGACGCGGCTGGACCAGACCACGGGCGGCCTCGACCAGATCCTGCTGAACACCTGATCGCCCGCGACGACAAGGCGTAGTCCGCCGACCACCTCACCCCAGGGCGGCGGCGGTTGAGCCGGGACCAGGGTTGCGAACCTTCACCGCTGGCAGGTGGAGCCGCCTGGGGGAATCGAACCCCCGACCTATTCATTACGAGTGAATCGCTCTGCCGACTGAGCTAAGGCGGCGTTTCCGGCGGACCGGGCGCACCGCAGTCTACGACAGGGCCACCGGCACGCCCAAACTCAATCCCGGAGCGCCTGCCCGATGGTGGCGACCATGGCGTCGACCGCAAACTTCGGTTTGACGTTGACCGCCAGCGCCTCCCGGCACGACAGCACGGCCTCGACGCACCTCAGCAGCCGCTGCGGCGAGGCGTGCATGGCCATCGCGTGAACCCGGTCGGCCATATCGGGATGGTTCGCGGTCACCTCTGCGGCACCCGCCGAAACGAGCAGCGCATCCCGGAAGTAGCTGGCGAGGTCGATCAGGGCGCGGTCGAGCGCGTCGCGCGAGGCCCTCGTCTGCCGGGACTTCTGCCGCCTTTCCAGATCGCGTAACGCGCCGGCCGATCCGCGCAGCGCCGCCGCGGTGCCCTTACCGGTGCCACCCGCGCCGAGCGCGATGCGCAGTTCTTCGGACTCCGCCTCGTCACGACCCTGGGTCAGCGCCTTGGCCTCCACCTCGGCGGAAGCGACCAACTCCTCGGCAGCAGCGTAGGCACGCGAGGGGGTGGCGGCGTCACGTGCCAACCCCAGCGCCTGCTGGCGCCGCTCGCGGGCTTCGGGATCGGTGGCCAGGCGCCGAGCCCTGCCGACGTGGCCGCCGCTGACCGACGCGGCCCAGGCGGCCTCGTCGGCGGACAGGCCGTCGGATTCTGTGAGCACCCGCGCGATCGAATCGGTGGAAGGCGTGACCAACGCGACATGCCGGCAACGCGAGCGCAGCGTGATCGCGATGTCCTCGGGATCCACCGACGGGGCGCACAGCAGGAACACCGTCGACGGCGGGGGTTCCTCGACGACCTTCAGCAACGCGTTGGCCGCGCCTTCGGTGAGACGGTCCGCGTCCTCGATCATCACGATCTGCCAACGGCCCGTGCCCGGCCGCCGTGACGCGATCTGCACGATGCCGCGCATCTCGTCGACGCCGATAGAGAGTCCCTCTGGCACCACACGCCGGACGTCGGCGTGGGTACCCGCCATCGTCGTCACGCAGCTGCGGCACTGCCCGCACCCCGTTGGGCCGTCGGAGGTGCATTGCAGTGCGGCGGCAAAACACTGCGCGGCGACCGACCGACCGGAACCCGGAGGACCGGTTATCAGCCATGCGTGTGTCATGGTTCCGCCCGCCGGGGCGCCGTGAGCGGAGCCACCTCGCGCGGCGGTGGCAGCGCCGACCAGCTCGGCCACCACCGCCTGCTGGCCGACCAAACGCGCGAAAACCCCGGACACACCGCAACAGTAACGGCGGTCGGCGACCTCACTGCCGAGAGATGTCCTCACGGATGTTCGGATTGGCCGCCTGACCGATACGGTTAGCGAGTGAGTACTGTGCGGGCACCGGCCAGCCAGCGCGTCGGCGGGTTCATCCGCTGGCTGGTGCGCACCCCGTGGCCGGTGTTCACGCTCAGCATGCTGCAAGCGGACATCGTCGGCGCGTTGTTCGTGCTCGGATTCCTGCGCTTCGGATTGCCACCCGAGGATCACGTCAAGCTGCAGGATCTGCCGCCCGCGAATCTGTTGGTGTTCTTGACCTACTTGTTCGTGGCGTTCACATTGGGTGCCGCCGTGAGCCTGTGGTTGCTCGTTCCGGTGTTCCGTTGGCAACGCAATGACGAAAGGTTGTTGTACACCGACCCGGCGACTACCGAACTCGCACGCGCCAGGGCACTGCGCATGCCGACCTACCGCTGCATGATCAACTTCGCCAACTGGCTGATCGGCGGCATCGTGTTCATCGCGGCCAGTTGGCCGGTCGCCAGTCATGCGGCACCCGTCGTTGCTGTGGCCATCGCCCTCGGCGCCGCCGCGACGTCGATCATCGGCTATCTCCAATCCGAGCGGGTGCTGCGGCCGGTCGCGGTGGCCGCGCTGCGCGGCGGCCTACCGGAGAATTTCCATGCTCCCGGCGTCATTCTGCGGCAGGTCCTGACGTGGGCACTGGGAACGGGCATGCCCCTGCTGGCAATCGTGCTCACGGTGGCGTCAAGCAAGCTGGCGATCCTGCATCCTTCGACCACCCCGTTGTACACACCGATCATGCTGCTCGCATTGACGGCGCTGGTGGTCGGGTTCACCGGCACGGTGCTGGCCGCCATGTCGATCGCCGACCCCCTGCGCCAGTTGCGCTGGGCATTGGGAGAAGTCCAGCGCGGCAACTACAACGCCCATATGCAGATCTACGACGCCAGCGAACTCGGTCTGCTGCAAGCGGGTTTCAACAACATGGTGCGTGATCTGGCCGAACGCCAGCGGCTCCGGGACCTGTTCGGCCGATATGTCGGCGAGGACGTCGCCCGCCGGGCGCTGGAACGCGGAACGGAGCTCGGCGGTCAGGAGCGCGACGTCGCGGTGCTGTTCGTCGATCTCGTCGGCTCGACGAGTCTGGCGGCCATGAGGCCGCCGGCCGAGGTGGTCGGCCTGCTCAACGAATTCTTTCGGGTGGTCGTCGATACCGTCGCCCACCACGGCGGGTTTGTGAACAAATTCCAGGGCGACGCCGCGCTGGCGATCTTCGGCGCGCCACTGGAACATCCCGACGCATCCGGCGCGGCGCTTGCCGCGGCCCGGGAACTGCACGATGAACTCTTGCCGGTGATGGGTGATCTGGAATTCGGCATCGGGGTGTCGGCCGGACGCGCCATCGCCGGCCATATCGGCGCCAAGGCGCGCTTCGAGTACACGGTCATCGGCGACCCGGTGAACGAGGCCGCGCGGCTCACCGAGCTGGCCAAGCTGGAACCGGGCAAGGTGCTGGCATCGGCGGGGGCGGTCAGCGGGGCCGTCGATGCCGAAGCCCTGTGCTGGGATGTGGGCGAGACCGTCGAACTACGCGGCCGGCTGGAGCCCACCCAATTGGCCCGGCCTATCAATCTGGTTGTTCCGGGCGAGTTGGCAAACCGGGCCGATGCCGAGCCGCCGGCGGACACGGCAATGGGAAGTGCACTGAACCGCGGGGGTATCGCGCGGAGTTAGCTCTTCTTCTGAGCTTTCTTGGCGGGAGCCTTCTTGACCGCCTTGCGGGCGGTGCGTTTGACGGGGCCACGCGCCCGGCGATCGGCCAACAACTCCGACGCCCGCTCGTCAGTGATCGACAACACGTCGTCGCCCTTGCGGAGACTGGCGTTGGTCTCGCCGTCGGTCACGTAGGGACCGAACCGGCCGTCCTTGATCACCATCGGCTTTCCGGAGGCGGGATCGGTGCCCAGTTCACGCAGCGGCGGTACGGTGGCGGCTTGACGTCCGCGACGTTTGGGTTCGGCGTAGATCGTGAGCGCTTCGTCGAGCGTGACGGAGAAGATCTGATCCTCGCTGGCCAGCGAGCGAGAATCGGTGCCGCGCTTCAAATACGGTCCGTAACGGCCGTTTTGGGCGGTGATCTCCTCGCCGGTGGTCGGGTCGACACCCACCGTGCGAGGCAGTGACAACAGCTTGAGCGCATCGTCAAGCGTCACCGTCTGCAGGTCCATTCCACGCAGCAGCGATCCAGTGCGGGGTTTGGCCGATGCGGGCTTCCTGCCCCTCTTGGAGCCGGCTTCGGCATCGAGATCCGTGGGCGCCTCCGGCAGGATCTCGGTGACATACGGTCCGTAGCGGCCGTCCTTGGCGACGATCTCGTTCCCGGTTTCCGGGTCCACGCCCAGGCTTCGGCCCTCTTGCGGCGTGGCGAAAAGGTCTTCGGCCAGTTCGAGGGTCAGTTCGTCGGGGGTGAGCTCATCGCTGAGGTTGGCGCGCTGGGGCGTGGGCTCGCCGTCGTCGCCGGTGACCATGCGCTCCAGATACGGCCCGTTCTTGCCGACCCGGACATTGATCGCGCGACCCTGCTCGTCGTCGAACAGCTTGATGGAGTTCACTTCCCGGGGGTCGATTTCTTCGAGATTGACGCCGACGAGCTTCTTCAATCCGCCAGCCCGGGCGACCGAACCCTCGACGCCGTGCTCACCGCCGAAGTAGAAGTTGTTGAGCCAGTTGGTGCGTCGTTCCAGGCCAGTTGCGATCGCGTCGAGTTCGTCTTCCATCGCCGCGGTGAAGTTGTAGTCGACCAGTCGGCCGAAATGCTGCTCCAGTAGGCCGATTACGGCGAATGCGACCCAGGACGGCACCAACGCACTGCCTTTTCTGTGGACGTATCCGCGGTCCTGGATGGTCTTGATGATCGACGAATACGTCGAGGGCCGTCCGATGCCGAGGTCCTCCAGCGCCTTGATCAGTGATGCCTCGGTGTAGCGCGCGGGCGGGTTGGTCGAATGCCCTTCGGGAACAAGCGCGTTGGCGACGACGCGCTGTCCTTTGGCCAGGTGCGGCAGACGCCGTTCGGCGTCGTCGGCCTCACCGCCGGTCAGTTCATCCACCGTCTCCACGTAGGCATTCAGGAATCCCGCGAAGGTGATCGTGCGACCGCTGGCGGCGAATATGACGTCCCGACTTGGCTTCCCACCGTTTTCGGTCTGGCCACTGATCCGCAGGCTCAACGTGGTCCCGCGCGCATCGGCCATCTGCGATGCGACGGTGCGCTGCCAGATCAGTTCATAGAGCCTGAATTCGTCTCTGTCCAGCTCGCGCCGAACCGCGTCGGGCGTGGCGAACGTGTCGCCCGCCGGCCGGATGGCCTCGTGGGCCTCCTGGGCATTCTTGACCTTGCGGGTGTATTGGCGAGGCGTTGGGTGGACGTATTCCGGACCGTAGAGCTGTCCGGCCTGGGTGCGGGCCGCGTTGATCGCCGACTGCGAGAGCGTGATCGAGTCGGTTCGCATGTAGGTGATGTAGCCGTTCTCATAGAGCCTCTGGGCCAGGCTCATCGTCCGGTCCGATGAAAACCGCAGCTTTCGACCGGCTTCTTGCTGCAGCGTCGAGGTCATGAACGGCGGATACGGGCGTCGGGTGTACGGCTTCTCCTCCACCGACCACACCGACAGGGACGAATCCCGCAGGCCATCGGCCAGCTCCCGCGCTCCCGCCTCGTTGAGAACCAACACCTCATCCGGTTTGCGCACGGCGCCCGCGGCATCGAAATCGCGGCCGGTGGCCACCCGCAATCCGTCGACGTTGACCAGCCGAGCCGAGAACACCGGCGGCTGTGCTGTGGGATCGGACACACGGGCGTCCAAATCGGCCGTGATATCCCAGTAGCCCGCGCTGCGGAACGCCATGCGCTCACGCTCCCGCTGCACGATGATGCGGGTGGCGACCGACTGTACGCGACCCGCCGACAGTCGCGGGGCCACCTTCTTCCACAGCACCGGTGAGACCTCGTAGCCGTACAGCCGGTCCAGTATGCGCCTGGTCTCCTGGGCGTCGACGAGGTCGTTGTCGAGTTCGCGGGGGTGTTCGGCCGCGGCCCGGATCGCGGGTTCGGTGATTTCGTGGAAAACCATCCGCTTGACCGGGATTTTGGGCTTCAGCGTCTCGAGCAGGTGCCAGGCGATGGCCTCACCCTCACGGTCGCCGTCGGTGGCGAGATAAAGCTCGTCGACGTTCTTGAGCAGCCCCTTGAGCTCGCTGACGGTGCTCTTCTTGTCCGGGCTGATGATGTAGAGCGGCTCGAATCCGTCATCGACATTGACGCCCAAGCGCGCCCACGGCTCCGACTTGTACTTCGCGGGGACGTCGGTGGCCGCGCGGGGCAGATCGCGGATGTGGCCCCGCGAGGACTCGACGATATAGCCCTTGCCCAGGTAGCCGGCGATTTTGCGCGCCTTTGTGGGCGACTCGACTATGACGAGTCGCCGCACACGATCATCTCCCCTGCTGCTGGGGTAATCGCCAGCCACCTGCGCTTACGCTCCCACTTCCAACCTCAACGTTGCGAAACCCCGGCCCGGCGGGCACCTGCCAATTTTGCATTCCCGGCGCGCCGACGCAAACCGGCCGCCCGCTAGCAGCATCTTCACACACGAGGCCATTGGGCAAATGCCTCGACGTCTGGTGGCGGCTCGCCGATATTCTCCAATAGGCGCGACAGCCGCCGGCGCCCGCCGATTCTAAGCGCGGGACGGGTCCCTCGCGTACCGATCAACGTCGGCGCGATGCCGACGCGCATCAGCGACGATGCGAGTGTGGAGTGGGTGTCCGGCGCGTGAGGATCGAGGCCGAGCAGATAACGCTCACCCTCTGGGCTGCCGGCAGCCAGTGTCCAGGCACGAAGCTCGCGAGGGCCGGGAAGCCACTGCGGTGGAACGGTCTTGACCGCACCCCGGGTCCACTGCGCGGCGATTCCGAGCAGGTCGGGCTCCACCGCAGTCCGTACCAAGGGGCTGCCCTCCTCGGTCAGGGCCGTTTCGGGCGTCAGGCCGCATTCGGCGATCATCTCCGCGAGCGCCAAAGCCCGCCACGGCCGGTCGACGACGACCGATAGCCTGGCACCCCGCGGCCTCGGAGACCCCACAAGCACAATCTGTCCCGCCGCAGCCAACAGCCCTGTGAGATCCGACACCG
>CAZEHT010000029.1:0-22084 GCA_964511995.1 uncultured Mycobacterium sp.
TCCTACGGCTCGCACGAGAACTATCTGATGAGCCGCCAGACGCCGTTCTCCGCGGTCATCGCCGGCCTCACCCCTTTTCTGGTGTCGCGCCAGGTCGTGACCGGGTCGGGCCGGGTCGGCATCGGCGCTTCGGGGGACGAGCCGGGTTTCCAGCTGTCGCAGCGCGCCGACTACATCGAAGTGGAAGTCGGCCTGGAGACCACCCTCAAACGCGGCATCATCAACACCCGCGACGAGCCGCACGCCGACGCCGACAAGTACCGCAGATTGCACGTCATCATCGGTGACGCCAACCTGGCCGAGACGTCGACATATCTCAAGCTGGGCACGACGGCACTGGTCCTCGATCTCATCGAGGCGGGTGTCGACCTCACCGATGTGGCACTGGCCCGGCCGGTGCACGCCGTGCACGTTGTCAGCCGCGATCCGACGCTGCGGGCGACCGTGGCCATGGCCGACGGTCGTGAGTTGACGGGCCTTGCGCTGCAACGTATTTACCTTGACAAGGTGGCCGAACTCGTCGACAGCCGCGACCCGGATCCCCGCGCCGCCCACGTCATCGAGACCTGGGCGCATGTACTCGACCTGCTGGAGCGCGATCCGATGGACTGCGCCGAAATGCTGGACTGGCCGGCCAAGCTGCGCCTGCTCGACGGGTTCCGGCACCGGGAGAACCTGAGCTGGTCGGCTCCCCGCCTGCACCTCGTCGACCTGCAGTACTCCGACGTGCGGCTGGACAAGGGCCTCTACAATCGACTCGTCGCCCGTGGTTCGATGCGGCGGCTCATCACCGAGCAGCAGGTCCTCGATGCCGTCGACAACCCTCCCACCGAAACCCGTGCGTACTTCCGCGGCGAGTGCTTGCGCCGCTTCGGCGCCGATATCGCGGCGGCGAGCTGGGATTCGGTGATCTTCGACCTGGGCGGCGATTCGCTCGTGCGCATCCCCACACTGGAGCCACTGCGGGGAAGCAAAGCGCATGTAGGGGCCCTGCTCGACTCGGTCGACAGCGCTGTGGAGCTGGTGGAGCGGCTCACCCGCTGAACCGGTACCCGGTGGTTTCGGCGTGGGCCGGTAGGCTAAGGGAACTTCGTGACACAGGAGGCGGCGATGGCCCAGGGGCAGACAAAGCGCGGCGGCGGCGGGGGCGACGACGACGACCTCGCGTCGAGCACTGCCGCGGGCCAGGAGCGTCGCGAGAAGCTCACCGAGGACACCGACGATCTGCTGGACGAGATAGACGACGTGCTCGAGGAGAACGCCGAGGACTTCGTGCGCGCGTACGTCCAAAAGGGCGGCCAGTGACCTGGCCGTTTCAGGACCGCCTTGCCACTGCCTCAACACCGTTCGACTCTTCGTCGTTCTCCCAGCTGCTGCGCCACCGGGCGCCGCACTTGTTGCCCGCAGGCCCGGCGTCGGCTGTCGCTTCGGGTGCTGACTTGCCGCACGGCACCACGATCGTCGCGCTGAAGTATCCGGGCGGGGTGCTGATCGCCGGTGACCGCCGCTCCACGCAGGGCAACATGATCGCGGGCCGAGACGTGCAGAAGGTGTACATCACCGACGACTACACGGCCACAGGCATCGCCGGCACCGCCGCGATCGCGGTCGAGTTCGCCCGCCTGTACGCCGTCGAGCTCGAGCATTACGAGAAGCTCGAGGGCGTCGCGCTGAGTTTCCGCGGCAAGGTGAACCGGTTGGCGACCATGGTGCGCGGCAATCTGGGCGCCGCGCTGCAGGGTTTCATCGCGCTGCCACTGCTGGTCGGCTACGACCTCGATGACCCCAACCCGGTGGGTGCCGGACGCATCGTGTCGTTCGACGCGGCCGGCGGGTGGAACATCGAGGCCGAGGGATACCAGGCCGTGGGGTCGGGATCGCTGTTCGCGAAGTCGTCGATCAAGAAGCTCTACGCCCGGGTCACCGACGAGGACTCTGCGCTGCGGGCGGCCGTCGAGGCACTCTACGACGCCGCTGACGACGACTCCGCCACCGGCGGGCCCGACCTGGTTCGCGGCATCTATCCCACCGCAGTGACCATCGGCGCCGAGGGCGCCGAGGACGTGCCCGAGCGCCACATTGCCGACCTGGCTCGCGAGGTCATCGAAAGCCGTTCACGCAGTGATACTTTCGGGCCGGATAACGATCCCGCTATCAACGCGGCACCGCGGGGTGGGGAATGAGCTTTCCGTATTTCATCTCGCCCGAACAGGCGATGCGCGAGCGCAGCGAGCTCGCGCGCAAGGGCATTGCCCGCGGCCGCAGTGTGGTCGCCCTGGCCTACGCCGGCGGTGTGCTGTTCGTCGCCGAGAATCCGTCACGCTCGCTGCAGAAGGTCAGCGAGCTCTACGACCGCGTGGGCTTCGCGGCGGTCGGCAGGTTCAACGAGTTCGACAACCTGCGTCGCGGCGGAATCCAGTTCGCCGATACGCGGGGATATGCCTACGATCGCCGTGACGTCACCGGCCGGCAGCTGGCCAACGTGTACGCCAACACGCTGGGCACCATCTTCACCGAGCAGGCCAAGCCGTACGAGGTCGAGCTCTGCGTGGCCGAGGTCGCCCACTTCGGCGAGTCGAAACCCCCTGAGCTGTACCGGATCACCTACGACGGGTCGATCGCCGACGAGCCGCAGTTCGTTGTGATGGGCGGTACCACCGAGCCGATCTCCACCGCGCTGAAACAGTCGTACACGGAGAATGCCGAATTGGGCGACGCGGTCCGCATCGCGGTAACGGCGCTGCAGGCAGGTGGAGGCGGTGCCGAGCAGCGGGTGCTGGGCCCGGCCACGCTGGAGGTGGCGATCCTCGACGTCACCCGCCGACGCCGGGCGTTTCGCCGGATCTCCGGCACCGCACTGGACGGGCTGTTGGCGCAGGGCTGAATCTTCTGCGGACGCCCGCGACCCGGAGTAGCTTTCGGGAAGCGCGCATCTTGGGAGTGAGCCCGATGACATCCGCCGTCGACGCCGCGGACGCCGGTCATGAGGTACCCCGCAAGCCGACCGGCCCTCGCGGGCGCTGGTCCTGGCAGGTGCAGCCGTCGTCGAGCACGCTCAAACTCGTGATGGCGCTCACCGGCATCGTGTTCGCGCTGTTCGTCCTGGTGCACATGGTCGGCAATCTGAAGGTCTACACCGGAGCCCGCCACTTCGACGACTACTCCCACTGGCTGCGAACGCTGCTCGAACCGCTGCTTCCCTATGAGGGCGCCCTGTGGCTCTTTCGCGCGGTCCTGCTCGCCTGCCTGCTTGCCCACGTCGGGTCCGCTTTCGTCCTGAGCGCCCGCGCGCGCAAGGCCCGGGGCCGGTTCCGGCGCCGGGGGATGCGCAGCCTGCGGTCCTACACCGGACGCACCATGCTGGTCAGCGGCGTGGTCCTGCTGCTGTTCGTCGTGTTCCACATCCTGGACCTGACCGTCGGCGCCCGGCCCGCCGCGAGCGCGTCGTTTGCCTATGGACATGCCTACGCGAATCTGGTCGCCAGTTTCCGGCGCCCGCAGGTGGCCGGTTTCTATCTGCTGGCGATGGCCGTGCTGGGCGCACATCTTGCGCACGGGCTGTGGGCCGCCGTCAACGACCTCGGCGTCACAGGCCACCGCGCGCGACAGGTCTGCGTCGCCGCCGGCGGCTTGCTGGCCCTGACCGTGATGGCAGCGAACATGACCATTCCGGTCGCGGTGTGGGCGGGGGTGTTGCCGTGACGCCGTCGTCTTCCGCACTGCACGGCGGCGTGCCCGACGGCGACCCCGCGACTGCCTGGGAGCGCCGGTTGCTGCAGTACCGCCTCGTGAGCCCGCTGAACCGCCGCAAGTTCACCGTCATCGTCGTCGGCACCGGGCTGGCCGGTGCGGGCTGCGCGGCGGCGCTGGGCGAACTCGGCTACCACGTCGAGTGCTTCACGTTCCACGACGCTCCCCGGCGACTGGCCTGACGGAGGCGATCGAGGCGATCGACCGGCTGAGCACGCAGTTTTGGGCCGACCTGCGGGTCTCCGGTACCGGGGCGCAATTCAACCAGGAGCTCGAAAAGGCCGGGCGGGTAGGCGATTTCCTCGGGCTGGCCCGGCTGATGTGTGTCGACGCGCTCGACCGTGACGAATCCTGCGGCGCGCACTTCCGTGTCGAGCACCAGACGCCCGACGGCGAAGCCCTGCGCGACGACGAGCGCTGGTGCTTCGTGTCCGCGTGGGAGCACCACCCCGACGGGACGCCCGTCCGTCACGACGAGGCGCTGGCCTTCAGTGCCGTCCCGCTGGCGACACGCAACTACGCATGACGGGACCGCTATGAGGTTGATATTGGAGATCTGGCGCCAGAGCGACACGTCGACACCGGGACGTTTCGAGCGGTACACGGTCGACGACGCGACACCGGAGATGACGCTTCTGGAACTGTTGGATCGGCTCAACGACGCGCTGGTCGCACAGGGCGGCCACCCGGTGGCGTTCGACTCCGATTGCCGCGAGGGGGTGTGCGGTTCGTGCGGCATCACCGTCGACGGGCGTCCGCACGGCCCGTTGCCCAACACCCCGTCCTGTCGACAGCACGTCCGGTCCTTCCGCGATGGTGCGCAGATCCGCATCGAACCCTTCCGCTCGGCGGCGTATCCGGTCGTGCGCGACCTTGTCGTGGACCGCTCGGCGCTGGACCGGATGATCGCGGCGGGCGGTCACATCGCCGTCGACGCAGGCACGGCCGCCGACGCCGACGCCGCCCCGCTGCCCAAGGACGACGCCGAGTTCGCCTTGGACTTCGCGGCCTGCATCGGATGTGGCGCATGCGTGGCGGCGTGCCCCAACGGCGCCGCACACCTGTTCGCCGGCGCCAAGCTACTGCATCTGGCGACGGTCACGCGGGGCCGGCCGGAGCGCGGCCGGCGGGCCAAAACTCTTGTGGGGCAGATGGAACGGGATTTCGGGCCCTGTTCCAGCTACGGGGAATGCACAGCGGCCTGCCCCGAGAGCATCCCGTTGACCGCCGTCGCGGCGGTCAACCGTGAGATCGTGCGGGCGCGGCTGCGGGGGAGGGCGGACTGATGAGCCGGGCGCCCTACGTGCCGTACCTGTGGAAGGCGGGTGTCCCGATTCTGACGGCGGCCGTGGTGTGCATGCTGCCGGTGCCCGCCGGTGTCGAACCGACCGGCATGCGGATGCTTGGCATCTTCCTGGGCACCATCCTCGGGCTCATCCTGCAGCCCCTGGCGACGGGTTCGGTGGCCCTGATCGGGATGGCCGCCGCGATGCTGACCCATTCCCAGCCGCCGGGCAGGGCACTGTCGGGGTTCGCCAACACCACCGTCTGGTTGATCGTGGCGGCATTCTTCATCGCCGAGGGCTTCTTGATCACCGGCCTCGGCAGGCGGATCGCCCTGCTGTTCGTCGCCAGGCTGGGCAAATCGGCGCTCGGACTGTCCTACGGGATGGCGCTGACCGATCTGGTTCTGGCGCCGGCCACCCCGTCGAACACCGCGCGATGCGGGGGTGTGGTCTTTCCGGTGGTGGCGTCGTTGAGCCGCCTCGAGGATTCCCACCCCGAACCCGAGGAGTCGCGCAAGCGACTCGGCGCTTTCCTGACCCTGACCGCATTGCAGGTCAATGTCGTGACCTCGGCGATGTTCGTGACCGCGATGGCCGGCAACCCGGTGGCGCAGGAGGCCGCCAGGAAGCTCGGCATCGAGATCTCCTGGGGCAGATGGGCTCTGGCCGCAGTGGTGCCCGGCATCGCGAGCCTGGTCGTCGTGCCGTGGGTGATGTCGAAGATCTTTCCGCCGACGGTGACGCGCACACCGGCAGCTCCCGGGGAGGCGCGCGAACAGCTCCGCCGGGCCGGCCCGATGTCGCGAGGGGAATGGATCATGGCCGGCACATTCGTGCTGCTGCTGATTCTGTGGTGTCTCGGCGGAACGCTCGACGTCGACGCGACAACCGCCGCGTTCGCCGGCATCGCGATCCTGCTGGGCACCGGAGTGTTGACGTGGAAAGACCTGGCCGGCAACGCGTCTGCATGGAGCACGCTGGTGTTCTTCGGCGTTCTGGTGGGCATGGCGGCCGAACTCAACGCCGTCGGCGTCATCGACTGGATCGGCAATTCGGCCGCGGGATCGGTCGACGCGCTGCCGTGGCTGGCGGCCTTCGCGATCCTGACACTGGTCTACTTCTACTCGCACTACCTGTTTGCGTCCAACACCGCGCACATCGTGGCGATGTACGCGGTGTTCGTCGGTGCGGCGATCGCCACGGGAGCACCACCGCTGTTCGCCGCCCTGGTGTTCGGTTTCATCGGCAACCTGTTCGGCGGGCTTGCGCACTACTCGTCGGGACCCGCCGGCGTGATATACGGATCCGGCTACGTCACCTCCGCTGAGCTGTTCCGCGTCGGCTTCGCGATGAGCGTCACCAACATCGCGATCTGGACCGTCATCGGCGGCGGCTGGATGAAGCTCATCGGAATCTGGTAGCCGGCGGGCGTCAGCTCAGCGGGTAGCGCAGCGCCGCGACCGCATGGCCGGTCCAGATCGTCGCGGCCACCTCGCCGGGGCGCACCGCGACCACCTCGCCGCTCTTGTTCAGGACGGTTACCGCGATACGCGAGAGCAGATCGTAGCCATCGTCGCTGTAGGTCACCTCGCCGGTCGTGTCGTCAAGGTGGCCGAGGATGTCGATGGTGAAGTCGTACACCAGGGTGGACACCGCGCCCGCGACGGAGGCGCGGGCGATGTCGCCGATGTCGACGGCTACCAGGCCGCGGCTGACGTCGTCTCCGATCTGGTCGACCCGCGCGTTGACCTGCTCGGCGTTGAGCTTGGCCAGCGATTCGCGGATCGACGAGTCGATCTCGTCGGGCCGCAGTTCGTCGGCCGCGCCGGGAACCGCGACGATCCGGCGCTTGGTGTCGATGCCGCAGTAGAGGTCCAGCAGCGGATCGGCGGCGAATACGTACAACGGGCGGGCCGCGGACGGATCCGTTTGGCCCAGTTCGGATTCCACCGCTTCGGCGACCCGCTTGGCGTAGGTCTCCAGCAGGACCTTCTTGCCTTCGTCGCCGACGAGCCGGCGTGAATGGCCGCGGCCCCGGATGGTCGCGCGGTTGGTTGCGTCCGCGGCGTCGACGGCGTATTCCCCGGCGAGCGGGATCTCCTCCGCCCGGGTTGTGGCCGTGGCGCGCCAGAGGTTCCAGCCTTCGGCCGAGAGCGTCAGCGCATAGGCGTCCTGCGGAGTGGTGACCGCCCGGACCAGTTGGCCGATGTCGAAGTACGGGCCCACCTGCATCTGGTTCTCCAACGAATTGGGCAGCACGTAGGCCTCGTGGAAGTCTTCGGCGATGAAGATAGCCACCGACCGCGACAGGCTCAGCCAGAGCTCGGAGTCGGCGATCTCGGCCCACCGCGACCGCAGCTGCTGCTCGACGGCGTGCCGGGCGCCGGAGTCGCGCACCGTACGCAACGCCTGGTCGACGGCGCTTTTGGCGGTGATCAGGCCGTTGTCACGGTTGTCGGGACCCGGCGCGGTCTGCGCGTAGACCGTGATCGCGTGCTCATGGCGCTCGCCGAGCCGGACCAGGTCCTCGATGTCGGGCAGTTCGTAGCGGGTCAACGGGCACACTCCTTCGTGTCGGGCTGCCAACGACGTTATAGCGCGCCGGGTAGCGGCGGCGTCGGGCCCCCATCCCCGTGTGGCGCAGCTGCCGGCAGGCGCTCCGCCGGCCCGAAACGCCGCGACCCATCGGTGGCCGGGGCGAAGCGGCACCGGCGGGTGTGATTGTCTTCGAACGGCACGCGGAATCCGCGAACGGAGGGAAGTGATGGCATTGGGCACCAGCGTCGCCGGGGGTTCTGTTGTCGCTCGCGCGCAGCGACTCCGCGAGGTCGTACGTGCACAGGCAGCCGAGTCCGAGCGCCTTCGCACGCTGTCGCCGGAGATCGTCGACATGATGTGGGACACCGGCCTGATGACCGCGTTGAACCCCGTCGCCGCGGGCGGCGTTGAGCCGTCGCTGTCCGACATGATCGACGCGTGGATCGAAATGGCATGGCAGGACGGGTCGTTCGGGTGGACCGGCATCGCGAATATGCCATCGACGTTCGCCGCCGCCACCTACCTGTCCGATGCGGGGTTCGCCGAGATCTTCACCGGAAACGACAACCGGGCCACCATCGGTGGCCAGTACGCGCCCAACGGCCAAGGGCACGCGGCCGGCGGGGGCTTCCGGTTGAGCGGGTCGTGGAGTTTCGGGTCCGGGACCGCTCACTCCGCCTATATCGCGGCCGGGTTCATTCCCATGGACAAAGGCGAGATCCGCTGGGTCGGGGAGGGCCTGCCCGAGCTGACGGTCGCCTTCCTGCCCCGAGACGAGGTCACCTTCACCGACGGCTGGCACGTGCAGGGCCTCAAAGGCACGGGTTCCTACGACTACAACGTCACCGACGTGTTCGTCCCCGAACACCGGACCATCCCGTTGTTCACCCGCGAACCCCGCCGGGGGCGGTCGCCGGCCGGCCGCATGGGGCTGATGACGATCACGGCCGCCGGGCATGCGGCCTGGGCTCTGGGCGTGGCCAAGAGCATGCTCGACGATGTCGAGGCGCTGGCGGCCACCAAGTTCCGGATGTCCGACATGGCCTCGCTGGCGAGCCGGCCCACGTTTCAGAAGGGCTTCGCCCATCACGTCGCGGCCTGGCGCGCGGCCCGGCTGCTCGTGGCCGACACGTTCAGCCGGGCTGAGGGCGTTGTGGAGTCGGGCGACGAGCTCTCGCCAGGGCTGCGGGCGGACATGCGGGTGGCGGCCGTCTACGCGACCGATGTCGCCCGCGAGAACGCGCAGTGGGCGCACCTGGTCGCCGGCACCACGTCCATCCGCGAGGGAACCCGTTTCGAACGTGCGTTCCGCGATATCTACACCGGCACCCAGCATGCGTTCATCAGCGAGAAGGTGGCGATCGATGCGGCGCAACTGTGGCTCGGGATCGTCGACGACGTACCGTCGCTGTGACGACGGCCGTCCACACGCAGCCCCGGCTCAGGGCGTGCGCAAGCGAAGGTCTCGACTCAGTGGTGCCGCGTCGAAGTCGCGCGAAATTACAGTAGGGCTCTACTGGGCTCACCGAACGCCAACGCGAGCGACGATTCCCACCGCGGAACCCGGCACCCCACGGGGCAGACATCGTTCCGCCATGACGGCAGGGGAACGACGGTGGGTAACGCAAAGTACATCGGTCGCGTCGGTGCACTGGCAGTGGCGCTGGGAATCGGGGCGGCCACGGCCGTGTCGGTGCCCGTCTCGACGGTGTCATCGGCAGTGCGGTTGGCTGCCGACTCGACGGCATGCAGGGACAGGGAGAAGACGTGCGCCTTGATCATGGGCACGAGCGGCGTCCCGACGCCAGACGACGCCTACGTCGAGAATGTGAAGAATCGGTTCATCGCGCCGACCCATCCGGGCGAGATCGACTACGCCAAGGTGACGACGCCTGAGGGGTTCTGGCCGATTGCGGGGGTTGGTCGCCTTGTGTCGCTGCTCGGGATCGGGGGTGAGCCGGAGATTTTCGGGCCTGGCGGCCCAGCATGGGACGTGCCGTGGTGGAATCTCGCGGGGCTCTTCGACCTCACTCTCAACCAGTCGATCCTGCACGGGGTCACCGACCTGGAGCGGGCTATCGCCGAGCACCCCAACGACGGTCTGGTGATCTACGGCTACTCGCAGAGCGCGGTCATCGCAAACCGGGAGAAGCGCAAGCTCGCCGAGCAGTACCCGGTGGGAACCCAGGCGGGGACCCAGGCCCCCGATATCGACTTTGTGCTGGTCGGCGACCCCAATCTGCCCAACGGCGGCCTTCTTGCCCGGTTCCCGGACCTCTACATCCCGGTTATCGACTGGTATTTCGACGGCCCCGCACCGACCGACACCCAGTTCGACACGGTGGAGATCAACCGGCAGTACGACCTCATGGCCGATTTCCCGTTGTATCCGATCAACCTCCTCGCCGACGTGAACGCGTTGCTGGGCTTCTTCTTCGTGCACACCTACCCCTTCGACGTCAGCCTGGCGCCCGATCCTTCGACATCGCCGTCTACCCAGAGTCAGCACGGCGCCACCACCTACCACCTCTTCGAGACCCAGGACCTGCCGCTGTTCACGCCGCTACGCATCCTGGGGGTGCCCGAGCCGGCGATCGATGTGGTCGAGCCGCTGTTCCGGGTGCTTGTGGAGCTGGGCTATGACCGGACGATCGAGCCATGGGAACCCACGCCCGCACGGCTTTTTCCCACGCTTGACCCGGCGAAGGTCACCGCAGATCTGGTCAACGCGGTCGGCGAGGGCGTCACCAATGCCCTCGCCCTGTTCGGTTCCCCGGCGCCGCTGAAGGGCATTTCCACACCGGTCGACGCCGATCAGGAAGCGGCCGCCGATCGGTTCGTCTCAGGGCCGGAGCCCGTCGTCGAGACAGTCAGCCGCGACGCGAATGAGTGTGTCTCCCCACTGCTGACCGCGCTCGGGTCACTGCCGCAACCGCCCGCACTCAGCCAGGACGACCCGATCGATGAGGGCATCCACAATGCTGCGGGCCTGAGTGGATCGCCGCTGCCACCGAGCACTCCGGCACCCGACACCGCCGATCAGGGCGAGACCGTCGAGCAGGGCAGCGCGGAGTTGGACACCACCCTCGAGAGGATCAGCCGCGACGTCGCTGACGGTGTCTCACCCGTTCTGCCCGCGGCCGGTTCACAACTACCGCAGGCGCCCGCAGGCGCCCCCGACGATCTCGAGGCAAGCACGCATACCGTCGGTCGGGAGCTGGCGGCCAGCATAGACCAGATCAACGAGGACACCGACGAGGTGAAGTCAGTCCTCGGACACCGACGCACGACCGTGAGGTCCGCCGACGGCGACAACCGGTCAGACGCCGCCAAAGCGACACCGGTGCGCGATGCGGTCGAGATCGCAAGGACCGGCACCAGAGTCGTCACAAAAGTCGTGGCCAAGTCATCACCCAAGGCTTCCGACCGCATCAAGGAGGCGCCGATCGGCCGCCAGGACGACGACAACCACGAGGACAGGGTGAGGGCAGGCCGCGGTAAGCACGCCGAGCCGAAACGGCCCCGGAGTTAGCCGGGCTCCATCGCCTCGGCCATCGCCATGTGGCCCTCGAAGCCGAGGTTTGCGGCCCTCGCGCGGTAACGCCTCGCCAAGTCGCGGTAGGCAACGTTGTCGCCGCGGGCCCCCGCCAGTAGTGCGCGCAGCCGGAGCAGCGTGATCTCGGGCGTCGCCGAACCGTCGTATACCGGTAGGTTGGCCAACCGGTCGAGCGCCTGTTCGGCTTCGGCCAGGTCGCCTTCGGCGCCACGGTCCAGCAGCGTCTCCACCAGAAGGCCCGTGCACCATAAGCCGAAGAAGGGCCGTCCTGCCCGGTGCAACTCGTCGACGACGCTGCGCATCACCGGTATGGCTCCGTCGTGGTCGCCGCGCCTGGCTCTCTCCCGGGCGGCCCACAGCTCGGTGACCGGGAGGATCTGGGGAGCGACTTGCCTGCGCAGCTGCATGTCGCGGACCTGTGTCACAAGTTCCAGCCCGCGGTGATGGTCGGCCGCGGTGTCCCGATTCAGCAGCGCGATAGCCAACGTGTACTCGGCTGTGAGCAGTGCCAAGTCGTTGCTGGTTGCCTCGGCGATCTGCACCGCCTCCTCGATTGCGTGCACAGCGGAGTCGTCGGCCCGAAGCACCAGGTACTGCATCGCGAAACCGTACGTCCAGGTGAGGACAGCGGCGCGGGTTGTCGGGTCGCTTTGTCGGGCCATCGCGACGGCGGCTTCGAAATCCTGCCGCCACCCGGGATGGCCCAGCCACACCCGAGCGACGCCGCGCCATGTCAACGCGACCGCCAGCGGTGACCCCAGACCGAAGCCGGCTCCCTTTGCAGGGTCACCGTCGGCCAGATCGATGACGGTCTGTGACCACCGCAATAGCTCGCCGAACTCACCGGCATCGCACCAGTTGCAGAACGCTATGAACGCCAGCCCGATGGTCAAGGTGGGATCGCCGATCGACTCGAGCAGCGCCATCTGCTCGGATGCCAGCCGCGAGCCCTCGCGCGAACACCCCGCGTAGAGGAGCTCGGTGGCCAGCCCGCTCATGCCGATGGCCAGCGAATCCTTGTCCCCGGCCGCGCCGCACAACTCCCGCAGCTCTGCGAACCGGCCCCGGCCTTCCTGGACTGTCGGGGCTTGCCAGTCGGTCGCGCACAGCATGGTGCGGGGCCCGATGCGCATCGACAATTGGTCGGGGCCGTCGTCGGGCAGTGCATCGGCGATGCGGCGGGCCCGCTCCCAGCTGAGCCGGGCAGCGTCGACACCGTGGGCGGACGACCACGCGCCGGCACGCATGCGCCAGCCGTACGCCGCGCGCAGCTCGCCCGCTGTTTCGAGGTGTTCGGCGATCAGCGCCGCATTCTCATCCACCGAGCCGGGTGCATACTCTTGGATCGCGGTGGCCAGGCGCCGATGCCACTTGGCGCGATCGGACTTCAGCTGTGATTCGTAGGCCACTGCGTGGATCAGCGGGTGACGGAAGGCGTATTCGGGGCTCGGGGTGAACCGCACCTGATCGATCAGCTCGACGCTCAGCAGCGTGTCGAACACCGGCTCGATGCCCAGCGCGGCGAGCAGCTGCGGCCCGAAGCGGGCGCCGACCACCGACGCTGCGTTGAGCGTGCGCTTGGCCGGAGCATTGAGCCGGTCGATGCGTGCCTCGATGGTCGCCTGCACCGTGGCGGGAACCGCGATATCGGCCACGTCTGCGCGGCAGACATACTGCCCGCGCTCGCCGGCCAGCACTCCGCGCTGCACCAACTCGCGCACCATCTCCTCGGCGAAAAACGGGTTCCCGCCGGCCCGCTCGGCGATGACCGTCGCCAGGCCGCCGACCGAAGGATCCGAACCCAGCACCTCACCGAGCAGCGTCGCAGCGTCCGAATCACCCAGCGGCCCGAGCGCAATCGTCTGCGCGCCGGGCATCCGCGTCAACGCTCCCTCATATTCTGGGCGGGAGGTGATCAGCACCATCAACTTGGTTCGCGGGATCACAGTGACTAAGTCCGCCAGCATCGACTCGCTGACCGCATCGATCCAGTGAACATCCTCAATGAGGTAGAGCACCGGGTCGCTGCGGGCCAGCGCCGCCGAATTGATCAAAGCGGTCAACCGGCGGCGCCGTGCGTCCGGGTCGATCTGGGGCGGCGTCACATCGGGGTCCGCGGTGCCGAGCAGATCATCGAGCAGCAGCAGATCCTGCGGGTCGGCAGCCGGCAAGCGGGCCCGGACCCGGGCGCGGGCGGCTTCGCCGTCCAGGTCTTCAATCTCGCTGAGCGCGCGCAGCAGCCCCCTTACCGCATCGAACGGGACCTCGCTGGCGTGCGATTCGCAGAAGGCCCACACCACCTCGACCCCGCGATCGGCCGCCAGCGCTGCGACCTCCCGCGCCGTTCGACTCTTGCCGATACCTGGCGGTCCCACCACATTCACCACACCACCGCGGTCATTGACGGTGCGGTCGATGATGGCGTGCAGGGCGGACATCTCCCGGCGTCGGCCGACCAGGCTCGTTTCGGCGCGGGCCAGGCGGCCGTGCCGCGGTTTGATCCGCAGTAGCCGGCGGGCGCGCACCGGCTCGTCGGCACCTTTGATGCGCACCCACTCCGGTTCGGCCAGTATTGCGTTGTGCTCGATCAGCCGCGCCGTCGACTCCGACATCATCACCCCGCCGGGCGGTGCCGCCGATTCCATCCGCTGCGCCAACCCGACCTGCTCACCGACGGCTCTATAGCCCAGCGTCCCCGAGCCGATCTTCCCGGCGATCACCCGCCCCGAGTTCAGGCCCACCCGCACGTGAAGGTCGACACCGTCGCGGCGCTGCACCTCGCCCGCCAACCGGCCCGCTTCCCGCTGGATATCCAGGGCGGCCAGGCATGCCCGAAACGCGTGATCCTCCAACGCCACCGGGGCGCCGAAGATCGCCATCACCCCGTCACCGGTGTACTCCACGGTCCCGCCGTAGCGGCGAACCACGGCCGCCGAGCACTCCATCAGCTCGGTCATGATCTCGTGAAACCGCTCCATATCCACCGTGGCCGCGATATCCATCGAGCGCACCACATCAGCGAACAACACAGTCACCTGCTTGTACTCGGCGGAGTCGCCAGAAACCGACCTTGCGGCACCGCAAGCCGCACACACACGGGCAACCGCGTGAGGCGTTGCGCCACACGACCGACACACCGCCGGTGGTGCCGTCACCGCATCCTCCACCGATCCCGCGGTCCGCACGACTGCCTGATCCGCTAAGGGTACGGGATCCCCGTTGAGCAACGGAGACTTCGGTGCGCGGGCGGCAACTGGGGCCGGTCGGGCAAACCGACACCTATCCGCCGACCCTGCCTGTGATCACCGCGAGGATCTGATGCCAAGCGTCGGACGGCTCGGTGAGCACGTCGCTGTGTGCGGCCAGCCCCCGCATCGGGCTGCCGTCGAGGCGGCGGCCGGTGTCCAGGCGTACGACCCCCGGCATCGTGTCGGGATCCGCGCCGTGCGGATCCAGCGGCCAGCCCTGCACCAGTTGGATCGGATCGCCGGGCGCGGTCATGGCGTAGCGTCGCACGTCCGGGTTTCGGTTGTGCCAGTCGCCGGGATCGTGCACGCCGACACCGGCGCCAGCGGCCTCCAGGTAGATGGTGCGGTCGCCGGTCAGTCCCAGCCGCTCGGCGGTGCCCAGAATGGAACCACCGTACGAATGCCCGATGTAGGTCACCGCGACGGAGCGTCCGGTGGCGTCGACCGTGCGGTTGACGTCCTCACTGAATGCGACGAGCCGCGGAGCCATCTCGAGTGCGTAGCGCGGATCCGCGGCATGCAGCACGCCGACGGCCATGTTGCCGGTCGGAAAGGGCCCGCCGAGGTAGGTGATCATCGCGATATCCCCGCGCCCGGCCGCAACGAATCGGCGCACGGTTTCGGTGTTGGCTCCGGAGCTTTCGATCGTGGTGTTAAGGCCGGGCACCAGCACGCCGACGTGTGAGGCACGCCGCAGATCACCGGTCAGTTCCACCAGCGACGATCGCGCCGGGTCGAATGCCAGGATCTGCCGCTGCACGCCGGTGACGCCCGAACCGGTGGGGTCGGGTACCTCTGACAGCAGGCCCTCGTAGAAGGCTATGCGCCAGTTGGCATCCCGGTCGTGCTCGGCGACCGCGGCGACGCGGGCCGCCGGATCGGCGTAGATCGCGGCCCGGGACCGTTCCGCGGTCACCGGATCGATCGGCGCACCGTAGCGCGCAGCCACGACCGCGCGGATCTTGTCGTCCTCGGATCGGTCGACGGTCCGGCGCTCCCGCAGAATCGCATCGGCGATGTTGATGCGGTTCGCGGCAGCGCGCATGGCCCAGGGCATCCCGTCGGTGTTGCCGACCTCGTGCGGGTTGTCGGCGATCAGCCGGTGCTGCTCTGCCGGCGGCATCGCCGCGACCGTCGCCGCGATACGGTCTTGGCTCATCGTGGGCCAGCCGGCGACGACGCCGGCGGTGTCGGGCACCATCCCCGATGGTCGGGTGGGTGCCGGTCGCGTGTCGCCGACTCCCAGGGCGTTGTCGATGTCGCGGGCAGCCGCGGCATCCGCCTCGCCCAAGGCGTCCAGAAGCACGGAGATGCTGCCCGTGAGTTCCGCCGTGCGCGTGGCGAGCATCGCCCGGGTCGCGGCGGCATCGCCGGCACACAGCAACCGCAGCAGGGCGGCGGCCGCCGGCGTCGCGGATGCGACACCGTCATCTCCGACCGTGTAGCCGTCGCAGGCGGCATCGGCGATGCCGTCCAGCACGCGCTGGCGGGCGGCGTCGATGCGCTTTGCCCCGTCGCGTGCCGCGACCGCCGCCGCGACCAGGAGGCGCGCGATCTCGGTGACCGCACAGACGATGCCGTCTAAACGCTCCCGCGCGCTGTCCGCGGCGTTTCCCGTCCAGACGGTCTCGCGGTCGACGGCGTCGGTTTCGGTCCGCATCCGTCCCGCCGCCGCGACCCACGCGTCGGCCAGACATCGCAGGCCGTCGGGACGCCAGTCACGGGCCTGGCCGACCGTGGGCCGGTTCACGATCCGGCGAGACGGCCCGAATTCCGCTGCTCCGCCGCGTCGAACTCCGCCGCCGATGTCCGTGCCGCGGCCGCCCATGCGGCCAGGTCCGCGGTGAGCGAGCCGAGCTGAGCGGCGATGAGCGCCGGAGCGGCGATGCGGGAAACGGCCGAACCGGGCAGGCTGGTGTGGTCGAGTTCGGGGATGCGAATGCGTCTCAGCTCCTCGGCGCTGCGATCGGCACGGGCGGCCGCGACGCGCAATCCGTCCGGGTCGACCGTGACCGCGATATCGTCCATCGCCGCATGCTGACAGCGTCACGGCACACCATGCCGACCGTCATGCACAGGGGGCACACGGCGCTGACTGTCATGCCACACTGGGCACGACGCGCCGACCTTCCTACACCGTTACTTCTACTTCAGCGGCAGGCCCGTCAGGGTCCTCGCCACCACCAGACGCTGGATCTCGCTCGTTCCCTCGAAGATGGTGAAAATCTTGGCGTCGCGGTGCATCCGCTCCACCGGGAAGTCCCGCGTGTAGCCGTTACCGCCCAGGATCTGGATGGCCTCGTCGGTGACGTACACGGCCGTCTCGCTGGCCACCAGCTTGGCCATCGAGCCCTCCGCGCAGGTGAATGCAATGTTGTTGCGCGCCATCCAGCCGGCGCGCCACACCAGCAGCCGCGCCGCGTCGATGCGGGCCTTCATATCGGCGAGCTTGAAGCCGACGGCCTGGAAGTCGCCGATGCGGCGGCCGAACTGCTCGCGCTCGCGCGCGTAGTCCAGGGCGTACTCGTAGGCCGCCCGGGCCACGCCGAGTGCCATCGCGCCGACCCCGGGCCGAGTTCGCTCGAAGGTCTTCATCGCCGCCTGCGCCGCGGTGCGCTTGCCGGCCCGCACCCGCCCCACCCGGTCGTCGAACTTCTCCTTCCCGCCGACGATCAAACGACTGGGGATCCGCACGTCGTTGAGCACGACCTCGGCGGTGTGCGACGCGCGGATGCCGTGCTTCTTGAACTTCTGCCCCTGAGTGAATCCGGGGGTCTTAGGCGGGATGATGAACGTGGCTTGCCCGCGCGAACCCAGCTCGGGATACACCGACGCGACGACGATGTGCACATTGGCGATGCCGCCGTTGGTGGCCCAGGTCTTCGTGCCGTTGAGCACCCACTCGTCGGTCGCCTCGTCGTAGCGCGCGCGGGTAATTATCGCGCCGACGTCGGACCCGGCTCCGGGTTCGGACGAACAGAACGACGCCAGGAGCGGTTCGTCAGGTGTGCCGAACATCTGCGGCAGCCATTCGCCGAGTTGTTCGGGGGTGCCGGTCGCGGCCAGTGAGGCGGCCGCCAGACCGGTGCCCAAGATCGAGAGTCCGATGCCCGCGTCGCCCCAGAACATCTCCTCGAAAAAGGTGAGCATGCCCAGCCCACTCGGTTCGGCGGCCTGGGTAGCGAACATCTCCATCGAGTAGAGCCCGACTTTGGCCGCCTCGGCGATGATCGGCCACGGCGTCTCCTCGCGCTCGTCCCACTCCGCCGCCGCGGGGCGCACGACTTCGGCGGCGAACTCGTGAACCCAGTCGCGGACCGTGACCACGTCGTCGGAAAGTTCGAGAGAGAAGGTCATGAGTGACCGACTGTATACCGACCCTTTATGGGGACCGCTCCGGCGTGCTTGCGCGCCGATAGGAACCGGCAGCAAGTAGTCTCGGAAGCGTGCAGCGACGAATCATGGGCATCGAGACAGAATTCGGTGTTACCTGCACGTTCCACGGTCATCGGCGGTTGTCCCCCGATGAGGTCGCACGGTATCTGTTCCGCAGGGTGGTGTCGTGGGGGCGCAGCTCCAACGTCTTCCTGCGCAACGGTGCGCGCCTGTATCTCGACGTCGGCAGCCACCCCGAGTACGCGACCGCCGAGTGCGACAACCTGATTCAGCTCGTCACCCACGACCGGGCCGGCGAGCGGGTGCTGGAGGACTTGCTGATCGATGCCGAGCACCGGTTGGCCGACGAGGGCATCGGCGGGGACATCTACCTGTTCAAGAACAACACCGACTCAGCGGGCAATTCGTACGGCTGCCACGAGAACTACCTGATCGTGCGTGCCGGGGAGTTCTCGCGGATTTCCGACGTGCTGCTGCCGTTCCTGGTTACCCGTCAGCTGATCTGCGGGGCGGGCAAGGTGCTGCAGACGCCCAAGGCCGCCACGTTCTGCCTCTCGCAGCGCGCCGAGCACATCTGGGAGGGCGTGTCGAGCGCGACGACGCGTTCGCGTCCCATCATCAACACCCGCGACGAACCGCACGCCGACGCCGAGAAGTACCGCCGCCTGCACGTCATCGTCGGCGACTCCAACATGTGCGAAGCCACCACCATGCTCAAGGTCGGAACGGCATCGCTGGTACTGGAGATGATCGAGTCCGGCATCGCCTTCCGTGACTTCTCGTTGGACAACCCCATCCGGGCGATCCGGGAGGTCAGCCACGACCTGACGGGTCGCCGCCCGGTTCGGCTGGCCGGCGGACGGCAGGCCAGCGCACTGGACATCCAGCGTGAGTACTACGCGCGCGCCGTCGAGTATCTGCAAACCCGGGAACCGAATACGCAGATCGAGCAGGTGGTCGACCTGTGGGGACGCCAGCTCGACGCGGTGGAAAGCCAGGATTTCGCCAAGGTCGACACCGAGATTGACTGGGTGATCAAGCGCAAGCTGTTTCAGCGGTACCAGGACCGCTACAACATGGAACTGTCCGACCCGAAGATCAGCCAGCTCGACCTGGCCTACCACGACATCAAGCGCGGCCGCGGGGTTTTTGACCTGCTGCAGCGCAAGGGCCTGGCGGCGCGGGTCACCACCGACGAGGAGATCGACGAGGCCGTCGACACCCCGCCGCAGACCACGCGGGCCAAGTTGCGCGGTGAATTCATCAGCGCCGCACAGCAAGCCGGACGCGACTTCACCGTCGACTGGGTGCACCTGAAACTCAACGACCAGGCGCAGCGCACGGTGCTGTGCAAGGACCCGTTCCGCTCGTCCGACGAACGGGTGAAGCGGCTCATCGCCTCCATGTGACACGAGGCCGACAGCCGAGACGGCGGGAAGAGGCGCCGAACAATTAAGCTGCCCTGCGTGGCGGTGTCCAAAGTCGAGCGGCTGATGAACCTTGTCATCGCGCTGTTGGCGACGCACGGATATCTGACCGCCGAACGGATACGCGCCAACGTCTACGGCTACGGTGACAGCCCCAGCGACGAGGCTTTCTCGCGGATGTTCGAGCGCGACAAGAACGAGCTGCGCGACCTGGGCATCCCGCTCGAAACGGGGCGGATTTCCCGGCTCGACCCCACCGAGGGCTACCGCATCAACCGCGACGCCTACGCGCTGCCGGAGATCGCGCTCACCTCCGACGAGGCCGCCGCGGTGGCGGTCGCCGCCCAGCTGTGGGAATCGCCGGATCTGGTGACGGCCGCCCAGGGAGCGTTGCTGAAGTTGCGTGCGGCTGGGGTCGACGTCGACGCCGATGCCGCCGCGCCGGTTCCCGCGCATTCCGGGTTTCCGGGCCTACGCGGTTCCGAGGACGTGCTCGGCGTGCTGATGTCGGCGATCGACGCCGGCCAGGCCGTCCAGTTCGACCACCGGCCCTCGCGCACCGAGCCTTACACCGTGCGCACCGTCGAGCCCTGGGGTGTCGTCACCGAGAAGGGCCGCTGGTACCTGGTCGGCCACGACCGCGATCGCGGTGCCGTGCGCACGTTCCGTCTTTCCCGCATCGGCGCGGAGGTGAAGGCGATCGGACCTGCGGGTCGGGTGGCCCGTCCCGAGGGCGTCGACCTTCGCCGCATCGTCGCCGACGTGGTGGGGGAGACTCCGAGCGGGGTGTCGGCACGCGTGTGGGTCGCGCACGGACGGGCTACCGCGCTGCGGCGCTCCGGGGTGGCGATCGGGCCGCGTCGGCTCGGCGAGCGTGACGGCGAGGTGATCGAGCTCGACATCGGCCGTCGCGACCGGCTCGCCCGCGAGATCGCCGGTTATGGCGCCGATGCGGTGGTGCTCGAGCCCGAGTCGCTGCGGGACAACGTGCTGCGGCGGCTGCGTGCCCAGGCGCAGCCGTCATGAGCAGCCCGACCGCACGGTTGGTGCGGCTGCTCAACATGGTGCCGTACTTCCAGGCCAATCCCAGGATCACCTTCGCGGAGGCCGCCGCTCACCTCGGCGTCACACCCAAGCAGCTGCGTGACGACCTGAACCAACTGTGGATGTGCGGACTGCCCGGTTACGGACCCGGCGACCTGATCGACATCGAATTCTCCGGTGACACCATCGAGGTAATCTTCTCGGCCGGCATGGACCGGCCGCTGCGGCTGACCTCACCGGAGGCGACCGGCCTGCTGGTGGCGTTGCGCGCGCTGGTCGACGTGCCCGGGGTGCTCGATCCCGACGCCGCGCGCAGCGCGATCGCCAAGATCGAGGCGGCTGCGGGCGCGGTGGCCCACAGTGTGCATTCGGTGCCGGGGTCGCCCCCCTCCGGGGACCGGGTGGCGACGGCGGTCCGCCGGGCCGTCCGCGACGGGCAGGCGCTGACCATCGAGTACTACTCGGCGTCTCGTGACACGCTGTCGACGCGGACGGTGGACCCGATCCGGGTGGTGTTGGTCAACGATCTCAGCTACCTGCAAGCGTGGTCGCGCGAAGCCGAAGGCGTACGGCTGTTCCGGTTCGACCGCATCGTGGAGGCCACGGTGCTCGACGAGCCGTCCGCGCCGCCCGAACCCGCGCTACAGGAACCCGCCGACACCTCGCTGTTCGACGCCGACCCGTCGTTGCCTTCCGCCACGCTGCGGGTGGCGCCCGAAGCGGCGTGGATGTTCGACTACTACCCGATGCGGGTGCTGCGCGAGCTTGCCGACGGCGCCATCGAGGCGACGATGACGTATGCCTCCGACGAGTGGATCGGCCGCCTGCTGCTGGGGTTCGGGACCGAAGTAGTTGTCCTGGCGCCGGAATCCCTGGTGCAACGGGTGCGAACGTCGGCCGCCGCGGCGCTGGGCGCCTATGCCGGTGCGGGGTAGCATCGAGGCGCACGGCGAGTTCACGTCTGGAGGTAACCGAATTGGGCGCTCTAAGTCCGTGGCACTGGGCGATTCTCATCATCGTTATGGTTCTGCTGTTCGGGGCGAAGCGACTGCCCGACGCCGCCCGGTCGCTCGGGAAGTCCATGCGCATCTTCAAGGCAGAGGTCAAGGAACTACAGAACGACAAAGTGGATCCGCCGGTCAGCCCTGCTCCACCGGCCGCCACCCCGGTGCGCTCCGAGCGGGTCGAGGCCCCGGCCGTCGACCCCGACGCCCGCTCGGCCTGAGCGTATCGCCCGGCGCCGGCCCGCCGTTGCGGTCTGGCGTCAGCCGACTCTGCCCGTGAAAAGCCCGTGAAAACTCCCGACGCTCTCAAGCGGTTCGATCCGCGCCGCCGCCGCGCAAAAGTCAACCCCGACGGGACGATGTCGCTCGTCGAACACATCCGCGAATTACGCACCCGCTTGCTGATCTCGATCGCAGCAATCGTGGTGACCACCGTTTTCGGGTTCCTGTGGTACGGGCACGGTGTGTTCGGGTTGGAGAGCCTCGGCGAATGGCTGCGCGGGCCGTACTGCGCACTTCCGCCGTCATCGCGCGCGGACATCAGCGCCGACGGCGGCTGCCGGCTGCTGGCGACGGCACCCTTCGACCAGTTCATGCTGCGCCTGAAGGTAGGGCTGGCGGCCGGCGTGGTGCTGGCCTGCCCCGTCTGGCTCTACGAACTGTGGGCGTTCATCACGCCCGGGCTCTACAAGAAGGAACGCAGGTTCGCGTTCGCGTTCGTCAGCTCGGCGGCGGTGCTTTTTGTCGCCGGCGCGGTGCTGGCCTACCTGGTGCTCTCCACAGCCCTGCATTTCCTGCTCTCGGTGGGCAGCGACGTCCAAGTCACGGCGCTGTC
>CAZEHT010000029.1:22184-24849 GCA_964511995.1 uncultured Mycobacterium sp.
ATCACTCCGCCCTCCACCGTCACGACGGGGCCCGTCGGCACCTCCCATGACGACATCACCTGAGCTCGTCCGATTCGCCGCCGCGCTGCCGTTCGCGTTGGACGTATTCCAGCAGCGGGCGTGTGAGGCGCTCGAGCGGGGTCACGGCGTGCTGGTCTGCGCGCCCACCGGGGCCGGCAAGACGGTCGTCGGCGAGTTCGCGGTACACCTGGCGCTGGCGGCCGGCCGGAAGTGTTTCTACACCACACCGATCAAGGCGCTGAGCAACCAGAAGCACACCGACCTGGTCGAGCGCTACGGCGCGGACCGCATCGGACTGCTGACCGGCGACGTTTCGGTAAACGCCGATGCTCCGGTGGTGGTCATGACCACCGAAGTGCTGCGCAACATGTTGTATGCGGATTCGCCCGCGCTGCATGGGCTTTCGCATGTGGTGATGGACGAGGTCCACTTTCTGGCCGACCGCATGCGCGGTGCTGTCTGGGAGGAGGTGATCCTGCACCTGCCCGCCGAGGTGCGGGTGGTCAGCCTGTCGGCGACGGTGAGCAACGCCGAAGAATTCGGCGGCTGGGTCCAGGCCGTGCGCGGTGACACCACGGTGATCGTCGACGAGCACCGACCCGTCCCGCTGTGGCAGCACATGCTGGTCGGCAAGCGGCTCTTCGACCTGTTCGACTACGAGGCGAACAGCGGCCAGGACCGCCCGCTCGTCGTCGATCCCGCGCTGGTCCGCCACATCGCGCACCGCCGCGAAGCCGACCGGCTCGCCGATTGGGCGCCCCGCGAACGGGCCGGCCGCGACCCCCGGCACAGAAACCGTGCGCCGGGCATGTTCCGGCCGGCTTCACGGCCCGATGTGATCACCACCCTGGACCGGGAAGGGCTGATGCCGGCGATTACGTTCGTGTTTTCCCGGGCGGGCTGTGACGCCGCCGTCAAACAGTGCCTGCGGTCGTCGCTGCGGCTGGCCACCGAATCGGACCGGGCGCGGATCGCCGAGGTGATCGACCGGCGCTGCGGCGATCTTGCCGACTCCGACTTGGACGTGCTCGGCTACTACGAGTGGCGGGAGGGCTTGATGCGCGGGTTCGCAGCCCACCACGCCGGGATGCTGCCGATCTTTCGGCACACGGTCGAGGAATTGTTCACCGCGGGGCTCGTCAAGGCGGTGTTCGCGACGGAGACACTGGCTTTGGGGATCAACATGCCCGCCCGCACGGTCGTGCTTGAGCGGTTGGTGAAGTTCAACGGCGAACAGCATGTGTCGTTGACGCCGGGAGAGTACACGCAGTTGACCGGGCGCGCCGGCCGGCGCGGCATCGACGTCGAGGGCCACGCCGTCGTCGTATGGAATCCCGCCGAGAGCTCGGCGGAGCCGGCCGAGGTCGCAGGGCTGGCCTCCACCCGCACGTTCCCGCTGCAAAGTTCCTTTGCGCCCTCCTACAACATGACGATCAACCTGTTGCAGCGGATGGGCCCCGCGCAGGCACGTGCCCTGCTGGAGCGATCGTTCGCCCAGTACCAGGCAGACCGGTCGGTGGTGGGCCTGGTGCGCGGCGTCGAACGCGGGGAGAAGCTGCTCGACGAGATCGCCGCCGAGCTGGGCGGTCGCGACGGGATCATGCTCGACTACGTAAGGTTGCGCGCGAAGATCTCGGAAAAGGAACGCGCACAGGCCCGTTCGTCACGGCTACAGCGACGTCGGGCGGCCGGTGAGGCACTGGCCTCGTTGCGGCGCGGCGACATCATCAACATCACCACCGGCAAGCGCGGCGGCCTGGCCGTCGTGCTGGAACCCGCCGCCGACGACGAGGACCCCCGGCCGCTGGTGCTCACTGAGCACCGCTGGGCCGGCCGCATCTCGTCGGCGGACTACCCGGGTGCGGCGGGACGGGTCGGGACGATGTCGCTGCCGAAGCGGGTAGAGCACCGTCAGCCGCGGGTGCGCCGTGACCTTGCCTCGGCGCTGCGGTCCGCGGGGGCCGGATTGGTGATTCCGGTGCCGGGCAAGCGTGGCGGACGGGCCGGTGGCAGCGACCCCGATATCGATCCCGAGCTGGTGTCGCTGCGCGAGCAGATGCGCCGCCACCCGGCCCACTCCGTCGCCGACCGCGAGACCCTGGCCCGGGCCGGCGAGCGTTATCTGCGGGTGGAGCGCGACAATGCCCAGCTGCGCCAGAAGATCGCGGCCGTGACCAACTCGCTGGCCCGTACGTTCGACCGCATCGTCGGCCTGCTCTCCGAGCGCGGATATGTCGTTTCCGGCGGCTCCGACGGAGCCGACATAAGGGCGACCGACGACGGCCGGCTGCTGGCCCGGATCTACAGCGAAGGCGACCTGCTCGTTGCCGAGTGCCTGCGCACGGGCGCGTGGCGCGCCCTGGCGCCGGCCGAGTTGGCCGCCGTCGTCTCGTCGGTCGTCTACGAGTCCCGCGGCGGCGACGGCCCGGGCTCGCAGCTGACCGATGCCCCGACGGCAGGATTGCGGCGTGCCCTGGCCGCCACCCGGCAGCTGTTCGGGCAGCTGCGGGCCGACGAGACCCGCCACCGAATCGGGGTGTCCCGTGAGCCCGACGAAGGGTTCGTCGCAACCGCCTATCGCTGGGCCATCACCGGCAACCTCGCGTCTGCGCTGGAGGCGGCAGAGACAGGCGGCTCCGGAACG
>CAZEHT010000029.1:24949-38129 GCA_964511995.1 uncultured Mycobacterium sp.
CACCGGCAACCTCGCGTCTGCGCTGGAGGCGGCAGAGACAGGCGGCTCCGGAACGGCGTTGTCGGCCGGGGATTTCGTGCGGTGGTGCCGGCAACTGCTCGACCTGCTCGACCAGGTCAGGCTCGCCGCGCCCGACCCCGCGCTGCGGGCAGCGGCCAAGCGGGCCATCGACGACGTGCGCCGCGGCGTCGTCGCCATCGACATAGGCTGATCTGAGCCTGATCTGGGCCTGATCCGGGGGTCAGGCCGGGTAGAAGTTGCCGTGAAACCCTTGCGGGAGGTGGTGGTCGAGCGCGGCGGTGTAGCACGGGCCAGCCGGCAGATCCCGGGCGTCGAATACCACCAGTCGCGACCGGTCAAGGGAGGCCTGGTATTCGACGGTCAAGATCCATCCGTCGTCCTCGCCCACCCCGTCGGGGCGGGGCGCGAACACCGGTTCGCAGTAGCTGTTGCCGGGTTCGCCGGCCTGGTAGGTCTGCTCGCTCTGGTTCTGCAGGTCGATCTTGGTGATGCCGTCGTAGAGCGTGGACAGGCGATGCCGGCTGGCGATGTAGCTGAATCGGTGTGCCAGCCCCTTGTATTCGGGGTGGTGGCGGGGGAACTCGCACACCGTGTCACTGATCAGTTCACGCTTGACCCGCCCGCTCGGGGTGATGGTGAACCGGGTGAATTCCGATGGCGAGTCGTGCAGGCTACGCGTGCGGAAATCGCTGATCGCAGTGACGAGATTGGCGCCGTCGGCGTAGGTGATGGCGTCGATGACGACATCACCGCCGTGGTTGTAGGCGTTGCTGAGGTGAAAGTGCAGCTCCGGCTCGGTTTCGATGATGCGCGTGCGGTTGGAATTGCGGTCGACGAGGATCACCAGGCTGCCTTTCTCCGGCCGGTACCGCAGCGCGTCACCGATCGTCTTGAGTCTCAGCACAACCGGTAGCAGGTCCACGACGAGCGGCGAGATGAAAAAGACCAGTCGGCTTTTCGTTATGGCGAAGTCGTGCACCATGGCGGTGTAGGGAAGTCGCACCGAGCCTTCGTGGCGAAGCGTGCCGGACGCGGAAGTCGCGTAGATCCTCAAGTGCGGGTAGGGGAACAACTCGACGCCGAAGTTGTACATCGCGCCGGTCCTCGGGCAGACGTTCGGATGTGCCGAGAAGCTGCCGATCCAGCGCAGTTTGCCGCCGAACCGACGTGGCCCCAGGGTCTGCAGGGTCGTCGGGTCGAGTTCGTGGGGCGGCCCGCCTTCCCACAGGGCGAACAGCTTGCCCGCGTGCATGACGACGTTGGTGTTTGCAAGGTTCGGCGGTGCGGGTGCGAGCATGTTGGCCAGCCATCCGCCCGGCGCGGGGGTGCCCAGGTGCCGGGTGCCGCCCTTGCCCCGGTAGTGGCGGGTGCGCACGAAGCGGTTGCGGTACCGGACTCCGTCGTCGGTGATGGCGAAACGGGACACCATGCCGTCCCCGTCGAACAGATGTCGCAGCGGGCGATGCCGATAGTCCTCCCAGCGGCCCGGGCCGTTGCGGTACAGCGTTCCCCGCAGCTGTTCGGGCAGTGTGCCGGTGCAGTCCTTGAGCGCGTAGTCGTGTTCGAGCGGCAGCGGTTCGGAAACTCCGAGGCCGGCGATGTCGGCCGGCGACATCGCCGCGAGCCGGCGGCCGGCCGCGTCGCGCTCTCGCGAACTCAGGGAATCCAGGTAGCGCCGGGTCCCCGGCTTCAGTCCGCCCGGTGAGCGGGTCGGTGTCAGTTGCTCGGTCACGCTGCTCCCCGTGAGACGACCTGTCGGATCGTGTTAAAGGTAGTTGATGGTGACCTCGAACCGATGTCGGTCGAGCGATCTTCATCGACTCGCGCTGCATCCAGCCGGCTCCCTCAGGGCCGGCGAGCACCGGGTGCGCATGGTGCTCTCGATTTTTCCTTTCGCCCAGCCGTTCCACTCACGACCGAATCGCTCGCAGCGGCGGCGGCCAGGGCGGTGTGCCTGTCATGAAATACGTCTCCACCTGGAAAAACATGGGCGGGGCGACACGGGAAGCGGCAGGCGGACGGCTTGCCGGATTGTTCCTGGGCAACGGGTAGGGTGGGGCAAACACGCCGGTTGAGACGGACGCGACCGTGGCCAGGCCAACGCGGACACTGAGGAGAAGACGAATGACCGGACCACAGGACCCCGCGACGCCCGGCGAGGGGTCGGATCGGCCTGCCGAGGGCTCTCCGCAGCCACCGGCGCCGACGGGCGAGCAGGGGTCGGTTTGGCAGCCACCGAACTACCCCCCGCCACCGGACTATTCGTCGTTTCAGCCGCCCGGGTATGCCACACCCCAGTACCCGCAGCAGGGTTACGAGCAACAGCCGGTATACCAGCAGCCCTACGGGCAACCGCCTACCGGTCAGCCGCAGTACGGCCAACCGCCGTACGGTCAGCCACAGTATGGTCAACCGACCTACGGGCAACCGCCCTATGGCCAGCCGCAGTATGGTCAACCGACCTACGGTCAGCTGCCTTACGGCCAGCAGTCCGGCCCACCCCAGTACGCGCAGTACGCACAGCCGCAGTATTCGCCCGTTGCCACCGGCGAGGAGACATCGTCGAAGCGTTCGCTGGCCGCACTGGGCACCATTCTCGGAGTGCTCGCCGCTCTCGTGGTGGCGGCCGTGCTGATCCTGGGCTTCTGGAAGCCGGGATTCTTCGTCACCACCAAACTGGACGTTAACAAGGCGCAGCAGGGTGTCGCGCAGATCCTCTCCGATGAGACCAACGGCTACGGCGCCACGAACGTCAAGGACGTCAAGTGCAACAACGGCCAGAACCCCACGGTGCGCAAAGGTGACACCTTCACCTGCGAAGTCAGCATCGATGGCACCAAGCGTCAGGTGACGGTCACGTTCCAGGACGACGACGGCACCTACGAAGTCGGCCGGCCTAAGTAAGTTCAGCGATCTGGCAGCGCGTCGAGAGCCGTCTGCAGTCTGCCGATCGAGGACCGCACTCCGTATGCGGCTGCCAGAGCGGCCACCCGGGCCGGGTCGGCGGCGGCCAACGGCAGCGCGTCAGTCGCAGCCGACAGCGTGACCGGGGCGTCGGTCGCTACCCGCACCACCGACTCGGCGGCCTGCAGGTAGTCCGCAGCAGCCGCCAGTTTTCTCCGAACAGTCAGTGCGACAGACGATTTCGGGTCGGCGATCGCCGAGAGGATGCCGTCGAGCGTACCGTGCCGCGCCAACAGTCCCGCGGCCGTCTTCTCGCCGATACCCGTCACGCCGGGCAGGCCGTCCGATGGATCACCGCGCAGCAGCGCCATCTCGGCGTAGGCGGCACCGGCCCGATGCGCGGGCAACCCGTAGCGCTCAGCCACCTCCGTCGGGCCGTACAGTGTGGCCGCGGCCAGGCCACGGCCCAGATAGAGCACTCGCACCGGGACCGGTTCGTCGGCGACCACCTGCAGCAGGTCGCGATCCCCGCTGACGACGATCACCGGGTCGCGACGTTCCCGCGCGGCCAGCGTTGCGAGGACGTCGTCGGCCTCGAAGCCGGGAGCTCCGGCGGTGGCGATCCCGAACGCGTCCAGCAACTCCACGATCATGGTGACCTGCGCGGTCAGGTCGTCCGGTACGACTTCGGCATCGGGAACCCCGCCGGGCATCTCCTCGTCCACCCGGTGCGCCTTGTACGACGGAACCAGGTCAACCCGCCACTGTGGCCGCCAGTCGAGGTCCAGGCAAACCGCCAGCCGCGCGGGACGGCGCCGGGTGATGACGGTCGCCATCGCGTCGAAGAATCCGCGCACCGCGTTGACGGGACGGCCGTCGGGCGCGGTGATCGACGAGGGCACCCCGAAGTAGGACCGGAACCATATGCTCGCGCCGTCGAGCAGGACGAGGGGACTGACCATGGGCGTCACCCGCCCAGCCAACCACAGCCCTGATCGGAGCCGTCCTGGCCGGTCGTCGCGGTCAACGCGAGGACCCTGACCTTGGTGGCGACTCAAGGACTTTCGCGAGCATGATCATCCACCGTGAACAATAGGGACGTTAGCGTGTCGGGTGTTTTGACGAGATGGTGGCGGCGCAAGCGCAAACGAGGTTCAACGTCACCCCAGGTCTATCCATATCGTCAGGCCCGCGACCACAACAGTGAGGACTGCGAGCAGGATCGTGTCTGTCGTTTTCAGGCGTGGCGCTTCGGCTGTGCCCATGCGTAATTCGCGGGCGATCAGGAACAGGGGAAAGGTGACGCTGATGGCGATGGCGAATCCGCCCGCAATGTAGAGCCAGACGAACCTGACACCGTGCTTCCTGGCCTCGATCACCATCAGGATTACGGCAGCGAGAGAGAACAGCACAATGTCGACCGTGAGCGATCGAGATGCCGGTGTCACCTTGGAGTCGTTCATGAAGTCGAGCACGAACCGGGCTGGTTTGTCGACATAGGCGAGGTTCTGACTCCACGTCGCAATGAGCGCGGCGATAGCGATAGCGCCGTAGACGAAGCAGAGGACTTTGCGGGAGGTGGGGATGGTTGACGATTGGTCGGCTTGGTCGGCTGTTGTCATGACCTCACGCTAGGGCGAATTGCACCGCCGGTGTGCAGCGATCCCTTGGCGATGGCCCGCCCGCCGTCACCGTCCCTCGATGGGTGTTCGGTTGGCCGGGATCTCACCTGGATCCGGGTTCAGTCACCTCGCGTCCATAGTCACAACTCACTGCGGCCCCGCGCCGTGGCCCCGCGGAACTCGCTCGCCCTCTCGCGTCGGCCCCGGGCGTGTGCCGTCGCCGAACGGCCTGCCGCCCAAGGCTTCCCGACCGTGCGGCGTGAGCCAGCCGGATAGCTCGGGACCTTTGGGCACGATACGGGTGGGGTTGATGTCGGCATGCACGATGTAGTAGTGCTGCTTGATCTGGACGAAATCGATCGTGTCGCCGAAACCGGGAGTCTGGAATAGGTCACGCGCGTAGGCCCACAGCACCGGCATCTCATCGAGCTTCGTCCTATTGCACTTGAAGTGCCCGTGGTACACAGGATCGAACCGGGCCAAAGTGGTGAACAGCCGGACATCGGCTTCGGTGATGGTCTCGCCGACCAGATAGCGCCGAGTTGCCAGCCGATCGCTGACCCAGTCCAGCGCGGCGAACAGCCGACCGTAGGCGGCGTCGTAGGCCTGCTGCGATCCAGCGAAGCCGCACCGGTAGACGCCATTGTTGACCTCGCTGTAGATCCGTCGGGCCACGTCATCGATCTCGTCGCGCAGCGGTTCGGGGTACAAATCCGGCGCGCCTTCCCGGTGGAATTCGGACCACTCGCTGCCAAAGTCGAGCGTGATCTGCGCGAAGTCATTGGTGACGACCTCGCCCGTCGGCACGTCGACGATGGCGGGCACCGTGATGCCCTTCGGATAGTTGGCGAACCGGGCGAAGTAGGCATCCTGCAGACGTGCAATCTTGAGCACCGGATCGACACCGCCGGGGTCGAGGTCGAAGGTCCAGCTGCGCTCGTCATGGGTGGGCCCGCAGAACCCGATGGACATGGCATCTTCCAGACCCAGCAGCCGGCGAACGATGATCGTGCGATTAGCCCAGGGGCATGCCCGCGCCACGATCAGCCGGTAGCGGCCCGGCTCCACCGGATAACCGTCGCGACCGTCGCGGGTGATGCGGGTGGTGATGTAGTTGGTGTCGCGGTCGAACTCCCCGCTACTGGAAACATAGGCAGCCATACGTCCCAGGGTGCCCGATTAGCCGGCAAGCCGCGCTTAGGAACTGTGACGAACCAATCTGATTCAGCCAGAGGTTTTCCACGATCGGGGCGCGGTGTTACGGGTTGTGGCGGTTTCATCGTCGGCGGGGCGCAGGACCTAGCCGGTACGGCGGTGCTTGCGTGATGAGCATTGGGTGTTCGGGTCCGTGGGTTGTCGCCGACGATGTGGCGGTCGCTGAGGTCAATCAGCCCGGTTTAGCGCGGATCGTGGTGGCGCGCGACACGGGAACGTCAGCCTTATCGGCAACGTTTAAACCGGCGGGATGTGGAAATCCGGTTCAGATGCGCGAAATCTTGGAACGTGAAACCAAATGGGATGTCGATGAACGGTTCACTCTGCCCGACCTGGACGACCTCGTGAAAGGAGGCACGGTCGCCCACGACACGGTACACATGGCCAATACTTACTACGACACACCACTTCGTGACCTAGAAAAACACGGAATTCTGCTGCGTCGGCGCGAGGGTGGCGACGAGACCGGATGGCAGCTGAAGATCCCCTCCGCCGGTGGCCGCACCGAACTGCAATGGCCAATGTCGGACGCCCCGCCCAGTGAGCTTGTCGACCTCCTGACCGGTATCACGTTGGGTAAACCCTTGTTCGAGATCGCCAACATTCACACGCTGCGTCAGCGTTATCGGATCAACGACAAGCGGGAGTTGCTGGCCGAACTCGCCGACGATCACGTCACAGCCGACGCTAACGACCGGCACGTGGCCTGGCGAGAGGTCGAGGTCGAGCTTGGACCCCATACAGCGGTTACTCCCAAGCGCCTGAGAAAGAGGCTGACGGCGGCGGGCGCTCACCCGTCGCAATATCCCTCCAAGCTTGCACACGCAGTCGCGCCTCCACCGGCTGACCGTGAGCACTCTGCAGCCGCGTCGGCTCTGGCGAGGTATTTGACGGCGCAGATCGATCAGATGGTGGCTGGAGACGTGGGTTTGCGGCGCGGAGAGGATCCCATTCACGACACCCGGGTTGCAATCCGGCGGCTGCGCAGCACCCTGCGGGTGTTCAAGAAAGTAATGGACGAGGATGCCGTCGCCAACATGAACGACGAGTTGAGGTGGTTCGCCGAGCTGCTCGGCAAGGTTCGCGACTGCCAGGTCCAGTGCAGCCGGTTCATGAGCGCCCTCGACGAATTCCCCGACGAGCTCGTGGTGGGGCCGGTGCGTCCGAGGATCCGCATCGATCTACGGAAAATCGAGTTGCCGGCACGCGCCGAGGTGAGCGAGGCGATGAACTCGGAACGCTACTTGGCGATCATGGCAGTTTTGCAGCGGTGGCGGGCTGATGCTCCCCTCTTCGCCGACCTCGGGACGGGTGCGCTCATCAAGTGCGCGCGACGCGCCGAGCGCAAGGCCGATCGCCGGCTCGCGGCGGCAAACGAGTCGGAAGATGATGAGATGTTGCACGGCGCGCGTAAAGCCGCCAAACGGGCCCGATACGCTGCGGAATTGGTGAAACCCTTGGGCAAACCCAAGTCGGCGAAACGAACAATCGCGCATTACAAGCGTGTTCAAGATGTACTTGGCGAGCACCAGGACACCGTCGTAGCATCCGCGGCACTGCGCCGAATCGCCATCGCGGCGGGGACAACCCCCGGTGAAAACGGCTTCACCTTCGGTCTGCTCTACGCTCGAGAGCAGCGGATCGCTCGGCAACGCCGAATCGACGCCCGAGTTCTGCTTTGAGCTGTTTGGGCGCACCTTCTCGACATGCATCATTCATCTGCCGTGCATATGGCCTGCAGCTGGCCGTCGCTGAGAATGACGTCGATGACGTCGATGACGTCGCTCTCGTCTCCGATGTCGCTGTGGTCTGCGAGGTGACGGGCGCTGCACGTCAGCGCGACGACGTGCACGGGGCATGGCTGTCCGGACAGGTCGGCGCCAACCTCGCCCGCCTCGAACTGGCCGAGGCCCTGGCGGTGATGACGCGACGCATGCCAATGCCCGCTGCACGGGTCCGGCCCCTTGGAAGCAGGTGAACGCGCTGGGCGGACCCGTGACCCTGCCGATCGCATTCGACCCGGTCCCTCCGCCTGACACGGACCGGCCAGCACCCGCCCTTCATGGCCGAGAGCACACCTCAAACTAGCCTTGGAGCATGAGCCCCAGCCGTTTCGAAGCCACCGTCTACGCGCATCGGCTGCGGGCAGCCGCCGCGGCGACCGCCGACGCGGGGCTGAGCGGCCTGATCATCACGCCCGGCCACGACCTGCGGTACATCGTGGGCTCGCGCGCTCAGACCTTCGAGCGGCTCACCGCGCTGGTCATCCCGCTCCGCGGGGAGCCCGCGGTGGTGGTGCCCCGGCTGGAACTGGCGTCGCTAAAGGAATCCGCGATCCTCGACCTGGGCCTGTCGATCAGGGACTGGGTCGACGGCGAGGACCCCTACGACCTGGTGGTCGCCGCACTGGGCGGCGCGCCGGCGGCCACCGCGGTCGCCGATTCGATGCCCGCGCTTCACCTGCTGCCCCTGACGGCCAGGCTGGGCACGCTGCCCGTGCTGGCCACCGACGTGCTGCGCACGCTGCGGATGATCAAGGATCCGGCCGAGGTCGACGTGCTGCGAAAGGCGGGCGCCGCGATCGACCGAGTCCACGCCCGAGTCCCGGAGTTCCTCGTGCCCGGCCGCACCGAAGCCGACGTCGCCGCGGACATCAACGCGGCGATCATCGCCGAGGGTCACTCGGAGGCGGCATTCATCATCGTCGGTTCCGGGCCGCACGGCGCCGACCCGCACCACGAAGTGTCCGACCGCGAACTACTGGCCGGTGACATCGTGGTGGTCGACATCGGCGGGCCCTGCGAGCCGGGATACAACTCGGACTGCACCCGCACCTACAGCCTGGGTGAGCCGAGTCCTGAAGTTGCGCAACAATATTCGATACTGCAGCATGCGCAGCGCGCGGCAGTGGCGGCGGTTCGCCCCGGGGTCACCGCAGCGCAGGTCGATGCCGCGGCCCGTGACGTGCTGGCCGAAGCCGGACTGGCGGGTCACTTCGTGCACCGCACCGGTCACGGCATCGGCCTGTCGGTGCACGAGGAGCCCTACATCGTGGCCGGAAACGACCTGGAGCTGGCGCCGGGGATGGCGTTCAGCGTGGAGCCCGGCATCTACTTCCCCGGAAAGTGGGGGGCGCGCATCGAGGACATCGTGATCGTCAGCGCGGACGGCGCCGAACCGGTGAATCACGGGCCGCATGAACTCGTGGTGGTGCCGCTTGCGGACTCAGCGCGCTGAGACCGCAAGCAGGCGTCACGATTCGTCGTCGGTGCTGCGGTCGAGCAGCTGGGACGAACCGAGAACCCGCTCGATTCTCACTTCGATGACGACGCGGCGGGGGTTTGGCCGCGGGATGCGGTAGCGCTGCGCGTAGCGCAATTCGGCGTCGCGCACGGCGGCCGCGTCGGTGCTGACTCCGGCTCGGCCTTCCAGCGAGAGCCAGCGTGCGCCGTCGACCTGACTGAGGACGGCCACCCCGCCGCGTTCGGCATTGACGGCCTTCTGCGAACCGCCCGTGGTGATCACCCGGGCGATGTGCGTCTTGGGATCGAACGTAAACCCGACCGCCACGACATGGGGCGACCCGTCGGCGCGCAGCGTCGTCAGCATCGCCAGGTGCCGTTCGGTGAGGAACGTCAGGGCGTCAGTGCTGAGCCGGGTGGTCGCGTTCGTCATCGGTGCTCACGCTAGCGCAGGTGATAATCGCAGCCATGAAAGACACGGGCGGTACGGGCGCACAAGTCGTCGTGATTTTCGGCGGCCGCAGCGAGATCGGCGTCGAACTGGCCCAACGGCTGGCCCCGGGCGCGACTCTCGTGCTGACCACGCGTCGCGGACACCGCCTCGATCAGCAGGTCTCGGCCTTGTGGGCCGCCGGCGCCGTCGCGGTCCACGTCGTCGATTTCGACGCCGACGATCTGGCTTCCCACGCACGGGTGATCGCCGAGATCATCGCCGCGCACGGCCCCATCGGCACCGCGGTGCTGGCCTTCGGCATCCTCGGCGACCAGGCTCGGGCCGAGGACGATGCCGCTCACGCGGTCGCCATCGTGCACACCGACTACGTGGCCCAGGTCAACCTGCTCACGCTGCTCGCCCAACGCATGCGGGCGGCGGGCCGGGGCCGGATCGTGGTCTTCTCCTCGGTGGCCGGCGGGCGAGTCCGGCGCGCCAACTACGTCTACGGTTCGGCCAAGGCGGGCCTGGACGGCTTCGCCAGCGGCCTGGCCGACGCGCTGCACGGCTCGGGCGTCCAGCTGCTGATCGCACGTCCCGGGTTCGTCATCGGCCGCATGACCCAGAACATGGATCCTGCACCACTGTCGAGCACGCCGTCACAGGTCGCCGAGGCCACCGCCAAGGCGCTGGCCCGAGGAAAGCGCGCGGTGTGGGTGCCGTGGGCGATCCGCCCGCTGATCTTCGCGACGCGGTTCGTGCCGCAGGCGCTGTGGCGCAGGATGCCCCGGTGATCGTCGTCGTCGGGATCGGCGCCGACGGAATGGCGGGACTCTCGGCCGCGGCGCGTGCGGAATTGGCCAGGGCGCGCGTGGTTTACGGGTCGCGGCGCCAGCTCGATCTGCTCGGCACCACCGTCTCGGCCGAGCGCAGACAGTGGCCGTCGCCGTTGCGCTCGGCGCTCAGCGCTCTGCGCGACGACCCCGGCGACGTACACGTCGTCGCCAGCGGGGACCCGATGCTGCACGGGATAGGAAGCACGCTGATCAACGTGATCGGCACGGACCGGGTTACCGTCTTGCCGCACGTGTCGTCGGTGACGCTGGCCTGCGCCCGGCTGGGCTGGGCGGTGCAGGACACCGAGGTAATCAGCCTCATGACCGCGCCGCTGCACACCGCGATCCGAAGCGGCGGTCGGGCGGTCGTCCTGTGCCGCAACGGGGCCGAGCCTGCCGAGCTCGCCCGGCTACTCGCCGAAACCGGCCGTGGTGAATCGGAACTGAGCATCCTGGAGCAACTCGGCGGTCCTTCGGAACGGCGTCGCCATGCAACCGCCCGGCAATGGGCCGCCGAGCCGCCCGGTAACGTCGACAACCTCAACGTCGTCGCGGTGCGATACCTGCCAGACCGGCGCCGGCTCTCGGTACTGCCCGACGACGCCTTCACCCACGACGGCCAGATCACCAAACAAATGATGCGGGCCGTCACCCTCGCCGCGCTCGCCCCGCATCCCGGTGAGCTGCTCTGGGACGTCGGCGCCGGCTCCGGCAGTGTCGCCGTCGAATGGTGCCGCACTGGATCGGGTTGTCGGGGGGTGGCATTCGAGTGTGACGAGGCGCGCCGGGCCCGGATCGCCGCGAACGCGGCTGCGCACGGAGTCGCCATCGACGTCCGCGGTGCGGCGCCGGAGGCATTCGACGACGCGGTTCTGACCAGTGGCGGCGTCGAAGGCTTGCGCAGGCCGTCGGCGATCTTCGTCGGTGGCGGGCTGACACAACCAGGTCTGCTCGACGCCTGCCTCGACGCTCTGCGGCCGGGAGGCCGGCTGGTCGCCAACGCCGTCACGGTGCAATCGGAAGCCGTTCTGGCGCAGCGCTATTGCGATATCGGCGGCCAGCTCCGCAGGTTTCAGCACTACCGGGGCGAGCAGATCGGCGGATTCACCGGGTGGCACCCGGCCCTGCCGGTGACCCAATGGACGGTGCGAAAGCCGTGACGGTGTACTTCATCGGCGCCGGTCCGGGCGCCGCCGACCTGATCACCGTGCGCGGCCAGCGGCTGGTGCAACGGTGTCCGGTGTGCCTGTACGCCGGTTCGATCATGTCCGCCGACCTGCTTGAGCTGTGTCCGCCGGGCGCCCGCGTCGTCGACACTGGGCCGCTGAATCTCGACCAGATCGTCGCCGAACTCGCCGCCGCTGAGGCCGCCGGTCACGACGTCGCCCGATTGCATTCCGGCGACCCGTCGCTGTACAGCGCCGTGGCCGAACAGTGCCGCCGCCTCGACGAACTCGCCATCTCCTACGAGATCGTGCCCGGTGTGCCGGCGTTCGCCGCCGCGGCGGCAGTGCTCGGCAGCGAACTCACCATGCCCGGGGTCGCGCAGACCGTCGTCTTGAGCCGGATCGCCACCCTGTCGAGCGCCATGCCGCCGCGCGAGGACCTGCGCACTCTCGCGGCGGTCGGCGGGACGCTGGTGCTGCACCTGGCCGCCGCTCAGATCGACACGGTCGTCGGCGAATTGCTGGCCGGCGGCCATCGCCCGCAGACACCGGTGGCCGTGGTCGCTTTCGCTAGCTGGCCGCAGCAGGTGGTGCTGCGCGGAACCCTCGGCGGTATCGCCGCGCAAACCAAGGGGGCGGGCGTCACCCGCACGGCGGTGATCGTGGTGGGCGAGGCGCTCACCGCGCACGGGTTCGCCGACAGCTACCTGTATTCGGTGGAACGGCGCAGGGGCGCGCGGCATTGAAGATCCTGGTGCTCGGTGGCACGGCCGAGGCCCGCGCGCTGGCCGCCCGCCTTCAAACCGGAGTCGATGTCATCAGCTCGCTGGCCGGCCGGGTTCCCGATCCGGCGCTGCCCGCCGGCCCGGTGCGCATCGGCGGCTTCGGCGGTGTGCACGGATTGCGGACCTGGTTGCGGGACAACCGCATCGACGCCGTCATCGATGCGACCCACCCGTACGCGGCGACGATCACCGCCAACGCGGCCGCGGCGTGCGCCGCACTGGGAATGCCGCACCTGGTGTTGGCCCGGCCGGCCTGGGACCCGGGCGAAGCCGTCCTGGTCGGATCGGATAAACAAGCGGCTCAACATGTTTCTCGGCATGGGTACGCGCGGGTGTTCCTGACCACCGGCCGGTCCGGAACCGCGGCGTTCGCAGATAGCGGCGCGTGGTTTCTGATCCGCGCTGTCACACCGCCCGATCCGGCCGTGCTGCCCGCCCGACACCGGGTGCTGCTCTCCCGCGGGCCGTACCACTACGACGACGAACATGCGCTGCTGCGCGAACACCACATCGACGTGCTGGTGACCAAGAACAGCGGGGGAGCGATGACCCGACCCAAACTCGACGCCGCCGGCGCGCTGGGAGTGCCGGTGCTGATGATCGACCGGCCCGGCCTTCCCGCCGAGGTGACGACGGTTGCCACCGTGGACGAGGCCGTCACGTGGGTGGCGGGATGGGTTGCGGGATAGCTTCCCTCGAGGATTCGAGGCGATGGGCTCGAATCGTCACAGCTCGCAAAACCAGGTGGCCTGGCTGCCGGGCTTGTCCAGGTCGACGGTTGCCCCGGAAAAGCCACCATTGGGATCAAAGTGTCCGGAGTACTGACCACCCTTACCAGTGTTGTTCCAATCAATGGTGTAGATGATCGAAGTGTTGTCGACTCGTCCGCGCGCGGCGGCTATTTTTCCCCCGACAACGTGTCCGTTGCCGAAAATCTCACCTGTCTGCATATTTTG
>CAZEHT010000030.1:0-37765 GCA_964511995.1 uncultured Mycobacterium sp.
TGGTCAGCGCGCCGTTGATCATGAACTTCATATTGCCGGTGCCCGACGCTTCTTTACCGGCGGTGGAGATCTGCTCGGACAGGTTGGCGGCTGGGTAGACCAGGTGCGCGTTCTTGACACTGAAATTCGGCAGGAATACCACTTTCATGAACCGGTTGACTGACGGATCGTTATTGACCGTCGCACCGATGGCGGTGATCAGTTTGATGATCCGCTTGGCCATGAAGTAACCCGGCGCCGCCTTGCCGCCGAAGACGAACGCGCGCGGCGCGATGGTCATTGACGGGTTCTGCTTAAGGCGGTTATAGAGCGTCACGATGTGAAGGGCGTTGAGATGCTGGCGCTTGTACTCATGGATGCGCTTGACCTGGATATCGAACATCCAGGACGGGTCCAGCTCGATGCCGCTGACCGAGTGCACGTACTCGGCGAGCCGGGCTTTGTTGGCACGCTTGACCTCTCGCCACCGCTTCCGGAACGCTGGGTCGTCGGCGTACTGTTCGAGCTCGCGCAGCTTGTCCAGGTCGGTCAGCCAGCCCTCGCCGATCGTGTCGTCGAGCAGCTCCCGCAGGCCGGGGTTGGACAGCGCCAGGAAACGGCGTGGCGTCACTCCGTTGGTGACGTTGTCGAATCGCTCCGGCCACATCTCGTAGAAGTCTTTGAGCACGCTGGCCTTGAGCAAATCCGAGTGCAGCGCGGCCACACCGTTGATCGCGTGGCTGCCGACCGTGGCCAGATGTGCCATGCGTACGGACCTGCCGCCCTCCTCGCCGATGATCGACATCCGCCGCACTCGCTCGTCGTCATCGGGGAACTTCGCCCGCACTTCTTCCAGGAACCGCTCGTTGATCTCGTAGATCAGTTCCAGGTGCCGCGGCAGGAACATTTCGAACATGGACAGCGGCCACTTTTCCAGTGCTTCGGGCAGCAGCGTGTGGTTGGTGTAGCCGAATGTCGCGACCGTGATATCCCACGCCCGGTCCCACGACAATTGGTGCTCGTCGGTCAGCAGCCGCATCAGCTCGGCTACGGCGATCGACGGGTGGGTGTCGTTGAGCTGGATGGCCCATTTCTGCGGGAGCGCCGTCAGGGGCAGTCCGGCCCGTTTCAGGTGGATGTTCAGGATGTCCTGCAGTGAGCAGGTGACGAAGAAGTACTGCTGAGCCAGCCGCAGCCGCTTGCCGATCTCGGGCTCGTCGTTGGGGTAGAGAACCTTGGAGACGGTCTCCGAAATCACCTCCTCGTTGACGGCCTTGTAGTAGTCACCGGTGTTGAATGCATCCAGTGCGAACGATTCGACCGCCCGCGCGCTCCACAGTGTGAGCGTGTTGCAGTTGTTGACGCCGTAACCCTGCACCGGTGTGTCGTAGGAGACCCCTCTGATGATCCGGTCCGGGACCCAGCGCACCCGGAAGTTGCCCGTGAAGTCCTGGTACTCCTCGGTGTGTCCGCCCCAGTTGGCGAGATAGTTGGCGTCCGGCTTGTCGACCTCCCAGGGATTGCCATGGGACAGCCAGTTGTCGGTCTTCTCGATCTGCCAGCCCTCGGAGATCTCCTGCTTGAAGATCCCGAATTCATACCGGATGCCGTAGCCGATCGACGGACGTTGCAGCGTGGCCAGTGAATCGAGGTAGCAGGCGGCCAACCGGCCGAGGCCGCCATTACCCAGGCCGGGCTCCTCCTCGCACGCGAGAATGGTGTCGAGATCTTGACCCAGCTCGGCGAGGGCTTCCCGGGCCTGCTGCTCGATCTGCAGGTTGAGCAGGTTGTTGCCGAGCTGGGGGCCCATCAGGAACTCGGCCGACAGGTAACACGTCACCTTGGCGGATAGGTCGAGCCAGGTCTGGGTGGTGGCCATCCAGCGCTTCTGCATGCGGTCGCGAACCGCCAGCGACAGCGCGCGATAGTAGTGTGCGGGCTCCAGCGCGGAAGCCGGCCGGCCGATCGAGTAGACCAGGTGGTCGGAGACGGCCCGACGCAGCGCCTCTGCCGTCAGCCCGGTGCGGACCTCGTCCGCCAGCGACGCACCGTTGATGGCCGCGGGTTGTTCGGATGGTGGGTTGACGACCTCGGTCACGTGCTCCTCCAACTGCGATCAGTTCTAGGGGATCGAGTCACTGTAGTCACCCCTGTGTTACATCAGACACCGAAATTGCGTCCGCGATGTGAACGAATACTGAAAAGCATCGCGCGGAATGCGTGGTGGTGCTGACTGTGCCAGGGTATGTCGGAGCCGTTCAGCGTCGGATGGATCCTGTCATGGGCGCGCCGCCGGTGTTTTGCACCAGGCAGATGACGGTGCTGGGCAAGGGATTCGCCGTGGTGCGGTCCTGATTGGAGTCGATCAGGTAAGCCACCGACAACGGGCTGCCCGCGGCGGGTCCCCGGGTGTACTCGGAAAGCCCCGCGGAGCATTCCGCGTTCGCGACATCGGCGATGGCGGCGTTGACCTCCACCGGTACGCGAAGAAACACCTCGGCGGCGTGGTGCATGGAACAGTCGACGACCGTGACCATCACCACCCCGGGATCGCTCGGCGGAGGTTCGGCAAGGCAGTCACCCGCGGCGAGGTCGATCCACTTCACGGTTCGGGGTTGCGGGGCCGCCGCAAGAGACCCCGCCGGGTCGGTCGACTGCGCTGTGACCGGCGCGGGCGACGCCGGTCCAGCGGCGCCAGTGGGACCGGCGGGCCCGGTTCCGGTCGTCCCGCCGCTCGCGTCACATGCGCCCAACAGCACCGCAGCGCCCAGTGCCAGCTGCGCAGCCAGCACCCGGTTTCGGTGGGAAATGAACATTCCGCGGGCCTCCTCGACACCCCGGTCTCCGACGGCTGTGCCGGTCATGGCCGAGATCGTATCGGCATGTGCGGTCTGCGGGGTATGACCGCCGCACCGACCTTCCTCGTGTTCGTCGGTGTCTTCATCGGCCGTTTCAGGACACCGGCGCGAAGATCTGCACGGGTGCGGTCTTGCCGCGCAGGACCAGCCCCGGCCGCTCGACGAAGTCTCCGCCCGCGTCGGTGAGCATCCCCAGCGTCTGGTCGCTGAGCAGAACCGGATCGCCGGTTTGGCGGGTGGCCGATTCGACACGGGCCGCGACGTTGACGGCGTCGCCGATCACCGAGAACTCGAGCCGACCGGCGCCGCCGACGTTGCCTGCGACCACCCGCCCCGAGTTCAGCCCGACGCCCACCGACAACGTGCCGTGGAATTCGTCGCGCACCGCGTCGGCGATCCCCAGCGCCGCGGCCAGCGCCCGATCGGCATGGTCGGCGTATCGTCGGGGCGCGCCGAACACCGCCAGCAGGCCGTCACCGGCGTACTTGTCGACATGGCCGCCCTGCTGGTGGACCAGCGGCACGATCCGCTCGAACAGCCGGTTGAGGGTGGCGACCACGTCGGCCGGCTGCAATGCTTCGGCGAAGGACGTAAAGCCGCGGACGTCGACGAACATCATCGTCACGTCGACCTCTTCACCGGTCAGTGCCTGGCCCGCCCGCAGGATGTGCTCGGCGACATCGCGGTCCACATAGGTGGTGAGGGCGTCGCGGATGCGTTCCCGTTCGACCAACCCGGCCGCCATCGCGTTGAAGCCCGCCTGGAGCTGTCCGATCTCACTTGCGTCGTCGACGACAACGCGAGCCCCGAAGTCGCCATCCTGCACCCGGGCCAGCGCCGCACGCAGCGCGCTGAGGCGCTCGGCCACCGAATGCACGGCGACCGCCAGCGCGAACAACCCGACAACCAAGGCGACCGCGACCAGCACCAGCACGGCGGCGAATGTCCGTTGTGCCCGGAACCCGACCCCCAGCAGGTAGCCGAGCGCCAGTATCGCCACACCGAGCAGCGGTGTTCCGGTCGTCAGTGTCCACGCAATGGTCAACCGCCGCTGGACGGTCGGGCCGACGTGGCTTGCCGGTGCTCCACCGCGCAGCGCCCGCGCCGACACCGGCCGCATCACCCGTTCGACGACGAGGTACAGAACGGCGCTGGTGCTGACCCCGCCCAGCAACACGGCAGAGAATATGTACAGCGGGATCGAGAGCGTCTCGGTCGCTCCTAGGAGCGCGAAAGCGACGGCGCAGACGGTCCATACGACGGCCGACACCCGGACCGCTTCGGCGGGCGCGTCGAGCGTCATGCGCTGCTCGGAGACCGTCGGCGCCCGGTCCTCCCCGAGCCATGCGGTGCTCTGCTCGAATCGGCGCCGCCGGATGCGCAGCAGCGTCGGTGAGGCGATGATCACGAAGACCGCCACCGCGGCGCCGCAGCGCAGCAACATGCGTTGCGTCTCAACCGGGCTGAGCAGGATCGGCGCGGCGAATGCCAGGAACGCGAAGATGATCGCGCCACCGCAGACGCTCACCACGGCAGCCCCCCAGACCCAGCGCACGAACGTCGTGTGCTGCAGCGCTCCGGCGGACCGGTTCGCATCGGTGGCTGCGCCTCCCGATCGGCGGGTGCGCGTAGTGGATATCCAGGTTGGCGCGTACACGGATTCGAGACTGCTCCGTCCGTCGGCGCGCTGAATAGAGTAGGGCCCTACGTGATTCAACGGCGGACGGCCTGGATGCGGCCGTCGTCCGCCACGCGGCCGGCGAGGCGTGCCGCCCGATCGCGTATTCCGGTACTCATGCAAGGCCCATACCGCGGAACCGACCCGTCTGGGTGGGAGACGATCCGGCTCAGACGGGGAACACGTGACTCGCGATTAACGGACGATTTGGGTTGCGGCAGAAGACGTTTCGCGCCATTCCCAGAACCGGCCCGTCGACGACTTGCTGGCCGAGACTGGATTCTGCGACTTCTCCTATCCCCAAATCAATTTGCCGGCAAATGCTTTCGCGGTTCGCGGGAGACAGTGAACTCGACCTGGTGACAGAGGTGTTCGAGTTCGCGCGGGATGCGATCGACTATGAAGTGGGCAACTGGCAGCGAACCGCATCGCAGATCCGAGAGCCGAGGTCATCATGCGTATCCGCGAAGCAGGCGCCGGTCGGGGGAGTTGGTGACGTTGCTCCCCGGGTGGGCCGCCTCGGCTGTGGTCCCGAACCGCGCGGACGCCCTACCGGCCTGCTGCCGGGGTCGGGGCAGCTGCTGTGGGGGCTGGTGCCGCTGTGGGTACCGGTGCTGTCGCTGGTGCCGCAGCGGGGGCGGGGGCCGCTGCTGCCGTTGGCGCTGCTGCCGGTTCTGCTGCTGCCGGCTCTGCCGCTGCCGGTTCTGCTGCTGCCGGTTCTGCTGCTGCCGCTGGCGCTGCTGCCGCAGGCGCAGGCGCTGCTGCCGGCTCTGCCGCTGCCGGTGCCGCGACGGGTGCTGGTGCCGCGCCGGGGGCCGGGGCTGGTGGCGGCGCCAATGGTACCGGCGGCAGCGGCGGCGGGGGCGCGGTCAGAATCCGCACCAGATCAGGCTTCATTGCCTGGATTTGCGCACCCCAATACCCCCAACTGTGCGTGCCGTTGGGCGGGAAGTTGAACACCGCATTGCGCCCGCCAGCAGCGAGGTACTTCCGCTGAAACTCCCTGTTCGTGTTCAAGGTGAGGTTTTCGAGGTACTGGGCGCTGAAGTTGGCGGTGAAGCTCGATCCGGTATCCAAGTCGGACGGCGCGCCCGAGCCGCAGTAGATCCACAGCGCGGTCCTGTTGGCCACGAGCCGGTTGATGTTGACCATCGGATCGTTGCGCGGCCAGGCCGGATCCCCTGACGGCCCCCACATGTCGTAGGCGTTGTAGCCGCCGGCGTCGTTCATGGCCAGCCCGATGAGTGTGGGCCACAGACCCTGGGATGGATTGAGGAATCCGGACAGTGAGCTGGCGAAGATGAACTGCTCCGGATGCCAGATGGCCAGCGTCAACGCGGCGCCGCCGGCCATCGAGACACCGACGACGGCGTTGCCCCGGGGATCCTGGGCTCTATTGGCGGCCAGCCAAGCCGGTAGCTCCTGGGTGAGGAAGGTCTCCCATTTGTAGGTCAAAGTGCCCGTGTTGCCCGTGGCCGGCCGATACCAGTCGCTGTAGAAACTCGACTGACCGCCGACGGGCATCACCATCGAGATTCCCGACCCATGGAACCAGTCGAATACCGCGGTGTTGATGTCCCAGCCGTTGGCATCGTCTTGTGCGCGCAATCCGTCGAGCATGTAGACGGAGTGAGGTCCGCCTCCCGTGAATGCCACCCGGATGTTTCGGCCCATCGACGGTGACGGAACGTCTAGTTGCTCCACGGGCGCGATGGTGGAGTATGCCGTGGCTCGTGGCGGTTTGGCTGTCACGACGAAGACGACCGCAAGCAACGCGGCGAAGAAGACCAGGATCGTCCGTAGTCGACGATTTCCAGCGAGCGTTACCACGACCGTTCCCGTGCCTTCCCCTTGCCTGCAGCGCCTGTCGTTCGAGCGCCACCGGCACGTTAAGCACTGGCGGTGATATGGTCGCCCGCGGCACGCTGAACCGTGACTCGGTTGTTACCGGTTCGGTCGTTACCAGTTCGCCAGACTCTGCGACGCGGCCGGCAAACCCGCATCGGATCGGTCAGCCGTTTCTGCGCCACAGGCAGTTTCCCGTCAGCGTCACCTTGAACAACTTGGCCGATACCGGCAGCACCAGTGGTTGCCCGGGCTCGCCGACCACGGTCTGCGGCTCGCCGAGCAGTCCGGCGCCGACCACATCGACTTGCTCTGCTCCGCACCGGGTTTCACCGTTCTGGGGTAAGGCCGTCCATGCTCCGGCGAGAAGCTCGGGGTTGCGCCGGCCCTGCCCGTAAACCGTCAGCCCACTTTCGTCGCTGAGCCAGCGGTCCGATGACGGGTAGATCTCGGCGTACGCCTGCCACCGTCCATCGCCGCACCGCAACAATGCATTCGACGCGCCGACTTTGGTCAGCGCGCCGTCGAGTTCCGGCGCGCATGCCGTATCAGCTTGCGCTCCAGCCGGATCCGCGTTGCTCCTTGCGGTGTCGACTCCGGCCACGCCGAGAACGACAGCGACCACGCACACCACGCGACGCATCATCGGTCACACCGCGATGGTGCCCGACGCCCCACCCATCGGCGAGAGATCGGTCTGCAAGAGTTGGACGTTGTACGGCCCCCAGTACGACAGGTTCCAATACAGCGTGTCTTCGTTGTTCGCACCGAGTCGGTCCGTACCCGACCACGGGTGGATCATCGGCGCGTACATCCCGGTGTTCGATGACAGCGGATTGTTGGCCACCAGGACCGACGCATCCGACCACGTGCCCTGTGGGGAGTCGGACACCCGCATCACCACGTTGTTGCCGCCGTCGGTGTAGAGCGCGACGTACTTACGCAGGTATGGGTTGTACTGGAGGGAAATCTCGCTGACGTTTCCGCCCGTCAGTCCCCCGACAACGATGCCGCCCATGAAATCGTTGATCGCCTTGGTGATCCACCCGATGAAACCGGTCGGGGGGGCCTGGTCGGTGGCTCCGATCACCGGAACCGCGACGGAGGGATCGTTTGCGACCCACCCCCGGTCCTCGCCGGCCCAGTATTCGTAGGCGCCGAGGTTGCGGATCTCGTTCTCCGGAACCCGGGCGACGTAGGCCGACCCACCACGTCCCGAAGGGGTGCCGAACGAATATACGTACTGGACACCCTCGGCGTTGACGTCGTTGGCGGGTCCTTGAACGAAGGCGCCCTGCTGGAAGTTCTGGTTGCCGGGCACGTACGGCGTGCTCGAACGCAGCCACCCCGACGAACGAACCGTGTTCGGGTCGACCGTCCAGGTCGTTCCGCTGTCCGTCGAGTAGGCGATCGCCGACCAGTTGGTGGTCCAGCGGCCCGGGGTATCCCATGTCCGCACGGACATCACGTTCACGTACTGCGTGGTCTTTCCCGCGTCGTCGGTGACCGAGATGGCTGCGGTCGGGATGATCGTCGTGGTGGATCCAAAGAGCCCCAGGAAGCCGGGGTCGCGAATGACCTGGGTGGCGCCGTAGCGGTTGGACCATTCGTTGGCGCTGTAGACGCCGCCCGGGCTGATCACCGCATCCTGAATCATCAGACCGTTGGACAGATCGTGGTCGGCGGTTCGCAGCAGCACGTTGGACCGCCAGACACCCTGCATATTGGGCTGGTCGAAGGTGTCTCCGAAGATCATCAGCACCTGGCCGGAGCCGTCGTCCCACATGATTCCAAGATCGGTTCCGGCGATCCCATAGTTACCGGGCGTTCCGTAAGGGGCGGTGGTGATGCCCGGTCCCGTCACCCAACCAAGCGGTGTGGTTGCGCCGACGACCGGAGCCGTGGGCTTGGGCGTTTGAAGGTTCGGGTCGACGACCGCGGCGGCGACAGGCTCGGCCATCAGCGCGGCAACCGGCTGGGCACCGGCCAGGGACACGGCGGCGGTGCCGGCGGGATTGATCGCCCGCTCGAATTCGCGGCGGGCCCAAGCTACCAACGCCAGCAGGACCGGGGGCTGCGCCGGAATGACCGGACCGGTGCCGGCAGACGGCGTCACCCCTGCGGCGGCCAGCAGGCCCGAGACGAGCCGACCCGAGACGAGCTGGGGAGTGAGCTGCTGCGGTGCGGCGGCCGGTGCAGTCTGCTGGGGAGCCAAAGAGACGAATTGGCGTGTGGCGGATTTCACCGCGGCGCGAATGTCGGTGATCGCCGGGACGTCGAACTCCCGGCGGACCGACGCGAGCGCTGGGGCGATCTCTCGGGCGCCCTCCTCGGCCGATGCGGCGATCGCCTTCGTCGCCTGGTCGATCCGGGTTGCCGCGTTGGCCGGCGCACCGTCCGGAAGCCCGCTGTCAAGGACAGATTTCACGCCGGCTTTCGCGCCGGCATTCGTGGCGGTCGGCTTCGTATCTGCGCTTGTGGCGGACTCTCCCGATGCCCCGGAATCTCTTATCGCGGCACGTACCCCGACCTTGCGGGCGGGTTTGGTGGCATTCGCGGTGCGCTTCTCGGTGGGCGCCGGCGCGGCCTTGGGCCGCGGCGTGGCATCAGGGGCCGGTTCCAGTTTGGTCGGCTCGGATGGGATGGCGGCCTGCTCGGTGTCGAGGCTATCGACATCGGAATCGGGTGGTGCGGGGGCGACTCGGGTGTCCCTTTGGCGCTTCGGTGCGGGTCGGTCCTGCTTCAGCCTTGAGTCGGGCTGCGCGTTGGGCTTTGCGGCCTTCGCCTTCGCTCCGGCAGCGCGGTTGCCGGACGTCAACCCATCGCGTATCTGATCGGCGACCTTCGACAGCGGTCCCTTGGGGAGCGACGGGCGCGACTTCGGCGACGTGCGCGCGTTGGGCGTCGACCGGGTGTTGGTGTCTCCCGGACTGGACGCGCTCGATGACCCCTGGGAGCCCGCGCTCGTGCCATCCGCCCGGGCGATGCCGATTCCGGCCGTCATCGCGGCCCCGACGCCCAGGGCAACAGCCAACCCTCCGATGCGGCCGACAAACGATCCTGCGCCCACTGTTTCACACCTCCACCTAGACAGGCATCGCAAAAGTACTCTCCGGGCAAAGCCTCGGCAAGACCTTGGCAAACTTTGAGCAGTTTCGCACAGAGTATCTCATCTACCCCATAGGTCACACCAGCCACGCCCATGGAAGCGGCTGCAGGACGCTGCTATCCTGCGCCCTTGCCGTTGTCGGCCCCGGTACATGGCGCAGTGAAATGGCGACGGCGTCATCGCTTGCCAGGAACGCGATCACCTTGGCGGAGTCGCGCGGATCATCGTTGCGTGGGGCGCGGCGATTCGCATGATCATGTTGCAGTCAACGTCTTCGGGCGCGGCGAGATCCGTCACCTGCGGAGCCAGCATGCCGCCCGCACACACCGCGTTGACGCGAAGCCGCTCCCCGCGCTGTATTCGACGGCCAGTGCCCCCGTGAGAGTGAGCGTCAGATGGGAGTCCCACTGCCGCGTCGGTCAATCGTCGCGGTGTGGCGCATCCGGTGGCAGCCCGCCGCGTTGACCAGGACGTCGAGGCGACCGAATTCGGCCACGCAGGCCGCGACCACGGGCCGGCATGCGCCCGAGTCCGCGATGTCTACCGACGCATGACGCCCGCCGGGGATGGCGGCGAACACCTCCGCCATCCGCAGCGAATCGCAGGCGATTCCGAACACGGTCGCGCCTCGTTCGGCCAACACGGCCGCGGTCGCCGGGCCCAGCCCAGACGGCGCGCCCGTTACCAAGGGGACTTTTCCGCTGAGTGACGTCACGTGCGGAGCCCTTTACCCGGCGTCCATATGGCGCCTGCCGGATGTCGTGGGCACCGACGCGGATGTGCACTCAACCCGTGTGAGAGCTCTTGACCAGCACCATCCTGGCAAGGGGAATCACCATCGGCTCAGGGCAAGCCGCCAGCCGGGCAGCGACACCGCGTTCGAGCCGGTCGGCGAACTGCTCCGCCCTCGGATCCGCGGCACCGCCGCTCAGCGTCGTCACCAAAGCGGGAGAAAGCGCCACCCGCAGGAACGCCGCCCATTCGGCACCGAACGTGTCGGCGCTCTTGTGTACCTGGAACTGCCGCCAGAACCGGTCCTCGGCGTGGAACACGTCCAACGTCTCCACCGATAGTCCCTCGAGCTTGCCCGAGGGCGCAAACGGCGCCACGAAGTCGTCCTCGCTGCGGCCGACGATCGGAATTACGAGGTTGCGCAGTTCTTCGGACGTGATCAGGCCGACGTCCGCAAGTTCTCGCAGCGTCGCGTAAAGCGACTCGACCAACGGGCGCAGACCCGGTTTGCCCGATTCGTCGACACCCATCGTCAGCACCACCAGACGTCCGTCCTCGACCAATTCCCGGCCGCGAAACGCGACGAAATCGTGCCAGTCGTCGGCCGCTTGGCGCGCACACGCCGAGTGGACGGCCGGGTCGGTGCTGTAGGCCGGCAGGATGTGGTCGGGGATCGCGACCGGAAGCCGCGACAACCAGTGGATCGCCCACGAACTCCATGCGAGGGTCACGCTGCGCGAGGGAAGGATCTGCTTGTAGAACGACCGGCCGACCGCTGCGGCGAACACCGAGTCGTCGGTGAGCAGATAGCTGTCCGGATCGTCGGACAGGGTGTGAAAAAGCGCGCTGAAGTCGTTGTCGGGAATGTCGGTGTGCGCGATCAGGACCGCCTGTTCCTTGCGCATTCGCTTGCGCAGCACCTCGACGGCGGCGGAGATGGGTACCAGCGAATTGTGCCCGTTCGCGGCGCCGTAATCGGCCAGGACGATGAGCCGGGGTGCCTTCGGTATCGGCACAGTTTCGGCGGCCTTGACGAAAAGGTCTATCGCGGGCTGCATTCCGGCCGCCTGCAACCGGGACGACGCAGTGTAGGAGGGGCTGTCCGGTGAGGCGGGGCGGACGACGATGCTGGATTCGGGCACGGTCAGCCCCGGCGGCGCCGACGCAGCAGCAGGCCCACCAGAGTTCCCACCAGCAGCAAGGCGGTGAAGATCAACCACATCGGCGCGGCGAGGGTGATCCACAGGATGTGGATATTGGCGGTCTCGCGATTCTGGGCGATGAAGATCGCCGCCAGCGCAACCAGAATCAAGGCGACCCAGTAGCGCAGCGCTAATCTGCGGAGCATTCCGCCGGCGGGTGCATCGTTGCCTGCTGCGGACATGGCGACCTCCTCACCGATGTTGTGGTTACCGCAAACGGTAGTCGCGCCGTCCGCGCCGTACCGCGCTTCGGCGCGCTGTCACCCCGAGTTGCCCACCAGAGCGTGCAATGGGTCGCCCGGGCCGATGTCGAGCGTGCACTGGCTCATCCGCGGGTCGGGGACGAACGACCAGAACAACACACCGGCAGTACCGCGTGCGCGCTGGGCGCGGATAGTGGCCTCCAGCAGGGTCTTGCGTTGCGCCAGCGGTACGCACGAGCCGGCTTCCATGCCGAGTTCGGCGACCACCAGCGGCTTGCCCACCGCGTGGGCCTGCGCGATGCGCTGCGCCAACTCGTCGGGAATCACTGGGCTCGGGTGATAGTCGTGGTATTCCAGCACGTCGACACCGGGCGACGCGGCCACCAACGCAAATTGGTCGCCCGCCGATCCGCACTGACCGCCGCCGGCGATCCCGCTCCAGATCACCGCGTGCGGGTCGAGTTGGCGTATTCGCGCTCCGGTGGCGTCGAAGAAAGCGCGCAACACCGCCGCCGCGTCCGCGGAGCAGGTGCGGCTGCGCCACGCACAGTCGGCCGAGCCGCAGTCCGATGCCTCGGGTTCGCCGACCGCGGTCCAACCCGCCAGGGCAGGCGAATCGGCCCAACGGGTGACGGCGGTGTCCAGCCAGGCGGCGTATGTCATCGACGACCCGCGCTGGTCGGACCGCCAGTCACCGGCATACCAAGCGTGATCCTTGGGGTATTCGTCTTCGCAGAAGCCGTCGTGGCCGCTGAGAACCGCGATGATCAGCTGGCCATGGCGGGCTGCTGCAGCGAACACCGCATCCAGGGCGCTGAAATCCGGCCGTCCCGACTTTTTGTTGACCGCCATCCGCGCGTAGAACGGCACCCTGGTCAGTGACCGTGGGGGGAGCGAGCTGAAATAGTCGTCGAGGTCCACCTGGGCGCCGCAGCCCGTGTTGACGTCCCAGTTGGTGCCCAGCTGGTATGCGTTCATGCCGACCGGCCACCACGGATCGCCGTCAAGGGTCAGCGATGTCTGCGACACACCGACGTGCGGGGCCGCTGCGCGTGCGAGCGGCAGCCTGGCCGGAGCGGCGACGAGCGCGATTGCCAGGGTCGCAACCGCCAACAGACGCCCGATCATCGGTCAGTGGCCACGGGTCACTCTTTCGTCATGTCAGTGGCCACGGGCCACCCAATCGTCGTAGTGCACGAGTTCGTCCCCGATGCGGGTGGAATCGCCGTGGCCGGGGTAGACAACCGTGTCGGCGGGCAGCTTGCCGAGTTTGCCCTTGATGGAACCGAGGATGGTGGGGAAGTCGGAGAACGATCGCCCGGTCGCGCCCGGGCCGCCGGAGAACAGCGTGTCTCCGGAGAAGACCGCGCCGAGATCGGGTGCGTAGAGGCAGGTCGAGCCGGGGGAGTGCCCGGGACTGGCGATTGCGCGCAGTTCGATGCCGTCGCCGATGAACACCTGGCCGTCGGCCAGCGGCTCGAAGGAGTCGCCGGGGTGGGTCATCCGCCACAACATGTCGTCGGCCGGGTTGAGAAACACCGGGGCGTCGAAGAGCCTGCCGAGTTCGGGCGCGACGGTGATGTGGTCGTTGTGCCCGTGCGTGCACACCACCGCGACCACGTGCCGGCCGCCGACCGCGGCCTCGATGGCCCCGGCGTCGTGTGCGGCGTCGATGACCACGACTTCGTTGGAGTCGCCGACAAGCCAGATGTTGTTGTCCACATCCCAGCTGCCCGCGTCGAGTTCGAAGGTGCCGTGGGTCACCACGCGTTGGATGCCGCGTCCCATCATGCTCGTGTGAGGGCTCACTTGCGGCTCACTTGAGTACCACCACGGAGCGCAGCACCTCGCCGTCGTGCATGCGATGGAATGCCGACTCGATGCCGTCGAGCCCGATGCGGTCGGAGACGAACTTCTCCAGCGGCAACCGGCCCTGCAGGTAGAGGCTGATCAGCGTGGGAAAGTCCCGCTCGGGCAGGCAGTCGCCGTACCAGGACGACTTCAGCGATCCGCCCCGAGAGAATAGGTCGATCAGCGGCATCTGCAGGGTCATGTCGGGGGTGGGGACGCCGACGAGGACGACGGTGCCGGCCAGGTCGCGGGCGTAGAACGCCTGCTTCCAGGTTTCGGGGCGGCCCACCGCGTCGATGACGACGTCGGCGCCGTATCCGTCCGTCAGGTCCTGGATGGTCTGGACCGGATCGAGTTCCCCTGCGTTGATCGTGTGGGTGGCCCCGAACTCGCGCGCCCAGTTCAATTTCTTGTTGTCGGTGTCGACTGCGATGATCCTTCTGGCCCCCACCAGTCGGGCGCCCGCGATCGCCGCGTCTCCTACGCCGCCGCACCCGATGACCGCGACGGTGTCGTCGCGGGTCACCGCTCCCGTGTTCACCGCGGCTCCCAATCCGGCCATCACCCCGCAGCCCAGCAAACCCGCGACCGCGGGATCGGCGGCGGGATCGACCTTGGTGCACTGTCCCTGGTGCACGAGCGTCTTGTCGCTGAATGCGCCGATGCCGAGCGCCGGGGTCAGCTCGGTACCGTCGGTCAACGTCATCTTCTGAGTCGCGTTGAACGTATCGAAGCAGTACCAGTGCCGGCCGCGCTTGCACGCCCGGCACTGCCCGCACACCGCACGCCAGTTCAGTATCACGAAGTCACCGGGCTCGACGTGGTTCACTCCCGGGCCCACGGCTTCGACGGTGCCCGCGGCCTCATGCCCCAACAGGAACGGATACTCGTCGTTGATGCCGCCCTCGCGGTAGGTCAGGTCGGTGTGGCAGACGCCGCAGGCGATGACGTCCACGACCACTTCGCCGGGCCCGGGGGCGGGCACGATGATATCGACGAGTTCGACGGGCTGTTTCTTGGCACGCGAGATTACGCCGCGGACTGTCTGACTCATGGGTACAACGTAGCGCGCACCCGTGACACGGTCGCAGAGCGGAGAAGCCGACGCCGGCCCGCCAGCGAGCTATCGTGGCTGGTGATGCTCGCGTACTCCACGACCGAACTCCTCGTTGCCGCACGGGCAGCGCATCAGCGCCGGGATTGGCGCGCCAGCTATGAGGCGTACACCCGGGCGGGCGAAGCCGCGCCGCTGGCCACCGATGACCTGGAGGCGCTGGCATTCGCCGCTTGGCGGCTCGGCTACGTCAAGGAGTCAAGCCGTGCCGCTGAGCGGGTATACGCGCAGCTCACCCGCACCGACCCGATGGCCGCGGCGATGAAGGCGAACGAGCTTGCCCTCGCGTGGCTGGTGCGCGGCGACCTCAACATCGGGCAAGGCTGGATGAATCGCGCCCGCAGGCTGCTCGCCGGCTCGACGGGAGGGGTCCCGCACGGCTATCTCGCCTATCTGGATGCCGCGGTTGCGGCGGTGTCCGGAGACGTCGACGCCCTGGCGGTGCACGTCGGTGAGTTGCGCGAACTCGGCCGCAGACTCGACGTGCCGGCGATCCACGCGCTCGGCCTGATCGCCGGCGGTGTCGAATCGATCCTGCATGCGCGCACCGCCGAGGGCTATGCGCAGATCGACGAGGCGATGCTGCCTCTGCTCGCCGGCGAGGTTCCGATCGAATGGGCCGGCGACATCTACTGCACGGTTCTGCACCACTGCCACAAATTGGCCGACCATCCGAGGATGCAGTCCTGGACGCAGGCCATGGAACGGTGGTGCGGTGTGTCGGGTTCGCTGCCCTACGGCGGGGTGTGCGACGTGCACCGCCTGCAGGTTCGCGTGGCTACCGACGACTATCGCGAGATGCAGGATCAACTCGCGACAGCAAGCCGTGCTCTCGAAGAGGTCAACGTGTGGGCAGCGGCCGAAGGCTTCTACCAACTCGGCGAGGTGAGCCGGTTGCTGGGTGACGACGACGCGGCGACCGCCGCGTTCGCCAAGGTCCGCGCCCTCGGCATGGACCCGCAACCGGGCGAGGCGTTACTTATGTGCCGGAAGGGCGATTCGCAGGGTGCCTGGACGGCGATCCGGGTGGCGCTCGCCGGTGATGACAGGCTGCTCCGGATCCGGCTGCTGCACGCGGCGGTGGAGATCGCGTTGAGCCGCGACAGCGTCGACGAGGCCGAAAGCTATTGCCGTGAATTGGAATCGGGGGCGTCGGCGTTCGACACACCGGGTTTCCGGGCCTGGGCCGCGCACGCCAGGGGCGCTCTGCAGGTGCGCAGGCGTGAGTTCGAGGCGGCGTTGGTTTCGCTGCAGGCTGCATTGCGTGAGTACCGCACCCAGCGGTCGCGGTATGAAACCGCCGAGGTATACGAGTGGATGGCGGTGGCGCACCGCGGGCTCGGGGACGATCGGATCGCCTCGGCCGACGCGGCAACCGCCGAATCCATCTATGCCCAGCTCGGTGTCGGGGGGGCGGGCATCTGCGGATCGACGGCGCCGGGTGGCCTCACTCGGCGAGAGCGGGAGGTGCTGGCGCGGATCGCCGAGGGCGCCACCAACAAGCAGGTGGCCCAGCAGCTGTACCTGTCGGAAAAGACGGTCGGGCGCCACCTGGCCAACATCTTCGCCAAACTCGGCGTCTCCACGCGAACCGCGGCGGTGTCGTGGGCGTACGCGCACAACCTGTTGCAGTAGAAGCCTGCATGATCTGCGCCACTGGCCGGTGGCGAGTTTGCATGATTTGGCCGATGTGGTGGTCAGACCCGACGGCCTAGCGTTTCGGCCATGACGACACTGACCGAAATTCCGGCGACCACCACTGACGCGACCGAGGAGTTCGCCGAACGAATCGTCGCAGCGATCGACTCCGCGAGTGTGGCAATTCTGTTGTCCATCGGACACCAGACCGGGCTCTTCGACACACTTGCCGCGCTTCCGCCGGCAACCAGTCATCAGATCGCCGATGCCGCCGGTCTCAACGAGCGCTATGTGCGCGAATGGCTGGGCGGCGTCGTCGCCGGCCGCATCGTCGACTTCGACCCGGCGGCACAAACGTATTCCTTGCCGACCAATCGCGCGGCGGTGCTCACCAGGACCGCCGGACCCGACAACTTGGCGCGCGTCGCCCAGTTCATTCCGCTGCTGGCGGAGGTGGAGCAGAAAGTGATCGGCTGTTTCCGCGCCGGTGGGGGACTGTCCTACAGCGAATACCCGCGGTTTCACGAGTTGATGGCCGAGGACAGCGGCGCGGTGTTCGACGCCGCCCTGATCGACGTCATCCTCCCGCTGGCCGAAGGCGTGACCGAGCGGCTTCGCCGCGGGGCGGACGTGGCCGATTTCGGTTGCGGCAGCGGCCATGCCGTCAACGTCATGGCGCAGGCGTTCCCGGCCAGTCGGTTCACCGGGATCGACTTCTCCGAGGAGGGCCTCGTCGTCGGCGCCGCCGAGGCGTGGAGACTGGGGTTGACGAACGCGGCTTTCGAAGCCAGGGACGTTGCGGACTACGACACCACCCATGCCACCCATGCCACCGGTGTCTATGACGTCATCACCGCGTTCGACGCCATCCATGACCAGGCCGCGCCGGCTCGCGTGCTGCGGAACATCCACCGCGCGCTGCGGCCGGACGGGACCTTCCTGATGGCCGACATCAAGGCGTCGAGCCGACTGGAGAACAACGTCGGCGTGCCGTTCACGCCCTACCTGTACACCGCTTCGACGATGCACTGCATGAGCGTGTCGCTGGGCCTGGGCGGTGACGGACTGGGCGCCTGCTGGGGCCGGGAACTGGCGACATCGATGCTGGCGGACGCGGGCTTCGGCGACGTGCAGGTCCGCGAGATCGAATCCGACCCGTTCAACTTCTACTACATCGCCCGAAAGTGAGACACCGATGACCACCGACGCCCATACCCACGCGTGCCGCAGCGCGTTACCCCAACTGCGCGGTCCGGGCCTGTTCGTGACCGACGGGGGACTGGAAACCGAGCTGGTCTTCCACGACGGCCTCGACCTGCCGGCTTTCGCCGCGTTCCCGCTGCTGGAGAATGTCGGCGGCAGGGCACGGTTGCGCCGCTACTACGACGGTTACCTGGGCATCGCCCGCATGCACCGCGCCGGGTTCGTGGTGGAGACCCCGACCTGGCGCGCCAACCCCGACTGGGCCGGTCAGCTTGGCTACTCCGTGGAGCGGCTCGACGCCATCAATCGGGCCGCGGTCGAACTCGCCGAGGAGGTACGGGCGGCCGCGACAGCCGACGGCCTGATCGCCGTGGTCAGCGGATGCATCGGTCCACGCGGCGACGGCTACGACCCCGGTGCGGCTATGACACCCGATGAAGCCCAGCACTACCACGCCGTCCAGATCGGCACGTTCGCATCGACGTCGGCTGATCAGGTCACCGCGATCACGATGACCAACGCCGCGGAGGCGATCGGCCTCGTGCGGGCTGCAGTGGCGGAGGGCATTCCGTCGGCCATCTCGTTCACCGTCGAGACCGACGGCAGTCTGCCGACGGGGCAGCCGCTGCATGAGGCGATCGAACAGGTGGATGCCGAAACCGACGGTGCCGCTGCCTATTTCATGGTCAATTGCGCGCACCCGACCCACTTCTCGGGTGCGCTGGCACGGGTGGGAGCGTGGCGCCAGCGGATTGTCGGACTGCGCGCGAACGCGTCGGCCCGAAGCCACGCCGAACTCGACGAGGCGACCGAACTCGATGCGGGCGATCCGAACGAGCTCGGCGTGCAGCACGCCGCACTGCGGGATCGGCTGCCCGCGGTCACCGTGTTGGGCGGCTGCTGCGGCACGGACGTGCGGCATGTGGCCGAAATCGTCGGCGCGTGGAGCGCCGAATAGGCTGCTGCTCGATGGCGGCCCTCGACGCTCTGAACGACTGGCCGGTCCCGGCCGCCGCTGCCGCGGTGGTCGGGACTTCCGGCGTGCTTGCCAGCCACGGCGACACCGGCCGGCGGTTCGAGCTGGCCTCGGTGACAAAGCCGCTGGTGGCGCGCGCGATACAGGTGGCCGTCGAAGAGGGGGCCGTCGAGCTCGACACGCCCGCGGGTCCGCCGGGCGCGACGGTGCGCCATCTGCTGGCCCACGCGTCGGGCCTGGCGATGCTCGACTACACGGTGCTGGCGCTGCCGGGAACTCGCAGGATCTACTCCAACGTCGGCTTCCGGGTGCTCGCCGAGACCGTAGAGGAAGCCACCGGAATCGAGTTCGGCGACTATCTCAGGGCGGCGGTGTTCGATCCGCTCGGCATGCCTGCCACGGCACTCGGCGGCGGCGCCCGAACCGCGGGATACGGCGCCACGTCCACAGTGGCCGATCTGGTGCGGTTCGCCGCGGACCTGCTGCACCCCGTCACGGTGTCGGCGCAGATGCATGCGGCGGCCACGACCGTCCAGTTCGCGGGTCTTGCGGGCGTTCTGCCCGGCTACGGGACGCAGCGGCCCAATGATTGGGGCCTCGGCTTCGAGATCCGCGGCAGCAAGTCACCGCACTGGACGGGCACCGCCAACAGCGTGGCGACGTTCGGTCACTTCGGCCAGTCGGGGACCTTCACCTGGGTCGATCCGGACGCGAAACTGGCCTTGGTGGTGCTGACGAACCGCGCCTTCGGCGACTGGGCGCTCCCGCTTTGGCCCGCCATCTCTAATGAAGTCCTGGCAGAATTCGGCGCAGACTAGCGCAACACCTGTCCCACAGGGCACAATAGACACGCAGGACACACGTGTTGTGATCACTCGGTTCACCAGGCCGTTGGGGAAGACGTCCCTCGTGAAACGAAGGAGCAGATCATCATGCGTGCGTCGAACCAACTCGCCGACGTGACCACGGGCGTGGTGTATGTCCATGCCTCGCCCGCGGCGGTATGCCCGCACGTCGAGTGGGCGCTGTCGTCGGCTCTGAACGCTCGCGCGAACCTGAAGTGGACGCCGCAGCCCGCCATGCCAGGGCAGCTACGTGCCGTCACGAATTGGCGTGGACCCGTCGGTACGGGCGCGCAGCTGGCCAACGCGCTTCGCTCGTGGTCGGTGCTGCGTTTCGAGGTTACCGAAGATCCGAGCTCGGGCGTCGACGGCCAGCGGTTCTGCCACACCCCGCAGCTGGGACTGTGGAGCGGCACGATGAGCGCCAACGGCGACGTCATGGTGGGGGAGATGCGGCTGCGCACCTTGATGGAATCGGGGGCCGACTTGCTGGCGACCGCGCTCGACTCCGCCCTCGGCACCGCCTGGGACGACGCCTTGGAGCCCTATCGCGGCGGCAGCGACGGTGCTGAGGCCGGCTGGCTGAACCGGGGCGTCGGCTAGTTGGCCGGCTCGCCCGCTATGCCCGCTATAGCCGCGAGCAGACGCACAGGGGCCCGAAAACGTCGCGTTTTCGGGCCCCTGTGCGTCTGCTCGGCAGGGGGCGGTGGCGCGTCAAGGTCGCAGGATCCGCAGCGCACCGGGTACGGCGCTGATCTCGGCCGGTAGCGCGCAGGCGAATTCGCCGTCGGCGTACGCGCGGATCCCGGCGCAATCGACCTCGACCGCGGCGGCGCGTGCGGTGGACACCTGGTCGAGGTACACATGCGTGCCCCGGTACACGGTGGGAAACAACCGCAACAGCCGCAGCCGCGACCCTGAAGCCACCATCGTGACGTCGAGTAGTCCGTCGGTGGGATCGGCACCGGGACAGATCCGCATGCCCCCGCCGTAGCTGCTGGTGTTGCCGAACGCGGCCATCGTCAGATCGACGAACTCGGGATCGGCGCCTTCGAACGACAACCGGAACGGCAACATCCGCAGCTTGGACAGCTCCGCCACCATCGCCAGGTTGTAGCGCATCGGCCCGTGGGGCCAGCGCATCCGATTGGCGCGATCGGTGACCAGCGAGTCGAATCCCGCGGCGGCGACGGTGCCGAACCACTTGTCGGTCCCGTCCGCACCGCGGATCCGGCCCAAATCCACGGTATGGACCGAGCCGTCGATGACCACGTCGGCGGCGGCCTCAGGATCGTCGGTCGGTATTCCGAACGCGCGGGCATGGTCGTTGCCGGTCCCGGCCGGGATGATGGCCAGCGGAACCGGCCCGCGGGCAAGTTCCTGGATGCCCACCGATACGACGCCGTCACCACCGACGACGACCAGCGCGTCCGTCCCGCCGTCGAGGGCATCGCGCACCAGCCGGCGTGCATGTGCCTCGTCGCGCCCGACGATCGCGACCACTTCGACCCCCCGGGCGTGCAGGCGGGCGATCGCGCGCTCGGCGGCGTGCGGAGCGTTGCCGTGCCCGGCAGCGGGGTTGGTCAGGACCGTAACCGAGCTGATCATGGCACGAGCTTGCCAGGGTTGAGGATGCCCGCCGGATCGAGGCAGTCCTTGACGGCCCTGAGTACCCGCACGCCGAGTTCGCCGATTTCCCCGGTCATCCACGGGCGGTGGTCGGTGCCCACCGCGTGGTGGTGCGTAATCGTCCCGCCCGCGCTCATGATGGCCTCACACGCCGCGGATTTGGCCGACTGCCACTGCGTGATCGCATCCGCGCGCTGAGCGGCGACCACTGTGAAGTAGAGAGACGCGCCGGTCGGATACACGTGAGAGATATGGCATAGCACCAGCGCGGCCGTGCCCATCTGCGAGAGCGAACCGGTGAGGGCGCCGGTGACAGCCCTCTTGAGGGTCATGATGTTGGACCAGCTCGTGGCCGTCTCAAGGGTTTCGCACAGCGCTCCGGCGCCCAGCAGGGCGTCGCGCAGGTACGGCGCCCGGAATCTGCCCTCCTCCCACGCCCGCGCGGGTTCCTCGCCCAGCGAGGTCCCACCCGAAGCGGCCAGCAGCGCGCGAGTCTCGGCATGCCTGCTCGCGGCATGCGCGGTGGTTCCCTCGAACACCGTGACGGCCAGGCAGCCCCCGGTGATGCGCTGTTCGCCGATGTGCGCGGTTGTGGCCAGGTTGACGCCCGTTTCGGCCTCATCCGACAGCCGGATGACGGTGGGCCCGGTGCCGGTCTGGACGACCGCGCGCAGGGCGTCGGCGCCCTTCGCGAAATCCGGAAACGACCATGCTTCGTAACGCACCGATTCCGGGATCCGGTGTATCCGCAACCGGACGCGGGTGATGACCCCGAACGCGCCCTCGGAACCCGCGACCAGCTCGCGCAGATCGGGACCGGCCGCCGACGCGGGCGCCCGGCCGAGGTCGAGCGTGCCGACCGGCGTGATCATCCGCACGCCGCAGACCATGTCGTCGAACCGGCCGTAGCCGGCCGAATCCTGCCCCGATGACCGCGTCGCTGCGAAACCGCCGAGGGACGCGAACTCGAAGCTCTGCGGGAAGTGGCCGAGCGAGAATCCCTGCTCGCCGAGCAGCCGTTCGGCCTCGGGCCCGGTGGTGCCCGCCCCCAGAACGGCCTCGCCGGAGATTTCGTCAAGGCTGATCAACCCGTCGAAACGCCGCAGGTCCAGCGCGATCACGGCACCGAACTCACCGCGTTGGGGGTCGAGGCCGCCGACGACGCTGGTGCCGCCGCCGAACGGGACCACCGCCACGCCGTGCTGAGAGCAGTACCGCAGCACCTCGCTGACCTCGGCGTCGGAGACCGGCATCAGCACGGCGTCGGGAGCGTCCTGTACGCCGGCATCCTTTCGGCGCAGCAAGTCGATCGTCGACTTGCCGCCTGCGCGCAGTAGCCGGGAGCGGTCGTCGTCCCGGAAATACGAGGAACCGACGACGTCGGACAATGCGGCGCGGTCCGCCGGCAACAGGGCCGAGGGTGCCAGCCGCACCTGACCGAGTTCGACGGCGGGAGCGGGTGTGCCGTCGACGCCGAGGGCCTGGCGCAATAGCGACGCGATGGAATCCGGCAGGGCTTTGGCGGCCGCCGGATCACCCCACGCATTCCACGCCATCGCGGGCTGGTGCACGCGTTACAGTATTACAAATGCTGTCAATCAGTAACCCGAAACAACCTGGTGAGCCGGCTGATGTCGAAAACCGGATTCTGCTCGCCACTGAGTGCTGTGTGACGGATCTGGGCGTGGAGCGGGTGACTGTGGCCGAGGTGGCACGCCGGGCGCGAGTGAGCCGGCCCACCATCTATCGGCGTTGGCCGGACGTTTACGCGCTGCTGTCGGCGATGCTGAAACAACGCGTGATCCGGGCGCTGCGAGAACTGCCGCGCGAAGGCGCCGACCGAGCGGCGATCGTGGGCCGGCTGGTGGCCGCTATTTCAAGCCTGCGCCACGATCCGCTGATCGCCGCAATGCTGGAAACGGGATCAGAACTCACCTTGCGTTCCGTCTCTGACCGGCTGGGCCTGGGTCGGCTCGAGCTGGTGGAGGTGCTTGCCGCCGACCTCCGCAAAGCCCAGGCCGAAGGCACTGTTCGCGCGGGTGATAGTCGGCAGCTCGCCGCTGTGGTGCTGGTGATCGCGCACTCGACTCTTCAGTCCGCACACATCGTCTCCCCGGTCATCGAGGAGGCCAAGTTGGATACCGAAATCGCCTATGCGCTGAACAGGTTTCTGGCCTGATGGAGCGGTCCGCCGCACTCAATGCTGTTCGACGGGCGGCCGAACTCACCGCGCTGGCGGATAACGGCCCCGTCGACGTGCTCGTCGTCGGCGGTGGCGTCACCGGCACGGGTATCGCGCTCGACGCGGCGGCACGTGGGCTCTCGGTGGTCTTGGTGGAGAAGCGTGACCTGGGGTTCGGCACCAGTCGGTGGAGTTCGAAGCTCGTTCACGGCGGCCTGAGATACCTCGCCAAGGGCAACATCGGCATAGCGCGGCGCAGTGCGGCCGAGCGTGGAGTCCTGATGACGCGCACCGCCCCGCACCTGGTGCGGGCAATGCCCCAACTGGTGCCGCTGCTGCCGTCGATGGACCGGACCGCCCGCGCGCTGGTGCGCACGGGTCTAGCCGCCGGCGACGCGCTGCGTCGAATGGTCGGCACCCCGGCATCGACGCTGCCGCGTTCCCGGCGTGTTTCGCCCGGACGGGCCGTCGAACTGGTTCCCGCGATTCGCCGCGAAGGCCTCGACGGTGGTTTCCTCGCCTATGACGGCCAGCTTGTTGACGACGCCCGGCTGGTCGTCGCGATCGCGCGAACCGCCGCCCAGCACGGGGCGAAGGTCCTGACCTATGTGGCAGCGGAGCAGGTCACCGGCCATTCGGCGCGGCTGACCGATATACGTGGCGGCGAATCGCTCGACGTGAACGCGCGGGCCGTGATCAGCGCGACGGGCGTGTGGGCCGGCGAGATCGATCCGGCGTTGCGTTTGCGGCCAAGTCGGGGCACACACCTCGTGCTCGATGCCGACGTGCTGGGGAATCCGAGCGCCGCGCTGACCGTCGCGATCCCCGGCGAGCGCAACCGGTTCGTCTTCGCCATGCCGGCGCAGCTGGGCCGCATCTACCTGGGTCTCACCGACGAGGACGCTCCGGGGCCGGTGCCCGATGTGCCACAGCCGAGTCCGGAGGAGATCGACTTCCTGCTCGACACCGTCAACACGGCGTTGGCGACTCGGCTCACCCACGCCGAGGTCGTCGGCAGCTATGCAGGCCTGCGCCCGCTGATCGACTGCGGCCCGGGCCGCACCGCCGACATCTCCCGCGACCACGCCGTCATCGAATCCGACTCCGGGGTGTTCAGCATCGTGGGCGGCAAGCTCACCGAGTACCGGCATATGGCGCAGGACGTGTTGGATCGGGCTGTGGCCGCCCGCGGGCTGGCGGCGGGACCTTGCCGGACGGCTGACCTGCCCCTCGTGGGTGCGCCCGCCAATCCGTGCCGTGCACCCGCACCGCCGCGGGAGACTCTGCCCGCGTCGCTGGTCGCGCGCTACGGCGCCGAGGCGGGCGCGGTCGTCGCGGCGGCGACCTGCGAGCGTCCCACCGATCCGGTGGCAGACGGAATCGACGTGATCCGGGCCGAGTTCGAGTTCGCCGTCACCCACGAAGGCGCGCTGTCCGCGGCCGACATCCTGGACCGGCGGACCAGGATCGGACTGGTTGCCGTCGACCGCGAGCGGACCGCCGCAACGGCCGCCGCCTTCGCGGGAATGTGACGCGAAGGCGGGACTTACAGCGGGATGTTCTTGTGGCGGCCGCGCCGTGCCGGCGCCTCGGCCAGCGCCTGGGTGAGCACGCTACGGGTGCGTGCCGGGTCGATCTTGTCGTCGACCACGCCGATCTCGATGGCGCTGTCGACGCCCCCGGCGATCCGCTCGTGCTCCGCGGCAAGCTCCTCGTGCAGCGCTTCGCGTTCGTGATCGGGTGCGGCGGCCAGCTTCTTCTTGTGCAGGATGCCCACGGCGGCCTTGGCGCCCATCACGGCCACTTCGGCGTCCGGCCACGCGAACACCTTGGTGGCGTTCAGAGAGCGGGAGTTCATCGCGATGTAGGCACCGCCGTAGATCTTGCGGGTGACCAGTGTGACGCGGGGAACAGTCGACTCGCCGAACGCGTGCAGCAGCTTCGCGCCCCGGCGGACTACGCCGCCCCACTCCTGGTCCACGCCGGGCAGGTAGCCCGGGACGTCGACGACCACCACCAGCGGGATGCCGAATGCGTCGCAGAGCCGCACGAACCGAGCGGCTTTCTCGGCGCTCTCGGAATTCAGGCAGCCGCCCAGCCGCAGCGGGTTGTTGGCCAGCACACCGACCGTGCGGCCCGAGAGCCGGCCCAGACCGACCACCATCGAGGGAGCCCATTTGGCCTGGAATTCCTCAAACGGGCTGTCGTCGTCGAGCAGCCGGTTGACGATCGGGTGCACGTCGTAGGCGCGCCGCGCCGATTCGGGCAGCAGCGCCCGCAGGTCGGTGTCGCCGGCCTCGGCCTTGGCCCGGTCGAAATGACCCTGCTGGCAGAAATAGCCAACCAGCCGGCGGCCGCGCGCGTAGGCGTCGAGCTCGTCGTCCGCGACGACGTGGCACACGCCCGATTTCTTGTGGTGGGTGTCCGGTCCGCCCAGCGAAGCCATGTCGACGTCCTCGCCGGTGACGCTGCGGACGACGTCGGGACCGGTGACGAACACCCGGCTCTCGGGCGCCATCACGATGACGTCGGTCAGCGCGGGGCCGTAGGCGGCTCCGCCGGCGGCGAATCCGACCACGACGGATATCTGCGGGACGTATCCGGAGGCCCTGATCATCGCCTCGAACACCAGACCCACCGCGTGCAGAGCCCGCACGCCCTCGGCCAGCCGCGCGCCGCCCGAGTGCCAGATGCCGACGATGGGGCTCTGCTCCGCGATCGCGGTGTCGTAGGCGTTGACGATGTGGCGGCAACCGTCCACACCCATCGCGCCGCCCATGACGGTGCCGTCGGTGCAGAACGCGATGGTGCGCACCCCGTTGACCGTGCCGGCCGCCGCCAGCACTCCCGAACGATCCCGCTCGTGCAGAAGCTCGACGCTGCCGTCGTCGAAGAATGTCGCCAGCCGCAGCAGCGGATCGCGGGGATCCAGGGATTCGTTCACCACGTCGGGGGCCATCGTCGTCATCGTCAGTTCCTTGCTTTTTCGTTGCTTGTTCGTATCAGTACTTGCCGAAGGCGAGTGCGACGTTGTGTCCGCCGAATCCGAATGAGTTGTTGACCGCGTATCGGTAGTCGCCGAAACGCGGGTCACCCGCCACCACATCCAGATCGATCTCGGGATCGAGATTCTTCAGGTTCAGTGTGGGCGGAATGACGCCGTCTCGCAGCGCCAGCACCGTCAAGATGGACTCCACCGCGCCCACCGCGCCCACCGAGTGGCCCAGTGCGGACTTGGGCGCATAGACCGCCGGGCGGTGGCCCTTCATGGCGTTGTTGATCGCCTTGCCCTCGGCCACGTCACCGACGCTGGTGCCCGTCGCGTGGGCGTTGACGTGGTCGATGTCGCTGGGTTGCAGGCCCGCGAGTTCGATCGCCCGCGACATCGCGTGACCGGCGCGTTCGCCGTTGGGATCCGGGGCAACCATGTGAAAGCCGTCGGAGGTGACGGAGGCCCCCATGATGCGGGCCAGGATGTCGGCGCCGCGCGCCTTGGCGTGCTCCTCGGTCTCGATGACCATCAGGGCGCCGGCCTCTCCGAACACGAAGCCGTTGCGGTCCCGGTCGAACGGCCGGCAGGCTCCGGCCGGATCGTCGTTCGTGTTGGACAACACGATCCGCATCTGGGCGAAGCCTGCGATCGGCACGGCCTCGATGCGGGTTTCGACACCGCCGCAGATGGCGATGTCGGCCTCGCCGTAGACGATGTTGCGCCACGCGTTGGCGATCGCCTCGGAACCCGACGCACATGCCGAAACCGCGGTGCTGACCCCGGCCTTGGCGCCGCGCTCGAGCCCGACGACGGCCGCTGCGCCGTTGGGCATGTACATCTGCACGACCAGCGGAGAGACGGCCCGCAGTCCGCGCTGCCGCATGCCGTCGTAGGCGAAGATCAGCTCCTCCGAGGAGCCCATACCCGTACCGATGGACACCGCCAGACGGCGAGTATCGACCTCCGGAGAGCCGGCGTTGTCCCAAACTCGGCGGCCGAGAACCGTCGCCATCTTCTGCAGATAGGACATCCGGCGGTTCTCGACCTTGTTGAGCTGGCTGTCGAACTCCTCCAACAGATGACCGCCGATGCGCACGGGCAGGTCGTACTCCTCGACGAAGGGATCGTCGAGCCTACGGATTCCCGACTGCCCGTCGAGCAGGTTTTTCCACGTGGTTTCGGCGTCAGTTGCCAGCGCGGTCGTCATGGCGATGCCAGTGACGACCACGCCCGGCAGACCCTTACCCGTCTTCAGCTGTGCCATCGATGCAGCGGATTCCTTCCCCCGGGTGGTCAGTACCGTCCGAATGCCAGCGCGACGTTGTGCCCGCCGAACCCGAACGAGTTGTTGATGGCGTACGCGTAATCCCCGTAGCGGGGCTCGCCGGCCACGACGTCCAGGTCGATCTCCGGATCCGGTGTCTCGTAGTTCAGTGTGGGCGGGATGACGCCGTCGCGCAGCGCCAGCACCGTCAGCACCGACTCAAGGGCACCCACCGCGCCGATCGAATGACCCAGCGCCGACTTCGGAGCGTACACAGGAGCGTGTTCGACGCCGGCCACCCGAATGGCATTGGCCTCCGCGGTGTCACCGATAGGCGTCGCCGTGGCGTGGGCGTTGATGTGGTCGATGTCCCCCGGGGACAATCCGGCGGTCTCCATCGCCCGAATCATCGCCTGGCCGGCGCGTTTGCCGTCCGGCGCCGGCGCCACCATGTGGTAGGCGTCGGACGTGATGCCCGCACCCATCAGCCGGGCCAGCGGCTTGGCCCCCCGGGTCTTGGCGTGCTCCTCGGTCTCGATGATCATCAGCGCACCGGCTTCGCCGAACACGAATCCGTCGCGGTTCTTGTCGAATGGCCGCGACGCGCCGGCGGGGTCGTCGTTTCGGGTGGACATGGCGCGCATCATCGAGAACGCCGCGATGGGCAGCGCCTCGATGCCGCCTTCGACACCGCCGCAGACGGCGAAGTCGGCGTCACCCATGACGATCTGCCGCCATGCGTGAGCGATGGCCTCCGATCCCGACGAGCAGGCGGACACCGGGGTGATCACCCCGGCGCGTGCGCCCAGGTCCAGGCCGACGACGGCAGCGGCGCCGTTAGGCATGATCATCTGAACGGCCAGCGGGGACACCTTGCGGGGACCGCCGTCGTTCATCAGGTCGTAGGTCTCGACGATCTTCTCGCCACCGCCCAAGCCCGTGCCGATGACCACCGCGAAGCGGTCCGGGTCCACGTCCGGCTTGCCCGCGGAATCCCAGAGCTGGTTGCCGAGGTACTTCGCCATCCGCTGGACATACGACATGCGCCGCATGTCCAGGCGAGTCATGTGGTCGTCGATGCCGTCCACGAGGTGGCCGCCGATGCGGACCTGCAGATCCCACTTGGTGACGAAGTCGTCCTCGAGAACTCGAATGCCGCTCTCGCCGGCCAGCAAGCCCTTCCACGTGCTCTCGATGTCCGCGGCGAGCGATGTGGTTGCCGTGACGGCGGTTACCACGACGCTCGGGAAACCGCCGTTAGCAGTGGAAGGCCTGGTCACTGGTTCTCCGCGGCGAACTTCTCACGCAGTGCGGCAGCGGCCTCGGGGTTCTCTTCCTCGAGCTTCTGGATATAGCCGACGACGTCACCGACGGTGCGCAGGCCGGCGAGGTCCTCATCGGGGATCTTCACGCCGTACTTGTCCTCGGTCTGCACCGCGATCTCGACCATCGACAGCGAGTCGATGTCCAGGTCGTCGACGAACGACTTCTCGGGCGTCACTTCGGACGGCTCGATTCCCGTGACCTCTTCGATGATCTCGGCGAGGCCGGCGATGATTTCTTCCTGAGTGGCGGGCACAGTGGCTCCTTCTACTTTTCTATCTATTCGGTGTTACTTCAGCTGACAGACCAGTGAGCTGAGGTTTGTCGATATATCGTTGGTTACTGCGATTCGCCTGGCGCGAGCACTGCGAGCTCGTCCAGGTCTGCGGGGGTTTTGACGGCAAAGGCGGGCACCCCCCGAAATTCCCGTTTGGCGATTCCGGCGAGGGTGCCCGCGGGCGGAAGCTCGACGATCGCGGTGACGTTGCGGTCGCGCATCGTCGCCGTGCACAGATCCCAGCGCACCGGATGGGTCAGTTGGGCGACCAGCTTCTCCATCGCGTCGGCGGCCGAGGTGACCGGCCGCCCGTCGGCGTTGCTCAGGAGCGCCAGGCCCTCGCGGCCCTCGCGCCAGGTCTCGCTGGCGGCGACTTCGGCGACCGCGCAGGCGTAGCCGTCGGTGGCCGAGGCCATGAAGTGGGTATGGAACGCCCCGGCGGTGGCCAGCAGACGCACACGTGCCTTCGCGGGGGGATTCTCCGCGAGCTTGGTCAGTGCGTCGAGGCGTCCGGCCGCAACGATCTGGCCGGCGGCGTTGCGGTTGGCGGGGATCAGTTCGAGGTCGGCGAGCGCGGCGAGCACCACCGCCTCGTCCCCACCGAGCACCGCCGCCATTCCGGTCGGTTCGTCGGCGCAGGCTTTGGCCATTTCCCTACCGCGAGTGGCGGCCAGGGCAACGGCGTCGTCTGCAGAGATCAGGCCGGCGATCGCGTAGGCGGCGATCTCGCCGACGGAGTGCCCGGCGATCACCAACTCGGCGTCGGCGAGCAGACACCGGTTCGTCAGCTCGCGGTAGGCCAGCAAGGTGGCGGCGACGACGAGTGGCTGTGTCACGGCGGTGTCGGTGATCTGCTCGGCCGTCGCGGTGGTTCCGAGTCCGGCCAGGTCCAGCCCGCTGATCGTCGACCAGGCGGCTAGCTGTTCGGCGGCCCCCGGCAGCTCCAGCCATTCGGTGAGCATTCCGGGTGTCTGCGAACCCTGGCCGGGCGCGAGCAGCGCGATCACGGGCCGCGCGGACTCAGTGGTTTGTGGCACGTATCTAAGAAAACATTGTGAAGGCAATTTTGCAGGGTGTAAGAGAATATGAACCTTGTCTTAAGTTTTTGTGGGAGTCCTACAAAGAGGCATGTGATGCGACTCCATCGATACCGTTCCGCAACCTGGACGGCCGCTGTGTGATGCGCAGCCACCACCTAACGGTGTGTGATGTGGCCCACAGGCCTGGGTGCCGCACCGCTCGCGTCGTGCTGCTGCTGGTGGGCGAGTCGGCCGACGGTGGTGGCCACCCTCAGCACGTAGGCGTCGCGCGGCGTCATCGGATCTCTACCGGTGAAATCGCTGATCCGCTTGAGCCGGTAGCGCACGGTGTTTGGATGAACGAACAATTTGCGGGCACATGCCTCGATGGCGCCGCCGGAGTCGAGGTAGGCATCCAGGGTTTCGCTGAGCGCGGGGCCCGCGTCGGTCAGGGGCCGCACCACGTCGTGGTGCAACGCGGCGATCGCCGACGGGTCACCGTGGAGTGCGCGCTCGGGCAGCAGTTCGCGGGCCGCCACCGGCCGCGGCGCACCGGGCCAACCCGCCACGGAGTTCATCCCCGAGATCGCTTCGCTGGCGCTGTGGAAGGCGGCGCCCAGGCTGGCGGCCGTCGGTCCGACGACCACCGGGCCGTCGGAGAACGCACTGAGCAGGTTGGCCAGGAACTTGTCGGTCGGCGATAGATGTCCGGACACGATGGCAACCAGCGAGGTGCCGTGGACGTCGGTCAGCGCGGCCCGTCCGTGCCGGTTGGCGATGTCACGAATGTCTTCGCTGGCCAGTTCCGCTCGACCGGGTGGCGGCGTGCCGACTACCACCGTCGCCGGCGCGGTGGTGTCCCAGTTCAGCGCCGCCGCCCTCGACAGCAGTTCCGGACCGGTGTCCCCGCGCACGATGGCGTCGACGACGCTGGCCTCCATCCGGCTGTCCCAGGCGCCCCGGGCCTCAGCCGCGTCCGCGTATACCTCGGCGGCCGCGAAAGCCAGGTCGCGGCTGTAGCGCAGGATTCCGACCGTCAGCGCGGTGAGCTGTTCCTCGTTGCGGGCCAGCATCGGGACCACCTCTTCGAAGTACTCCATTGTCACGCGGACCATGTCGACGGTCTGGCGCAGCGCGATGCGCCGGGTCAGATCTTGGGGGACCAGCGCGAACGCCTCCGCGGTGTAGCCGACGTTGCTGTGCGGGTCGCGGATCCACTCGGCGAAGTTCACCACCGCGGTCTGCACAACGAGCTGGACGCTGGCGCGCTGGGATGCTTCGAGATCGGCGAAGAACGGCAGCCGCTCCTGCATCGCGCGCACCGCCTCGGTCGCCAACCGGCCGGAGTATTGCTTCAGGCGGCGCTGGAGAGACTCCGGGACGTTTTCCAGCAACTCCAGCGGTGAGCGCGGGACGCTGGAGTGGTTGTCCACCATCCTTAAAAGCTACGCCATTGTTATGGGGGAAAGCTCCAACGCTTGCGGCGGTCGTCGGCGGGTGTGACATCCGTCTCGGATCGCCCCCGCTACGCGCTCCCGGTGTCTTTGAACGAAACGCCGGCCGCCAGAACATCGTCGATCTGGTACTGCCGGGCCGCGGCGATGCTCACCGACGGATCGATCTCGCCGTCGCGGGCGAGCGCGCTGAGCGCCGCCACCACCACGGACTCCGCGTCCGTGTTGAAGTAGCGGCGGGCCGCCGGCCGGGTGTCGGAGAACCCGAATCCGTCGGTGCCGAGTGTGACGTAGGTGTTGGGAACCCAGGGGCGGATCAGCTCGGGCACCGCCCGCATCCAATCGGACACCGCGACCACGGGTCCGGCGGTCTCCTTGAGCACGGTTGTCACGTAGGCCTCCGGGGCCTCCGGGCCGTAGCGCTCCGGGTGGCGCAGCCGCTCCTTTTCCACCGCCACGCCGTCGCGGTTGAGCTCTCCCCAACTGGTCACCGACCAGACGTCGGCGGCGACGTCCCAATGTGCGGCCAACAGGTCCGCGGCGCGCAGCGCCTCGGGCATCGCGACACCCGAGGCCAGGATCTGCGCGACGCTGTTTCGTTCTTCCGTCGCGCGCCGGAAGCGATAGAGCCCCCGCAGCAGACCGGCGGGGTCGAAGTTCGCCGGCTCTGCCGGCTGCTGGTAGGGCTCGTTGTAGATCGTGATGTAGTAGTAAATGTTCTCCGGATTCTCGCCGAACATCCGCCGCATCCCGTCTTCGACGATGTAGGCGATTTCGTAGGCGAACGCCGGGTCGTAGGCCACCACCGCCGGATTGGTCGACGCCAACAGCAACGAGTGTCCGTCGGCGTGCTGCAGCCCTTCACCCGTCAGGGTGGTGCGGCCCGCGGTGGCACCGAGCACGAATCCGCGGGCCATCTGGTCGGCCGCTGCCCAGAACGAGTCACCGGTGCGCTGGAACCCGAACATCGAGTAGAAGATGTAGATCGGGATCATCGGCTCGTTGTGGGTCGCGTACGACGTGCCCACCGCGGTGAACGACGACGCCGAGCCGGCTTCGTTGATCCCTTCGTGCAGAATCTGCCCGATTTCGCTTTCCTTGTAGGCCAGCATCAGTTCGGCGTCCACGGCGGTATAGGCCTGGCCGTTGCGGTTATAGATCTTCAGGCTGGGGAACCACGAGTCCATGCCGAACGTGCGGGCTTCATCGGGGATGATCGGGACGAAGCGGGGGCCGACGTTCTTGTCCCGCAACAACTCCTTGAAGGTGCGCACGGTGGCCATCGTGGTTGCCACCTCCTGCTGGCCGGAGCCCTTCTTCAGCGCGGCGTAGGCATCGCGGCCCGGCAGCGTCAGCGCCTTGGACTTGGTGCGCCGCTCCGGCAGGAATCCGCCGAGCGCGCGCCGGCGATCCAGCATGTATCGGATCTCCGGTGCTTCCGGCCCGGGATGGTAGTACGGCGGCAGATAGGGGTTTTCCTCCAGTTGGGCGTCGCTGACCGGGATGCGCTCGCGGTCACGGAATAACTTCAGGTCGTCCAGCGTCAGCTTCTTCATCTGGTGCACGGCGTTGCGGCCCTCGAAGTGCTTGCCCAGGGTGTAGCCCTTGATGGTTTTGGCGAGGATGATCGTCGGCTGGCCCTTGTGCTCCAGAGCGGCGCGGTAGGCGGCGTACACCTTGCGGTAGTCGTGGCCGCCGCGCTTGAGGTTCCAGATTTCCTGATCGGACATCTTCTCGACCAGTGCCTTGGTGCGGGGGTCTCGGCCGAAGAAGTGATCGCGGACGTAGCCGCCGTCGTTGGCTTTGTAGGTCTGGTAGTCACCGTCGGGCGTGGAGTTCATCAGGTTGACCAGCGCTCCGTCGCGGTCGGCGTGCAGCAGGGCATCCCATTCGCGGCCCCAGACGACCTTGATGACGTTCCAGCCGGCGCCGCGGAAGAACGACTCGAGTTCCTGGATGATCTTGCCGTTCCCCCGAACCGGACCGTCGATGCGCTGCAGGTTGCAGTTGACGTCGAAGGTCAGGTTGTCCAGGCCCTCAAGCGCGGCGACGTGGGCCAGGCCGCGGCTTTCGGGCTCGTCGCACTCGCCGTCGCCCAGAAACGCCCACACATGCTGGTCGGAGGTGTCCCTGATGCCCCGGTCGTGCAGGTAGTGGTTGAACCTGGCCTGGTAGATGGCGTTCATCGGACCCAGCCCCATCGACACCGTCGGGAACTCCCAGAAGTCGGGCAGCAGGCGCGGGTGCGGATACGACGGAATGCCTCCGCCGGGATGGCTGTGTTCCTGCCGGAACCCGTCGAGCTGATCTGCGCTAAGTCGACCTTCTAAGAAGGCCCGCGCGTAGATGCCGGGGGACGCGTGGCCCTGGATGAACACCTGGTCGCCGCCGCCGGTGTGCGACTTGCCCCGGAAGAAGTGGTTGAACCCGACTTCGTAGAGCGAGGCCGACGACGCGTAGGTCGAAATATGGCCGCCGACACCGACGCCGGGCCGTTGCGCGCGGTGCACCATGATCGCAGCGTTCCAGCGGATCCAGGCCCGGTAGCGCCGCTCGACATCCTCGTCGCCGGGGAACCACGGCTCCAGTTCGGTCGGGATGGTGTTGACGTAGTCGGTCGATGTCAGGGCGGGGATGGCGACGCGCTGCTCGCCCGCCCGTTCCAGCAGGCGCAACATAAGATAGCGGGCGCGCGCCGGGCCCGATCGCGTGAGCAGATCGTCGAAGCTCTCCAGCCACTCACCGGTCTCTTCCGGGTCGATATCGGGCAGATAGGACGCCACACCTTCGCGGATGACCCGCACCCGGTCGGATTCGGTGGCGGCGTGGTGGGCTAGGTCTTGACGCACGAACTCGGTGGTCACGTCCGCTCCTTTGTGGAGTGCAGGGTCTGTCCCTTCTATCAAACCGCACACACACGCGGCGCGATGGACGGAGTGGTCGACCGCCGTTCAGTTCATCGACCGGTAACGTTTTCGATCGTGCTGATCGGAGGGCGGTACCGGCGTTATGCCCTGGCGTCGGGTGTGACGGCGGTGGCTCTCATGGGCGTGCTGGGCGCGCCGGCGTGCACCAGCTCGACCGGGGGCAACGCCAAGGTCGACGTGGCGGACGCGCCCGCCTATCGCACCTCGTTGTCGTTGTCGCTGTCGGCCTCGGCTGCCACGTCCAGCCTCCGCGAGCAGGAGCGGCAGCGGTCGCTGGCGATCCAAGCCGTCCACACCGTCTGCGAAACACTGAGCACCAGCAGCGCCGACGCGGTCGATTCCGTCAACGCCTTCGTCGATGCGGTCAAGGCGGGGGCCGACCCGGCCCTGACGGGAGGCCCCGCCGCCGACGCGCTGAACCGCAGCGCCGAGGTCGTCACCTCCGATATGGGCGACGCAGTGCCGCAGGACATCCGCGACGCGATGGTCGCGTGGACCGACGCGGCACGCGGGGCCGCAGAGGTGATCACTGCGGTCGCACCGCCTGATCGGTTCAACGCCGCGATCGGGCTGCTCAACGACACCAGGTCCACCGCGCTGAACCTCTGCGACGCCAGCTATTGAACCAGTCGCCTGATTTGGCCCGCATTATGCGACGATTAGCGCCATCGGCAGTGCTCCCCGACTCGGCAAGGAGGTCCACGGTGGTCGCGGCGGATGGCGCCCCGAGCTATGCCAGCAGGCTGGGCATCCAAAAAGAGCAGGTCGTTCAGGAGTTGGGGTGGGACAGCGACAGCGATGACGATGTCCGCGCCGACATCGAGGACGTCAGTGGCGGTGAACTGCTCGACGAGGACGCGGACGAAGTCATCGACGTGGTGCTGTTGTGGTGGCGCGACGGCGACGGCGATCTGGTCGACGCGTTGATGGACGCCATCACCCCGTTGGCCGACGACGGCGTGATCTGGGTGCTCACGCCTAAGACCGGTAAGCCGGGTCATGTCATACCCGCCGAGATCGCCGAATCGGCGCCGACGGCGGGCTTGATGCAGACGTCGTCGGCGAATCTGGGCAATTGGACCGCCAGCAGGCTGGTGCAGCCGAAGTCGAAAGCGGCGGGAAGGCGCTGATGCGGCCCGTCGGCGCTTCGGCACCCGACTTCACGCTCAAGGACCAAAACGGCCAGCCAGTGACGCTCTCCGATCACAGCGGCGACAAGAACGTGCTGCTGGTGTTCTTCCCGCTGGCGTTCACCGGCATCTGCCAGGGCGAACTCGACGAGATCCGCGATCACTTGCCGTCCTATCAGAACGACAGCACCGTCACGCTGGCGATCTCCGTCGGACCGCCGCCCACCCACAAGGTATGGGCGCAGCAGAGCGGGTTCACCTTTCCCGTGTTGTCCGACTTCTGGCCGCACGGCGCGGTCGCCACGGCCTACGGCGTCTTCAACGAGGACGCCGGTATCGCCAACCGCGGCACGTTCGTGGTAGATCGGGCCGGGGTGATCCGCTTCGCGGAGTGCACACACCCCGGCCAAGCGCGTGATCAGAGCGCCTGGATCGGCGCGCTGGCCGCGTTGGAGAGCTGACCCCGGGGCTTTCGCCGTGCCCCAACCCGAGGGGTCGGCTTCGGCGGGTTTTTGGGGAGTGGGTCTCGTCCGGGTAACCTGCACACCGGCAACGGGCGTGTAGCTCAGTGGTAGAGCTCTGGTTTTACACACCAGCGGTCGGCGGTTCGATACCGTCCGCGCCCACCATCAAAATCCCTGGTAGAAGCCGGTTTTCCGGTTTGGCGCTTAGCCCCGGCGAACCCCCAACTGGCCAAGAACTGGCCAACGGATCAGGCTTCACCGCTGCTGCTGGCGCGTGACCGGCCCAGCAGCGCATCACCGGCCGACGCCAGCGCGTCGTCGTAGACGTGCCCGTACACCCGCAGCGTGATGGCCGGGTCATGGCCCAACCACTTGGCCGTGGCCGACGGCGTAGTGCCGCCGTCGAGCAGCATCGTGGCGGCGGTGTGCCGCACGTCGTGCAGGCGGATCACCGGCACCCCCGCCGCTACGCAGTGGGCGGCGAACGCCTTTGAGTACGTCTCGGGTCGGATGGGGGAGCCGTCCGCATTGACGGCCACCAGGCCGGTATCGGGCCAGCCGCCACCGAGCGCCAGGTGCTCCTCGGCCTGCCGGGTCTTGAAGGCCCGCAGCGCCGCCAGCACATCGCTGGGCATCGGCAGGGTCCGCGCGGAGCGGACGGACTTCGGCGCACCGGTTACCGTGCCACCACCGACAACCACCCGCCCCTGAGCAACGGTGATGGTCCCGGCGTCATGGTCCACGTCGTCCCACCGCAGGCCCAGCACCTCCGACCGGCGCAACCCGGCCAGCGTCAGCAGCCAGCATGTGGCCAGCCGGTCGTCGGCCACATGCGCGCGGAACGCCGCCGCCTGTTCTGGTGTCCACGTGGCCATCTCGGCGGCGGTGATCTTGGGGCGCTTCACCAGCTTGGCGACGTTGCGGGCGACGAGTCCCTGGGCCATGGCGTCGTCCAGCGCGGACGACAACACCACCAGCATCGTGACGACTGTGCGAGCGCTGACACCACCGGCCACCTTCGGCCGGACGGGATCGGCAGGCCGGGCAGCGGCGTACCGGCCACGCGCGGGCCGGGTCACCTCACCCGATACCACCAGCCGGGCGAGTGCCTTCTCGCCAGCGTTGCCGAACTCGGCGTACATGTCGGCATAGCTGGCCCCGTCGGGCCGCGCCCGCAGCCAGGCCAGCACCTCGGCGCTGCGCCGCCCCCGCTTGTCCTTCTGTGCCACGGGCTGGCCCGCCATGCGCAGCGTCACCAGGGCATCCAGGTCGGCGGTGCGCAGCTGCTGCAAAGGGATCGCGCCCAGGTGCTCGATCACCGGTTTCAGCGCGAAGCGGTATCCGGCCAGGGTCACCGGCCGTACGTCGCGGCGGGAGTCCAGCCACCCCGCCAGGAATACGCCCGTGGTGGTCTTGTCGCGCCGCACGAAGGTGCCCGCCGCCACCTCGGTTGTGATACGCCGGTACTCGCGGCGCGCCTCGGCCAACGTCGGGTAGGTGAACTGTTGGCGTTCGCGGCTGCCATCAGGCCGGATGTCGACATCGACGCGGAAGTTGTAGGTCACCGTGCCGCTCTTGGCGACGTGCTTGGTGATCGGTTCTGCCCGGCGGGTGCGTGCGGGCTGCGGGTCGTTGCTCATGGCTGCTGGGCCTTCTTGTCGGTGGTGGTGCTCCAGTCGCGGGGGAGGAAGCCGAGTTCCTTGGCCTTGCGGATCCAGCGGTCCAAGGTTGGCAGGGACACCCCGAAATGCTCGGCCACGTGCTCACGCGGCGGCATCCCAAGCTCGCGGGCCATTTCCATCAGTGCGGCGACCTGGCGGTAATGCTCCGGCCCGAGATTGCGGCGGCGCATGCCCGGTTCGAGGTCGGGCCGG
>CAZEHT010000031.1:0-26627 GCA_964511995.1 uncultured Mycobacterium sp.
TGTTGTGGAAGCACGTCGACCACGACGCCGGTGCGGAGGTACGCCGAATGCGTCGGCTGACGGTGTCGAGTCACGTCACGGTGGCCAACTACGAATACCTGGTCTACTGGCGGTTCTACCAGGACGGCAACATCGAGTGCGAGGTCCGCGCCACCGGCATCATGGTCACCACACCGTTTGCGCCGGGCGTCACGCCCCCCAACGGCACGCTGGTCGACGAGCGTACGTACGCCCCGTTCCACCAGCACTTCCTGGTGGCCCGCCTCGATCTCGACATCGACGGCGGCGACAACACCGTCTACATGAGCGAATCCCACGCCGAGCCGATGGGTCCGCAGAACCCCTACGGTCTCTCCCTGGTGCAAAGCAACGTGGCGCTGCGCACCGAGAGTGAAGGCATGCAGGACATGAACTTCGCGACCCAGCGCGCGTGGAAGGTGGTCAACACCAACGTCCTCAACGGTTTGGGCACCCACCCGGCCTACAAGCTGGTTCCCGGCGGTGCGTTCCCGGCGATGTTCGACCCCGCCTCACCGGTGTTCCAGCGCGCGACGGTCATCGGCCACACCTTGTGGGTTACCCCGTATCGCGCTGAAGAGCGTTGGCCTGCAGGTGAATTCGTCAACCAGTCAGCCGATGACCATGGCCTCGGCGCGTGGACGAGGGCCAATCGTTCGATTGACAACACCGACGTCGTGCTGTGGTACGTGTTCGGGATACACCACATCACACGTCCGGAGGACTGGCCGATCATGCCCGTCGACGTGGTCTCGTTCTGGCTGAAGCCGTTCGGGTTCTTCGACCGCAACCCGTCGCTGGACGTGGCCCCCTCGCCCGACGGGCACTGTCACGGCGACGCGTACCGTCACTGACGTTCCTTCCGGGCTCAGTGCGGCTCACGGAGCAAGGTCGCCGGACAGGGCTGTCGTCGCTTCGTCGATGATCGCCCTCATCGCCTTCTCGGCGGCATCCTCGTCCCGCAGCCGGATGGCGCGGGCCACCTCGTCATGCAGATGTATGGCCGCGGGGTTGGGCCGCTCGGGCATCATGCCATGCTGCGTCCTGCCGGCGAGCAGCTCGCACACCACGTCACTGAGTGCGCGGAACATCTCGTTTCCGGTGGCATCCAGCACTGTGCGGTGAAAGATTTCGTCGGCCAGCAGGTAGGCCCTCAGATTTCCGGTGCGGCCGTGCACGACCATGTCGGAAACCGCGGCGGCCAGGATCCGGCACTGCTGGGGGTCTGCGCGGCGAGCGGCGAGTGCGGCCGCCGCCGGTTCGAAGCCGCGGCGTAATTCGGACAACGACAACAGCTGCGCCGCACGGTCGCCCGCGTTGAGCCTCCACCGGATGAGGCGCGGGTCGAAGACGTTCCATTGCCGGGCCGGCTGGATGGTGATGCCCACCCGGCGCCGGGATGCCACCATGCCCATCGACTCCAGTACGCGGACCGCCTCTCGCGCGACGCTTCGCGAAACGCCGTGTTGGGCACCGACGGCGTCCAGAGTAAGCACGTGACCCGACGGTAGCTGACCGGAGACCATCGCGGTGCCCAGTGCGTCGAGCAGGGTGGTGTGCAACTCGCCGGCGTATTCGTGCTCAGGCACCGTTACATCTTGTCATATGGCCTGGTTGGCTTAATAGAACCGATTTTTGAACGGGCCTGTTGCAATAAGCATACGAATAGAGCAGCATGTGTGATGCATCACACAGATATGGGGTGACACAGATGGGATCAGCAGGCGGCCCGCTTGTGGTCATGGGAGTTTCCGGCTCAGGCAAGTCGACTGTGGGTGCGGCGCTGGCGCAACGGCTTCGAGTTCCGTTCGCCGACGCCGACGACTTCCATCCGGCGGCCAACATCGCCAAGATGACGGCGGGTCATCCGCTCGACGACGACGACCGCTACCCATGGCTGGAGCTGATCGGTCAGTGGCTCGCCGATCATCCCGACGGGGGCGTGATGAGCTGTTCGGCGCTCAAGCACAAATATCGCGACCAGCTGCGCGGGCATTGCCCGCAGGTCGTGTTCCTGCACCTCGACGGCACGCTCGAGGTCATCGGCCGCCGGCAGGCCAGCAGGCCGGGACATTTCATGCCGGCAGCGTTGCTTGCCTCGCAGTTCGACACTCTCGAACCGCTGGGCGCCGATGAGGCCGGTCTGCGGATCGACGTCGCTCAGAGTGTCGATTCCATTGTGGACCAATACGTTTCATGGACCGGACAGGAGGGCCGATGACCGGCACGATAGCGTTCCTGGCGGACGCCCCGAAGCTCGTGGAACCCGTCGCCGCGGGCTGGCAGCTGATTCTGGCCTTCCTGGTGGGCATCGCGGTGATCGTCGTGCTGATCACCATGATCAAGCTGCATCCGTTCCTGTCGCTGATGTTCGGCGCGTTGACGGTGGGAATCATCGCCGGCGAAAACCTGTCGAAGGTTCTCAAGTCGTTCACCGACGGCTTCGGATCCACCGCGGCGGGAGTCGGGATCCTCATCGCGCTGGGGGCGATGTTCGCCAAGCTTCTCGCCGACTCAGGCGGCGCTGACGAGATCGTGGACACCATCGTGGGCCATGCCTCCCCGCGCGCACTGCCCTGGGCGATGGCGCTCGTTGGCGCGATCATCGGGCTCCCGATGTTCTTCGAAATCGGCCTGGTGCTCCTGATGCCCGTCATCTACCTGGTGGCGCGACGGTCTCAGTTGTCGTTGATCACGGTCGGCATACCCGCCCTTGCCGGGCTTTCGGCGATGCACGGCTTCGTCCCGCCGCACCCCGGGCCGCTGACCGCGGTGGGGCTGCTCAACGCCGACCTCGGCATCACACTCGCGCTGGGCATCGTCGTCGCGATCCCGACGATCGTGGTGGCGGGCCCCCTCTTCGGCAAGCTGGCCGGGCGCTGGGTCGTCGTAGATGCGCCGGATACATTCGAGGCGGACCGGTTCGCCGACGATGCCGTGTCGCGCCGGCCGTCCTTCGGCGTCACGCTGTTGGCGGTGTTGCTGCCGGTCGTCCTGATGATGGGCAAAGCCCTGGTCAATATCTTCATCAACGACGAAAGCCAGTGGTTCCGCCAGATTTTCGACATCCTGGGCACACCCGTGATCGCCCTGCTGCTCGCCGTAATCGTAGGCATGGTGACGCTGGGCCGCGGGGCCGGGATGACACGGGACCAGATCACCAAGGCCATCGAATCGGGATTGCCTGCGGTGGCGGGGATAATCCTGATCGTCGCGGCCGGCGGCGGTTTCAAACAGGTTCTGGTGGACAGCGGCATCGGGACGCTCTTGGCCAGGTGGGCCGATCAGGCTCACATCTCGGTCATCGTCTTGGCTTGGGTGCTCGCGGTGCTGATTCGCCTGGCCACCGGTTCGGCGACGGTGGCGACCATCACCGCGTCCTCGTTGATCCTCGGCTTGGTCGAGGGTATGAGCACCGGTCAGGTGTCGCTGGTCGTACTCGCCGTCGGTGCGGGATCGCTGTTCTTCTCCCATGTCAACGACGCCGGGTTCTGGCTTGTAAATCAGTATTTCCGGCTCAGCGTCGGGCAGACCATAAAGACCTGGTCGATCATGGAGACGGTGCTCTCGGTGGTCGGCCTGATCGTCGTGCTGTTGCTCGACCTCGTGATTTGACCTACCAGGGCAAAGCACACGGCGTGTGATTTGCCCTGGTGCCGGCTTAGCGTTTGACCACCTGAGTGCCCCCTGCCAGCTCGTCGTGCTTGCCCTGTTTGGTGGGACTGCCGTTGATCGTCACGCCGATAACCACGTAGGCGACGAACGCCAGCAGCCCGCCGATGTAGGGAATGACGGGCAGCAGCGTGAAAGAGTTGCGGATGGCCGATTGTCGGAGATCCGGTTTGGCCGCTCCGCCGGGCCCGTTGACGTACAGGCCGAGGAGCTTCTTACCCAGGGTCGCGCCCTGTGTGACTTCCAGCGCTACGAAATAAATGAACATCAGCACGCCCGAGAACAGGCCGGTGACAAGGATGTTGCTCTCCACATCGAAAATCACCGCCAGCAGGAAAGAGGTGATGCCAACCAGAAGGCCGTCTATCACTCTCGCCAGGAATCGGACTCCGAGAGTGCCCGGTTGCGCGCCGAACGGTGGTGGCGGCGGGGGATAACCGCCGGGCTGCCCGAACGCCGGGTCCGGATAGCCAGGAGGCCCGTAGCTCGCCGGCCCGTAGGCAGGTGGCGGTGAATAGCCGGCCGGCGGCGGTGGCGGTGAATACCCGGCCGGCGGCGGATACCCACCCGGCGGCGGCGGTGGAGGCGGATATCCGCCCGGTGGTGGAGGCGGTTGGAATCTGGGATCGGGCGGAAAGGGGTTGTCACCCGTGGTCATCGGTTAGCTCCTGATCGCGGTCGGGACGATGTGAGGCCAAACTTACCGTGATCGATAGCCCGTTCACCGGCAATGGCGAGCGTGCCCTAATTCCGGCGCCACGCGTGTGCCCGTTTGCGCGCCTCACTCACCAGTTCGTCGCTTTGTCCGCGTGCGGCGTGAGCCAGCTCGGTTCCGCGTTCGAGGGCGGTGCCGGAAAGTTCTTTGCCGCGTTCGAGTGCCGTGCCGGAGAGTTCTTTGCCGCGCTCCCGGGCGATCTCGGCCAGTTCGGTTCCCCGATCGCGGGCGTTTTCGGCCAGCTCGGTTCCGCGATCGCGGGCGGCCTCCAGCAGCGGAGCCGCTTTCTCGGCGGCGCTGGCCGCCAGTTCACGCCCACGCTCGGCGCCGGCCTGAAGGCGGTCGGAGAGTCCGGAATCCAGCAGTGACGCCGGTGCCGCCGATCCGCCAATCGGCAGCGCCGCCGCGACCGTTTCGGTCAAGTGCTGGGCGGCCCGCCGGCCGCGCCAACCCAGCGATGGCTTTCCCGCGGTATCGGCCGAGGCAATGACCAGGCCGCCGAGCAAGCTAACGTCGGAGAGGAAGTCGCGTCGCTTGGTGGCCTTGGTCTGCGGATCCGACTCGGCCCAGAACATGTGCGCGCCGAGATTCGCCGGGACGACGGTCGCGGCCAGCGCGGCTGACGCCAGGCGGGGGACTCGCCCGGATGCGAGCAGCAGGCCGCCGCCGATCTGGGCCAGCGCGATGATCCGCGCCGCGGTCTCGGGGTCGCGCGGGATACCGGAGGCGACGGGCTCCCGCAGAGCCCGAAGGCCGTCTAGAGCCGGCCGGGCGGCCTCGGCGGCCGCCGTCGGATTGCGCAGTGCCTCAATCCCCTGACCAATGAACGCGGCGGCTAGCATCGGGCGTGCGATTCGTCGGAGCAACATGTGGGCCTTGTTCCCGTCCGGTCACACGTGCAAACCTGACGTGACCACCCGCTCCTAATCGCCGGGTGCCACGCCTGGGCAACGAGGCGGCTGTCCCGGGGGCGCCATGGCGGTTTAGGTTTCCTCACATGGCCTATTGCGATGCTCACGGTTCCACGGAGACTCCCGCCCACCTCCCGGAGCCGACGAAACGGCTCTTCGAACTGGCCGGGCGAACTACCGGGTTCATGCCCGAATATGAGGGCAGGGCGCTCTACGACGCTGCGCGCACGGCGATGCGAGGTGGTGTCGGCGTCGAGATCGGTACGTACTGCGGCAAGTCCACCGTCCTGCTCGCCGCGGCGGCGCTCGACTCGGGCAGTGTGCTCTACACCGTCGACCATCATCACGGTTCCGAGGAACACCAACCCGGGTGGGAGTATCACGACGAGTCGATGGTCGACTCCCGCACCGGGCTTTTCGACACCCTGCCGACGTTTCGGTACACCCTCGATGCCATGGATCTGCCCGACCACGTCGTCGCGGTCGTCGGCCGCTCCGCGGTGGTGGCCCGCAACTGGCGCACCCCCCTGCAGATGCTCTTCATCGACGGCGGCCACACCGACGAGGCGGCCCGGCGGGACTTCGACGGCTGGGCGGGCTGGGTCGCCGACGGGGGTGTGCTGATAGTCCACGACGTCTTCGAAGATCCCCGAGACGGCGGCCAAGCCCCCTACCGCATCTATCGCCGTGCCGTCGAAAGCGGTGTGTTCCATGAGGTTTCGTCGACCGGGTCCTTGCGGGTGCTCGAGCGTGTGAGCGGAGACGCGGGCGACCCCCCGGACTCGTTGGCATCACACGGTTAGCCGACCACGCACTCGCAGTCGAAGTCGTCTTGCAGGCCGCGGGGCAGGCCGGTACCGCGGAAGACGCCGCTGGCCGGTGTGGCGGCGGACAGCGCGTCGGCGGCCAGGATCACGGCTGCACCCGTCCAGGTGGTGCGCTCGACGGGCCAGCGCTTGCCGTCGGCGTACACCAGGCCAGTCCAATAAGAGCCGTCGCGTTCCCGCAGGTGCTGCATATTGTCGAACTGTTCGAGTGCTGCCTCGCGCTCGTCGAGGGCTTCGAGAGTCAGCACCAGTTCGCAGGTCTCCGCACCGGTGACCCACGGCCGGTCGTCGACGCATCGGATGCCCAGCCCGCTCACCACGAAATCGTTCCAGCGCTCGGCGATGCGCGAGTGCGCCGCAGGCCCGCGCAACGCGCCGCCCAGGATGGGGTAGTACCAGTCCATGGAGTGGCGTGGCTTGGCGGCGAAGGCGTCCGGGTGCGACACGATCGCGTGACAGAGCCGGCCGGCCGCGATCTCCCATTCCGGTTGCGGTTCGCCGACGTGGTTGGCCAGCGCCAGCGCGCAGCGGATGCTCTGATGGATGCTGGCGGAGCCGGTCAGCAGCGCCTCCGGTACGGGACCGCAGGGAGTCTGCGCCCAGCAGATCTCACCCCCGGTGCGCTGCAGTTGCAGGACGAAGTTGATCGCCGCGCGCACGGTCGGCCACATCTGCCCGGCGAACTTGTCGTCGCCGGTGGTGAGCACGTAATGCCACACGCCGGTAGCGATGTAGGCGCAGAAATTGCTGTCACTGTTGGCGTCCTCGACGACACCGGCACGAAGTTGCATCGGCCACGATCCGTCGCGGCGCTGCGCGCGGCGACTCCACGCGTAGGCGGCGCACGCCGGCTCCAGCAATCCCGCGCTGGTCAGCGCCATCGCGCATTCGACGTGGTCCCAGGGATCGGTGTGGCCGAACACCGACCACGGGATTGCTCCCGTCGACTCCTGTGTGCGCGCAATGGACATCGCGGTATCCACGCATTGCTGAGCGGTCAGTATGCCCTCGACCTCGGGGACGTCATACCGCGGCAATGTGAACCGCCGGCTTCTCGAAATACAGCGCGACGCTCTTTCCGATGAACGGATCGAGCATCGCCTCGGCCGTTCGGGTGATCAGCGGTCGCCGCATCATGTCCCACACCAGCATCCGATGATAGGCGGTCACTGCGGGATGCTCGGTCTTGTCAACTCCCACAGCGCATTTCAGCCACCAAAACGGTGAATGCAATCCATGTGCGTGGTGGGTGTGGATGAATCGCAGCCCGCGTGCGGCGATCTTGGTGTGCAATTCGCCGGCCCGGTAGATCCGCACATGGCCGCCTTCGTTGGCGTGATAGGCGTCGGAGAGCAGCCAACAGATTCGCTCAGGCAGCCACCGTGGGACGGTAACCGCAAGCGTGCCACCGACTTTGAGTACCCGCACGAGCTCGTCGATCGCCGCGTCGTCGGCGGGGACATGCTCGAGTATTTCCGAGGCGATCACACAGTCGAACGCGCCGTCGGGGTAGGGCAGTGCCAGCGCGTCGCCGACGACCGCCCGTGCCCGCGCAGGTGGCGGTGCCTCACCGGCATCGGCCATGGCGCCGAACATCGTTGCGACGTTATCGATTTCGCCGGCATCCTGGTCGAAAGCGATGACATCGGCACCCCGCCGGTACGCCTCGAAGCTGTGCCGGCCAGCACCGCAGCCCACGTCGATCACCGTCACGCCCGGGCCGACGCCGAGTCGGTCGAAGTCGACCGTCAGCACGGGCGGACTCTGCCCATTGCCCGCCGGTAGATGTCGACCGTTTGCGCCGCAACGGATTCCCACGAGTAGACGTCGACCGCGCGACGGCGGCCCGCAGCTCCAAGCCGGTGACGGCGGTCCGGGGAATCGAGCAGGCCGCCGATCGCTCGCGTCAGGTCTTCGACATCGCCCGGCGCGACGAATTCGGCGCACAGCCCTTGCGGGCCGAGCACCTCCGGAAGCGCGCCGGCCCGGCTGGCCACGATGGGCGTACCGGTGGCCATCGATTCCACCGCGGGCAGCGAGAAACCTTCGTACAGCGATGGGATGCAGGCGATCTCCGCCGAGGCCAGCAGCCCGGCCAGTTCGCTGTCGGTGAGTCCGCTGGAGATGTGCACGATATCGGCGATGCCGAGTTCGGCGATGAGTTTCTCGGTGGGTCCCCTGCTTTCGAGCCTGGCCACCAGTTGCAGCTCCACGTCTCGACCGGTGCGCAGCCGTGCCACCGCGTGCAGCAGCCTCGAGATGCCTTTGAGTGGTACGTCGGCACTTGCGATCGCGATGATGCGGCCCTCGACACGCGGGGAGTGCGAGGGCGCGAACACCTCGGTGTCGACCCCGAGCGGAACGACATGGAGCTGATCGCGACGCACCCCGAAGTCCGCGGCGATGTCTGCGGCCGAGGTACCCGAAACGGTCAGCAGGTCGGGGATCTGCCGCGCGACGCGCTTCTGCATCTCGGCGAATCCGTACCAGCGGCGGACCAGGGGCTTGCGCCACCACGGCGCGGAAGCGAGGTCGACGGAGCGGTCGCGGGTGATCGGGTGATGCACGGTCGCCACCACGGGCATCCCCGAAGCCGCGATCTTCCGCAGCCCGGTGCCCAGGCTCTGGTTGTCGTGCACCACGTCGAACTGGCCGCGACGATGTGCCAGAAGCCTGGCCGCACGCAGTCCGAAGGTGCGGGGCTCGGGAAAGCCCGCGGTCCACATCGTGGCCAGTTCAAGCATGTCGATGTGGTCACGGATTTCGCCTGGACGGGGAACACGGAACGGGTCGGGTTCTCGGTAAAGGTCCAGGCTCGGCACCCGGCGCAGCACCACGCGGGGATCGAGTCCCTCGGGGTAGGGCGGGCCGGAGAATACCTCCACACGGTGGCCCAATTCAACCAGTCCGCGGCTGAGGTGCCGGACGTAGACGCCCTGCCCGCCACAGTGGGTCTTGCTGCGATAGGACAACAGCGCGATCCGCAAGCTGGAACTCACGCCAGCCCTGTGCTGTTGCCGGACATGTGTCTGGACCTTAATTCGCCGGGCTAACTGGCGCAACACCGCCGATGCGCCGCTGCCCGGGGCCGCGTCGGACTGTGACTCGTGTCGCATTGCCTTCGAGACGCGTTTAGGTAAGCCTAAGCTATATGGATTTCTCGTACGACCTAGGACGTGACGAAGCCCGGCGCCGCAGCGCGGTGATGGATGCCCTGGGTGGCTGTTGGGACCCGGTGGAGGTACTGACCGGGCAGCGGCACGCCTGGGATCTGCTGTATTCCGGCCTCGACGTCGAACAACAGCGGTTGTACGGCGAACTGGTAGAAGCGGGCGTGCTGCCGGAGCGGAGTGCCGATCGTGTTGCCGATTGATCCTCATGCCGACAAGAGCCGACGGGCCTGGCTGGCCTGTCCCAATTGCGACCACGGCCGGTCCTGCCACGACTGCGCGGCGGGACGCAACTGCGGTGAGCACTGGCAGTACCTGCTGAGCAATCAGGGCAGCCTGGTCCATCTGCAATGCCCCGGGTGCACCCACCTGTGGTCGATTAACACCACGGCCGGTCGCCGCCCCAGGCGAGCCGCCTGAGCGTCGGCTACCAACCGGTCGTCAGCACCCGGTCGAGCATGTCGACGAAGTGATCGGCCGATTCGATCGACAGGCACATCGGCGGTTTGATCTTGAGGATGTTCATCCTGTCGCCGGTCGGTTGGACGATCACGCCCAGTTCGCGCATCCGCTCGCAGATCGCCGCGGTCTCGGCAACCGCGGGTTGGAGTGTCTCGCGGTCCAGCACCATCTCCACGCCCATATAGAGTCCGCTGCCGTGAATCGCGCCGATCATCCGGTGACGCGCGGCGAGCCCGTCCAACCTGTCGCGCAAGTGCTCCCCGACGACAAGTGCGTTGTGCTGCAACCCTTCCCGCTCGATGACATCGAGCACCGCCAGCCCGACCTGGCATGACACCGGGTTGCCGCCGGCCGAGGAGAAAAAATACCCCTCGTTTCGGTAGGCCTCGGCAATGGCGTTAGTGGTGATCACCGCGCCCAGCGGCTGGCCGCAGCCCATCGCCTTGGCGACGGTGACGATGTCGGGCACTACGCCCTGGCTCTGGAATCCCCAGAACCAGCGGCCGAGCCGACCGTAGCCGACCTGCACCTCGTCGGCAATGGCCAGCCCCCCGGCGGCGCGCACGGCGCCGTACACAGCCGAAAGGTAACCGTCGGGAAGCGCGATCCCGCCGGCATTTCCGTAAAACGCCTCGCAGATGAATGCCGCCGGCAGATGTCCTTGCGCGGCAAGGTTTTCGATGATGGCGACCGCCTCGGGTGCGTAACGCGCGGCGTCGTCGCCGCGGTGCTCGCCTCGGTAGCTGTTGGGGCTGGGTACGGTGTGCACCCAGGAAGGACGGGTGTCGAGTGCATTCGGGTTGTCGGCGACCGAGGTCGATACCGCGTCGCTGGCGTACGTCCAGCCGTGGTAGGCCTCCCGCACCGCGACGACGTCGGCGCGTCCGGTCGCGGCCATTGCCAGGCGCAGTGCCAGGTCGACTGCTTCCGAACCCGAGTTGACCAGGAAGACGCTACCCAGCGGGTCGGGCAGGGTGTCCGCCAGCCGCTGCGAGAAATCCGCCACGGCACTGTAGTTGAACCGGGAATTGGTGTTCAGCCTGCGCCATTGCCGGGCCACGGCCTCGGTAAGCCGGGGGTGCGCGTGCCCGATCGACGCCACGTTGTTGATCATGTCGACATGGCATCGGCCGTCGACGGAAAGCAGGTACTCGCGCCATCCGCGTTCGATCCGAGGCGGGTGCCGGTAGTACTGCTCCTGCACGCCGGCGAACGACCGGCTCCTGCGGTGCACGAGGGCGTCGCCGTCCTCGGCTGGCGACTGGCCGCAGCCCAGCCCGAACAACGGAGCGGGGTCGAGGGTCAGGGCAAGCCAGCCCGGCGCGTACTCGGGGCGGACGAACGCCGGCACCGTCACCTCGGCGGCCGTGCCGACTTGAACCCACAGCCGGCCGGGGCCCGCGCTGCCCAGCGCGGCGCCTCCGGCCACTGAGTACCCGGTGGCGATATCGGGTCGCAACGAGGCCCCCCTTACCGTCAGCGCCCCCGGGATTCCGGTGAGGACGATCTCCTTGTCTCCCTCCTGGCCTCCGGCAACCGCAACGAGGCCGTCCCACGGCGCGCTCAGCGTCGTCTGGGCATCCAGCCACAGGTCCACACCCGTCGGCACGGTCGCCGCAGACTGGCTGTGCAGTGCGACCGACCTGGTCATCCGCGGCTGCGCGTAGGCACTCACAGCGGCTGCGCCGTTGCGCAGCGCTTCGGCGGCGACCCGTTCTTCGCATCCGGGATCCAGCCAAGCGCCGCCGTCGACGGCGTCGGAGTCGCAGGAGAAGTCGACGCTTCCGATCGCGCCGGGCGTGAACCCGTGGGTCAGGAGGGTCGGAGCCGGCAACGGTGCCTTCGGCGTCGCGTGCCCCACAGCGTCGGCGATGACACCGGTCATCACCGCGCACGGCACCGCCGTGGACCGCTCGAAGATGCGCCACTCGAGTTCCATTGCGCTGGCCGCATAATCGTTGTCGGCGTCGATCGCGGCCTGCTGGTTGCCGCTGACCACCAGGGTGGCCGCGCGCAGCACCACCAGCGGCCACAGCGCCGATATTTCGGCGGACTGCAACGGTCGGACCCGATGGAATGCCGCGATGAGGGGCAGCGCGGCCACCGGCTCGCCGCCGCTGTGGCGTAGCACCGAGGACACCGTGACCGCGAGTTCGCCGATGGCCCACGACCGGGTCAAGTCTCCGAAGTCGATTATGCCGTCGGGAAAATGACCGTCGTTCTCGGCGCACACCACGTTGTCGTCGGTGATGTCGCAGTGGACCACCTGACGGGGGAGATGAGCGCCGAGATCGGCGACGGTGCGCCACGCCGACGCCGCTGCCGACTCGATGAGCCGGCGCTGGCCCGGGTCGGTTACGTATCGGACGAGCACGTCAATCGTCCGGTCGGCGTGTCGCAGATCCCACTGCAGGGTGCGGTCGACGCCGGGGTGCTCGAATCCGGCCAATGCATGACTGGCGCGTCCCGCCAGGGTGCCTAGTGCCGCCCAGCGGTCAGGCGCCACGTACCGTTCGCCGCTCATGGTGCCGCCGGCGAGGTAGCCGATGATGCGCGCGTAGAGCACGTCGTTGGTAAGCCCCGATTGCCCCGATATCTCGGCGATCGGCGGTACGCCGGCGAGCTCGACGTTGGCGGCGGTTCGCACCCGCGGATCGGTGTCGGCCAAAAAGCGCGCCGCGGCGTCCTGCGCCTCGATCTCAGTGCGGCTGAATGCCGGATTTGCGATCTTGAGGACACCCAGCGGCGCTCCGCCGGGATCCGACAACAAGAAGTTGACGTCCTGTTGGCTGCCCAGGGGAAGGGCCGTCGCGTCCAGACCGAAGTGTTCCCGCGCGATCCTCGCCGCCGCGTCGTCCGGCACCGCGGGGACGGGCAACTCTTCAGCCTCGAAGAAGTCGAAAAGGGCCATCGCGTCCTCATCTGCGAAAAGCGACCGCTTCACTGTACTTCTCGGGACGGATACGGTGTGAGGATGCGAGCGCTGATCATCGTCGACGTGCAGAACGACTTCTGCGAGGGAGGATCGCTGGCCGTGGCGGGCGGGGCGGCGGTTGCCGGCGCCATCACCGATCGCCTGGCTGGTGATCACGGTTATGCCCATGTGGTGGCGACCAAGGACGCCCACATCGACCCCGGCGGCCACTTCTCCGATCAGCCCGACTACGCGTCGTCCTGGCCGGTGCACTGCGTTGTCGACACCGTCGGTGAGCAGTTCCATCCCGATCTCGACACCAGCTCGGTCGAAGCGGTCTTTCGCAAGGGCGCCTACGCCTCCGCGTACAGCGGGTTCGAGGGCGCCGCCGATGACGACACCACGCTCGCCTCCTGGCTGAGGGCGCGCGGTGTAGACGAGGTCGACGTCGTCGGCATCGCGACGGACTACTGTGTCCGCGCCACTGCGCAGGATGCGGCCCGCGCCGGATTCACCACCCGCGTGCTGCTGGATCTGACGGCGGGGGTGGCACCCGAGTCGACCGCGCGGGCATTGGCGGAACTGCGTGATGCCGACGTCGAAATCGTCGGCTCGGCACGGTCTCTGGACTGAAGCTAAGCAGACCGATCATGACATTCACCGACTCCGATCTGTTATCCACCGCCCGGCGGTCCCTGCAGGCCGCCGGCCTGCGTGACAGGGCCGCCTGGCTCGGCCTGTTCACACTTGATGGCCGCGTCGAGGATCCGGTGGGCTCCGAGCCACACATCGGGTACAACCAGATCGGTCGCTTCTACGACACATTCATCGGCGCCCGGGAAATCGGCTTCGACGGCAACGCCGACTTCGTTTCCGGTTCCACGGTGGTACGCGACCTCACGCTCAACGTCGGGATGGGCCGGGCGGTCACCCTTTCCATCCCGGCTATCTTGACTTACGAGGTGCAACCCTACGGTGGTGACCTCAAAATCGCTGAGCTCAAAGCGTATTGGGAGCTGGCGCCGATGATGGTCACCTTCGCGCGGCAAGGGTTGGCCGCCGTGCCTGCGGGTGTGGAGCTGATGCGGGCACTGCTGGCCAACCAGGGTAGCGCGGGAACGGCGGGGTTCCTGCGTGGCCTGCGCCGCCCCGGCGGTCCCGGACGCGCACTGGTCGACGACCTCCTGCGCGCGCTCTGCGTCGGCGACGAACTCACGACCCGCCGAATCTTGGGTCACGCGTCGATCAACGTCGAGCTCGATCGCCTCGGTGAGCGGTTGAAAGGGTTGCGCATCCACAAGGTGATCGTCGCCGGCAAGTCCGTCGCGGCTTCGCTGGGCAGCGGCGCGGGCGCACCCGAGGATGCGGCGGTGGTGATCGCCGACCTGGGCGACGGCCCCACGATCCGCCGGTTGAGGTTCTTCGGCTGACAGGGCTGTGCTGTCACGTGCCGCCGAGTGTCGTCCTGCGCCGTCTGCTGCCGGTGTTACACGTCGATGCGCTTGCGGCGGTACAGCGTTCCCATCCCCAGCAGCAGAAGGCTGATCACCAGGATCGCGGTGGCCAGCACGTTGATCTGCGGGGGTACCGCGGCCTTGACGGCGGCGTTGACGTAGAGCGGGTAGGTCAGCGTCGATCCGCTGACGAAGTAGGTGATGATGAAGTCGTCGAGCGACAATGCGAACGACAGCATCGCGGCGGCGACGATACCGGGCACGATCAGCGGCAAGGTCACCTTGAAGAAGGTCCGGGCGGGGCCGGAGCCGAGATCCATCGACGCGTCCTCCAGGGTCCAGTCGAAGCCCCGCACACGCGCGCGCACCGTGATCGCGATGAAGCTGATCTCGAAAGCCACGTGGGCGATGAGGATGGTGCCGAAACCGGTTGCCCAGCCGAGGTCGAGGAACAGCGTCAGCAGCGAAGCTCCCATCACTACTTCGGGGGCGGTCATCGGTAGCACCAAAAACGTCTCGATCGCTTTGCTTCCAAGGAACCGTTGCCGCACAAGGGCGATCGCGAGCAGGGAGCCCAGCACGATCGCGATTGCGGTCGAGATGGCCGCTACCTGCAAGCTCGTCTTCAATGCCGCGGCCAGGGCCGGGTACTTGAACGGGTGTGCCCAGTTCTCCAGGGTGAAACCCTGCCAGGTGTAGTTGAACTTGCCGGCCGGGTTGTTGAACGAGAAGGCGACGATCACGAAGATGGGCAAGAAGATGTACAGCATGGCCAGAGCTGCGGCGATCCTCAACGCGAAGTCACCGAGCCGGCCGGTTCTGTTGCCGCCGAAGCGGTTGCGTGTCTGAGCTTTCGCCCGTGCCGCGCCGGACGCCGCCGCGGCCGGCGCCGTCACAGGAGGTCCTCGGTTCCCAGCGCCCGGGTGTAGCTCAACACCCCGGCGAGGATCAGCGCCATAAGCAGAAAACTCAGTGCCGCGGCCGCGGGATAGTCCTTGACCACCAGGAACTGCCGCTGGATGACGTTTCCGATCATCGTCGTCTGCGTGCTGCCCAGGTAGTCGGCGTTGACGAAGTCGCCGACGGCGGGGATGAACACCAGCATGCTGCCCGCGATGACCCCCGGCATCGACAGCGGAAGGATCACCCGGCGAAACGCCCGGAACGCGGACGAGTACAGATCTCTGGAGGCTTCCAGCAGCCGCGGGTCGATCTTCTCCAGACTCACGTAGAGCGGAAGGACCATGAACGTCATCGAGTTGTAGATCAGGCCGCCGATGACCGCCCAACTCGTCGAGAGCAACCGGCCGCCGTCCGGCACAAACCCGACCCCGGTCAACACCGCGACCACGATGCCGTCGTCGGCCAGGATCGTCTTCCAGGCCAGCGTGCGGACCAGGAAAGTCACGAAGAACGGCAGCACGACCATGCCGAGCAGGAGGCCCTTGAACCGGCCGGATTTGAACGCGATCACATAGGCCAGCGGATAGGAGATCAGCAGCGACACGACCGTGGCGGTCAGCGCGTACAGCAGTGACCGGATGATCTGGTCGTGGTAGGCGGTGATCGCGTGCAGGTAGTTGCCGAACTTCCACGCGAAGGTCAGTGTCGGCAGATAGATCGACCCGCCCATCGTCGACAGCGAGGTCCGAAACAGCGACCAGAACGGCACGACGAAGAAGATCGCCAGGTAGGCCAGGGCGGGCAGGACCATCAGGTAGGGCGCGATCCTGCTGCGCCGCCGACTGCTGGTGGCCGTTCCCGCCATAGGGTTTAGCTACCGGTGACGGCCGCGAAGGCGGTGTCGAAGTCCTGCGTCTGCCGGTCGGTGAGCGGGGGCCAGGTCTTGAGCCTGTCCTTGATGTCCTGGGGTGGGTTGATCAGCGGGTTTTGCGCCAGCTGCGGATCGATCTTGTTCAACTCGTCGACCATGTCGGCGAGCACGGGCACAAATTGGGTAAACGCGACCAACCGGGCGTAATTGGCCTTGTCGTAGACGTAGTCGATCCATGCCTCGGCGGCCTTCTGGTTCTGTGTGGTGTAGGGGATCACCTGGGTGTCGATGAACCAGTCGCCGCCAGCTTCGGGCACCACGAACTGCAGGTCGGGGTTGTCGGCCTGCAGCTGGACGACATCACCCGAATATGCTTGGGCGACAACGATATTTCCAGCAGCGAGGTCGTCGCCGTAGTCGTTGCCGGTGAATCGGCGGATCTGGCCCTTGTCCTTCTGCTCGCGCACCAGGTCGACGGCCTTCTGGATCGCCTCCATGGTCGGGTGCTCGGGGGAGTTGCCCTGCGACTGCATGATCATTCCCAGCCCGTCCTGCGTGTCCGCGAGCAGGCTTACCTTGCCCTTGAACGCGGGATCCCACAGATCCTCGACCTTGGTGACGGGGCGACCGGTGGCGGCCTTGTTGTAGGCCAATCCCACCATGCCGGTCATGTACGGCGCGGTGAACTTGCGTCCAGGGTCGCCGGTGTCGTTGAGCAGATCGGGGCGCAAATTCTTCTTGTTCGGTACTCGGGACTCGCGAATTTCGTTGAGCCAGCCCAGTCCCTTGAGTCGCATCGCCATGAACTGTGTGGGCACCACCAGGTCGGCACCGATGTCGCGCCCGCGGGACAGGGCCTCCTTGTTCTTCGCGAACCATTGCTGGTTGTCGTTGAAGTCCTCTTTGTAGTCCACGGTCAGGCCGCTCGCCTTCTGGAAGTCGGCCAGGAAACCGTCTGCCATGTAAAACGGCCAATTGGAGATCCGCAGATGGCCGGTCGCGGGCGAGCCGTCGTCGGGTGGCAGCTCTGCGGGTCCGCCGCGCGAGCCGGTGTCCTTGCCACATGCGGCGAGGAAGGACGGACCGAGCACAAGCGCTGCCGCAGCGGCGGCGCCGCCGCTGAGGAACCTTCGCCGTGAGGCGGGATTCACCGCGAGCCGGGCCAGCTGAGCGGGGTCGATGCTCTCGTACTTTGATGACATGGCTGCGTTGCCTTTCGTCGTCCGGGCGGGTGGGCGCGGTATGCGGATCAGGAGTCTTGCAGCATTTCCTCAAGGTCCTCAGTGGTCGGTATGTCGTCTGCGGGCAGCACCAGCGATGCGCCGGCCGGCCAGCTCACGTAGACCTCATCGCCGGGACGCAGCATCGGGAGGTCCTCACCGGGGCCGATGTGGGCGACGATGGGCGAGGCGTCGGCCGCCGCGAGCGACAACCGGACGACGGGCCCCTGGAACGTGAGGTCGGTGACGGTGGCCCGGACCGCTGCGACTTCGCCCGGCGGCTGGTCCATGCTCACCCGCACCCGTTCGGGACGGACCATCAGCGTCGCCCGGCCGCCGCTTTCGATGGTGGTCGACCCCGGCGCGGCCGGCAGCTTCGTGCCCAGCACGTCCACCTCCACGTAGTCCCGGTTGAGGCGACCCGTTTGCCGACCGTGCCAGAGGTTCGCCTGTCCGATGAATCCGGCCACGAACACGGTCGACGGGCGGTCGTAGATGTCGGTCGGGCTGCCGATCTGCTCGACGTTGCCGGCATTCATGACCGCGATGCGGTCGCTCATCGTCAGCGCCTCTTCCTGGTCGTGGGTCACGTATACGAAGGTGATGCCCACTTCACGCTGGATTCGCTTGAGTTCGAACTGCATCGCGTGGCGCAGTTTGAGGTCGAGTGCGCCGAGCGGTTCGTCGAGCAGCAGGGCGCTCGGGTAATTGACCAGAGCCCGGGCCAGTGCGACGCGCTGCTGTTGACCGCCGGAGAGCTGTGCCGGCCTGCGCTGCGCGAGGTCGGACAACCGCACAACCCCGAGCATTTCGTCGACGCGCCGTTTGATCTCGCTCTTGTCCTTGCGCATGCTGCGCGGCCCGAACGCGACGTTGTCCCACACCGTCATGTGGGGGAACAGGGCATAGTGCTGGAAGACCGTGTTGACGTTGCGTTTGTGCGGCGGCACCCGCGACACATCGGAGCCTTCGAGCCGGATCGCTCCCTCGGTCGGCGTTTCGAAGCCCGCGATCATCCGCAGCGTCGTCGTCTTGCCGCACCCCGACGGGCCGAGCATCGAGAAGAATTCGCCGGATCCGATGGAGAAATCGACGTCCGCGACCGCCACATAATCGCCGAACCGTTTGGTGACGTGATCGATTTCGATCACGGGGCCACCCGCCACCCTGCGCTGGTCTCGCCCGCGCTGGGTCTTGATGGCGTGCGTGCCGATTTCGGTCAGGACGGTTCCTCACTTTCCGTGTGCATTCAACAATCTCCCATCGGCCCGGTGGCCGCAACCGATTCCGTCATGGATTTTTGCTGAACGCGATGGATTCTGTCGGTCTGGCCGGACTGCGCCGACGTTTCGGTCCACCGCGGCGGGACAGCACGTCGTCGACCGGACGGGCCTCACCCGAGCCGTTCTCGTCGCGCAGCGCCGGGCGTGGTTAGCATGCCAGGGGTGGGCGATGCCGGGTCCTTGGCCGGTCGGCTCAAAGCCGCCGGTGTCGGTGACGTCCGTGCGGACGCCACGACCCGGGCGATGTATTCCTCGGATGCGTCGCTGTACCGGGTGCCTCCCGCGGTGGTGGTCGCGCCCCGAGACGGCGAGGAGGTCGCTGCGGTGCTCGCGGTGTGCTGCGCCGAGGGCGTGCCGCTGACCGCCCGCGGCGCAGGCACCTCGATCGCGGGCAATGCCGTCGGGGCCGGGGTGGTGCTCGACTTCAGCAGGCATATGAATCGGGTTCTGCACGTGGATTCCGGGACGTCCATTGCGACGGTGCAACCCGGTGTCGTGCAGGAAGTGCTTCAGCGCGCGGTCGCTTCCCACGGCCTGCGTTTCGGCCCCGATCCCTCGTCGTCGTCCCGCTGCACGGTGGGCGGAATGATCGGCAACAACGCGTGCGGCACACGGGCGCTGGGCTACGGGCGCACCAGCGACAACGTGATCGGGATGCGTGGGCTGGCGGGAACCGGCGCGCCGCTGGACGATCCTGCGATTCGCGTTGCCCTGCAACGCATCGCGCGGCCCCGTTTGGCAACCATCAGGACCGAGTTCGGCCGATTCGGTCGGCAGGCGTCGGGCTACGCACTAGAAAACCTGTTGCCGGAGAAGGGCTTTGACATTTCACGCCTGCTGGTGGGCAGTGAGGGAACACTGGCGATCGTGACGGAGGCAACCGTGCGTCTGGTGACCGAACCGTCGCACCGCGTTCTGGTGGTGCTGGGCTATCCGGACATCGCCGCGGCCGGCGACGCGACACCTGTGGTACTGGCACACCGCCCAGTTGCCTGCGAGGGCGTCGATTCCCGCATCGTCGAGGTCGTGCGGCGCCGGCGCGGTCCGCAGTCCGTTCCGCCGCTACCGCGGGGAGCGGCATGGCTGTTCGTGGAGATCACCGGTGAAGACGGACCGGAAACGTTCGCGCGGGCCGGGCGGCTTGCCGCGGACGGCGCCGCGCTGGATGCGTCCGTGGTCACGGATCCGGCTGCGGCGGTGGCACTGTGGCGCATCCGCGCCGACGGGGCCGGACTGTCGGGCCGAAGCCCCGCCGGGCTTCCCGCCTACGCGGGATGGGAGGACGCCGCGGTTCCACCCGCGGCCCTCGGGAACTATCTGCGCGACTTCGAGGCCCTGATGGCCGAACACCGCTTGACGGGACTGCCCTACGGTCATTTCGGCGATGGCTGCCTGCACATCAGAATCGACTTTCCGTTGCGGCAACCCGGCGGCGCGAATCTGTTCAGGGATTTCCTGACCGCCGCGTCGAGATTGGTCGCCGGCTACGGCGGCTCATTGTCGGGTGAGCACGGTGACGGGCGGGCCCGCGCCGAACTACTGCCCACAATGTATTCACCGGACGCGATGGCGCTGATGGCTGCCGTCAAGAAGGTCTTCGACCCGCACAACACACTCAACCCGGGTGTGATCGTCGAGCCTCGTCCCTTGGACGCCGACTTGCGCGAACCGTCGGCACCACCGCTGCGCCGCGGTTTGGCCCTGGCGTTTCGGCATGACCACGGGGATTTCGCCGAGGCGGTGCACCGCTGCACCGGGGTTGGAAAGTGCCGCGCCGACAACGCCGCCGGGGCGGTGATGTGCCCGTCGTATCAGGTGACTCGTGAGGAGAAGGAGTCGACGCGTGGACGTGCGCGGGTGCTGCAGGAGATGGTCAACGGCACCCTGGTCAGCGGGGGATGGCGTTCCCCTCAGGTTCACGAGGCTCTCGACCTGTGCTTGTCCTGCAAAGGGTGTCGGTCGGATTGCCCGACCGGAATCGACATGGCCGCCTACAAGTCCGAAGTCCTGTATCAAAGTTACCGGGGTCGGATGCGCCCGCCGTCGCATTACAGCCTGGGATGGTTGCCGTACTGGGCCCGGCTCGCCAGCCGGATGCCGCGCTTGGTCAATGCCGGTGCCGGACTGCGTGGCATCGGCCCCGTCGCGTTGTCTATCGCCGGCGTCGATCGCCGCCGCGCGATCCCGCCGTTCGCCCGCAAGACATTTCGCGCCTGGTTTGCTGAAACCGCACGCCAGCGGGGCGGTGCGGGCGAACCGGTGGTGATATTCGTCGATTCGTTCACGAACTACTTCACACCCGAGGTCGGGCGGGCTGTGGTTCGGGTCCTGCACGCCGCCGGCTTCGCGCCGTGGCTGACCGAGCGCCAGGAATGCTGCGGGCTGACCTGGATTTCCACCGGCCAGCTCGACATCGCCCGCAGGGTTCTGGGCCGCACGGTGGCAGTGCTGTCGGAACTCTCCGCGGCCGGCCTGCCCGTGGTCGGAATAGAGCCGTCGTGCACGGCGGTACTGCGATCCGATGCCGCCGAACTCTTGGGATCCGCCGAGGCCTCGGCGGTGTCGGCAAACACCGCCACCCTCGCCGAGTTGCTCACCCGGCGTGGTTGGCGGCCACCGGCACTGAACGCGAGAGCCATTGTCGCCCAGCCTCATTGCCACCATCACGCAGTCATGGGGTGGGGCACCGACGAGCGCCTGCTGACCAGCGGCGGTGCCGTGGTCGAGCGCCTCGGCGGATGTTGCGGCCTGGCGGGGAACTTCGGCGTGGAGAAGGGACACTACGAGCTGTCGGTGGCGGTTGCCGATCAGCAGCTCAGGCCCGCGGTGGCAGCCGCCGCGGCCGACACCGCGATCCTTGCCGACGGATTCTCGTGCCGGACCCAGCTGGCGGATCTCACCGAGAGGCGCGGACGCCATCTCGCGGAGTTCCTGGCTGACTACCTTTAGCTGGGTGCACAGGCCCGTCAACCCGCGGAACCGGCCGGGACAACCGCGTGAAACGATGCCGGGATGACCGAGCGTCCGGCGCACTTTCGTGCCACCGATGACGGGTTCCTGCCCACGCCGTATGCGTTGAGCCACTGGGGCGAGGACCACCTCAACGGGCCTGCCGTCGTCGGACTTGCTGCCTATACGATGGAAAGTGATTACTGCGCACCGGAATTCATGCCCACGCGGTTGACAGTCGACCTGTTCAGGGCGGCCCGGGGGGTGGCGACCCTCGTGAACACTCGGCTGGTGCGCGACGGGCGGCGGGTGCGCAATGTCGAATGTGAAGTGACGCAGGACGGCATTGCGGTGGCCCGAGGCGTCATGGTCTCGTATCGCCGCTCCGAACCCCCGCCGGGCCAGCAGTGGACCGCCCGCCCGGAGTTCACCGTGCCCGCCGACGTCGATGCGCCCGACGAGTGGTCGGCGCCGTACGTCTGGACCGAGGGACGCGGCTGGTCCCGGCGGATCGCCGATCACCAGAATGATTCGCGTACCAGGTTTCTCGACCGTCCCATCGACGTCGTCGCCGGGTTGCTCAGCACGCCCTTTGTGCGCGGCGCGATGATCGCGGAATCGACGAGCCTGGTGACCAACCTCGGCACTCGGGGCATCGGTTACATCAACGGGGACCTCACGGTGGCGCTGGCGCGGCTGCCGCACGACAGCTGGCTCGGCGCGCAGGCCGACTCGCACTGGACCGCGGATGGCATCGCGGTGGGTAGCGCGACCCTGTTCGACAGCGCGGGCCCGTTCGGCACGGGGCTGGTGACCGCGCTGGCCAACCCCGGCGCACAGATCGACTTCACGAGCACACGCTTCCGCGGTATGCGGATGGGCTAGGGGCGGCGATCAACCCCATTCGTGGTTCATCGCACGCGAATCGAGTGTCCCGTGGGCTGATGCTGCCTCTCCGGAGCCCGATACCGCGATGAGCACCGCGGCCAGCCCGGCGGTCGCCGCGCCGGCGGCGAAGATGGCGACGAATGCGGGTTCCCCCGGCAACCCGGTGCCGCGGTGCGGATGGCTCAACAAGACCGCCACCACAGCGGCGGCGATCGAACCGCCGACCGTGCGCGCGATCGCGTTGACGCTGGTCGCCACGCCCGTTTCGGCAGATGCCGCTTCGCCGACCACCAGTGCGGGCAGCGCACCGTAGGCAAGGCTGATGTAGACGTTGGTCCAGATGCCGGCGACGATCACCTGCCACTGTGCCGAATGGGCCACCGCCAAGAGGACGAAGCCGACAATGCCCGCGAGGGTTCCGGCGACCAGGATCGGGCGGGCACCGAACCGGCCGATCATCCGGCCGCTGGCCGTTGCGATGACAAAGCCGGTGAACGCGCCCGGAAGCAGGAACACCACGCTCGCGTGCAGAACGCTTGCCGAGAACCCGTAGCCCGCGATCTCGCGCGGCATCTGCACGAATTGTGTCAATCCCAGAAAGGCGAAGTACAAGCCCATTCCGACGAACACGGTGGCCAGGTTGACCAGCATCATCCCGCGTCGGGTGAGCATGCGGATGGACACCAGCGGGTGAGTGCGCCCCCGCTCCCACAACCACCATCCGGCGAGCACCACGACGCCCGTGCCGGCGCACCCGATCGTCGGGAACGAGGCCCAGCCCCACACATTGCCCTGGGTGATCGCCAAGAGCATCGCGGTGAGACCCGCCGCCAACCCCAACGCTCCCATCCAGTCGACTGTTCCGGTTCCCGTGCCGCGTCGGGAGGGCACGGCGGCCAGCACCACGGCGATCACTGCGACAGTGAACACCGTCGTGAGCCAGAAGACCCGGTGATATCCCTGACCATCCCCGAGCAATAGGCCGGTGACCACAAGGCCGGTGCCGCCACCGAAGCCCAGCGTCCCCGACAGCACAGCCAGCGCGGGTACCACCCGCCCTTCGGGGAGTTCCTCGCGCAGGATCGCCACGCAGATCGGGTAGAGCGAGAACGACACGCCCTGGAGCACCCGCGCGAGAATCAGCAGGGGCAACGACGACGTCGTGGCGGCCAGAAGCGAGCCGGCCAGCACGACGGTGAGTACGGCGACCAGTACCTGCTTCTTGTTGTGCCGGTCGGCCAGTCTGCCGATAAGGGGGGTGGATGCCGCGGCAGCCAGGAGATTAGCGGTCACGGCCCAGCTGACGGCGACCGAGGACACCCCGAGCTGGAGGGCGATGACGTTGAGCACCGGCACGACGGCGGTCTGCAGGAGCGCGACGGTCAGCGCCGTCACGCTCAGCGCGGCGACCAGAACGCCGGTGTGGCGACGCGCACCGGTATTGGTCACCCGTCGAGTATGTCGCGTGCGAATCGGCGGGGAGGGAGCGGGCACCGGTGGCCCCGCCGTGGTCGAATGGTCGCCATGACTTCCGAGCGTGCGACGCCGAATGCGCCGAATGTGCCGAATGTGTTGACAGACGACGTATTCAGGGGCCGCCGGCCCAGCGGCTCGGGCGATCTGGCGGTCGAAACACACGGCATCGCCCCGATAGCCGAGGACGCCCGCTACGGGCGGCCCGCCCGGATGTTCACCGTCTGGTTCGCGCCACAGGTCACCATGACCGGCGTCTTCACCGGCACGTTGGCCATCGCCCTCGGTCTGGGCTTCTGGCTGGGCGCTCTGGCCATGGTGATCGGCACGGCGCTGGGTTCTCTGGTCGTGGGCTATCTGTCGACGTGGGGTCCCCGAACCGGGACGGCGCAGCTGCCCAATGCGCGAATGGTTTTCGGGGGCGCCGTGGTGGCACCCGCCGTTCTGCAATGGTTGTCCTCTATCGCCTGGGACGGATTGGTCGGACTGTTCGGGGGCGAAGCCCTATCGGTGTTGCTCGGCATACCGTTCTGGGCCGGGGTGCTCATCGTGCTCTTTCTGCAGGGCGTTGTCGGCTTCTTCGGGTACGAGGTGATTCACCGTGTGCAGGCCGTGTTGACGGTCGTCCTCTTGGCGACCTTCGTGATGTTCGCCGTCAAACTGGTGAGCGGACACCAAGTGATCACCGCGCCCACGGTGGCCGGCCCCGACCTGGTCGGAGCATTCGTCCTGGAGGTGACCATCGCGCTGAGCCTGGCGATTTCGTGGGCGAGCTACGCCGCGGACTTCAGCCGCTACCTACCCGCCGACTCGCCGAAAACCAAGGTGTTCGGCTACAGCTTCGCCGGGATCTTCTCGGCGTTCGTGTTCGTCCAGGGCATCGGCATCGCGGCCGCCGGTGTCCTGTCCGAGCACACCGCCCTGGGCGTACAGACCGTGATGGGTGGGGGGTTGGCGGGCGCGCTGGCACTGCTCGTGATCGCCCTGGCCGCGATCGGTTCCAGCGCGATGAACGACTACAGCGGATCGCTGGCGCTTCAGACGATCGGAGTTCGCGTGCGCCGGCCGCTGTCGGCCGCTGTCGTCACCGTGCTGGCCTTCACGCTCATCATGTGGCTGAATGCCGGTGACACCGCGTCCCGGTTCGAGGACGTACTGCTTCTGGTCGGTTACTGGATCCCTGGCTTCGTCGCGATCGTCGTGATCGACTGGGCGTTGCGGATCGACGGGCGCCGCAGCATCAATCCCGCCGTGGAGCAGTATGAGCGTGCCGATGCGGCGGCGGCGCTGACCGTGTTCGTGCTGGCCTACGCGGCGGCCGTGCCGTTCATGAACACCTCGCTGATCCAAGGCCCGGTGGCGCGTGCGTGGCACGGCGCCGACACCGCTTACTTCGTGAACTTCCTGGTCGCCACCGTGCTCTACGGCGGATGGCGGATGTTGCGGCGCGCCAAGGCTTTTCAGTAGCGCGCTTGCGGCGATGGGGGACCTGCTTTGCCCCCGGCCGCGTCGCGGCGGCGCGCCGCCATGCCGGACAGTGCCTCGAACACCACGCGGTGCGCGGCGTTGACGGTCAACTCCGCGTGGTCGTAGGCCGGTGCGACCTCGACGACGTCGATCCCGGCGACGTCATGTTCGTAGCAGAGCTGGCGCACCATCCGGAGCAAGTCGGCGCTGGTGATGCCGCCGGGTTCCGGTGTTCCGGTACCCGGCGCGTGCGCGGGATCCAGGACGTCGATGTCGACTGAGACATAGAGCTTTTCGGCTTTGCGCAACGCCTCGTCGACCGCGGTGCGCATGACCTCCTTGAAACCGCGATCCCAGATTTCCTGCATGGTGTGCCAGGTCATGCCCTGTTCGAGCATCCACTCGAAGGTGTCTTGGGGCGGCCAGTAGCCCCGCAGGCCGACCTGGACGAAATGGGTTCCGGGTACCGCACCGGATTCGATCAGCCGGCGCATCGGCGTACCGTGGCTGGCCAGGTTTCCTTCGATGATGTCGGCGGTGTCGGCGTGTGCGTCGAAGTGGACGACGCCCACGTTGCCGTAGCCGTGCACATCGGCGACGGCGGTGGCGGCGGGCCAGGTGATGGAATGGTCTCCGCCGAGAATCACCGGCACAATGCCGCGCGAGGCGATGGTGTGGACACGTTCCCGGATGTTGTCGTGGCTGACCTTCGTCTGGCCGTGCGGGCAGTAGGCGTCACCGAAATCGACGACTTCCAGCCAGTCGAAAATCTCCAGACCGAGGTCGAGGTGATAGGACCCGGGTTCGTATGCCGTGGCCCGGATCGCCCGCGGGCCGAAGCGGGCACCGGGCCGATTCGTGGTACCCACGTCGAACGGCGCCCCGACGATCGCGACGTCGGGGCGCCACGAGTCCAGTTGTTCGGGCTCGGTCAGAAACGGACGCTGCCCGAAGGTCACCATGCCCGAATACGCGATCTCGAGCTGCTCGACCATCCCAGGGGGAAGTTCCCGCTCCGGGCGGCGATCGTGGTCACTGCCCATATGCCGACGATACTGCGGCCCGCCGTTACGTCTCTGGTAATTGCCCGACAGCCCTTCGGCGGGCACCGTGGAGATATGACCGAGCAGCCAGTTCAGATGATCCCGCCGTGGCTTACCTTCGTGCTGAAGGCCGATCGGGCCGGCTCGGCTTGGTACGTCGGAGCGGGCTTTCTGTTCGCCCCGGTGCTGGCGGTGCTGGCACCGTGGCCGGCTATGACGGCCTTCGTGTGGATCGTGATCGCGCTGGCCGGTTTGTGGTTGGGGATTTTGGGCATCGCCATGGCGACCGGCCTGTCGATCGTGCTGCGTTCCGGCGGCGAGATATCCGAAGACTTCTGGCGCGGTATCGTCGATTTCCCCACCTCAGCCGCTCCGCGCGGCTAACCC
>CAZEHT010000031.1:26727-35199 GCA_964511995.1 uncultured Mycobacterium sp.
CTTCTGGCGCGGTATCGTCGATTTCCCCACCTCAGCCGCTCCGCGCGGCTAACCCACGGCTAACGCGTCCCGGTGGTGGCGGCCAGCGCCGATTGAATCGCCTCGGCGGTGACCGCGTCGGCGGGCAGGAACGCTTCCATACTCAACTCCGCGGCAGTCAGATCCAGCGCGGTTCCGAACGTCGTAACCGTGCTCACAAACGACAGCACAGCCCCGTCCGGGCCGTCGAGGACGAGCGGTACCGCGACCCCTCCGGGGTCGCGGTCTTCTTCAACGCCACCGGGGTACGACTCGATCTCGGCGAGCAGGGCCGAGAGTTCGGCACCTGCGCTCGATCTCACTTCGCGACGCAGTCGCTCGACCACATGACCTCGCCATTGGGCAAGGTTGCGGATGCGTGGGGCGAGCCCGTCGGGATGCAGCGAAATCCGCAATGCGTTGGGGTGTTCGAGCAGGTGCGCGGCGACCCCGGAAAGCAATACCGCTGTGCCGGCGTTGGCTCTGACCACGTTCCAGCGCCGGTCCACGGCCAGGCAGGGGAAGGGTTCGTAGGCGGCCAGGACCCGCTCGACTCCGGCGCGCACGACTGCCAATTCCGGCTCATCCAGTGATCGTTCCCGGAATTCCGGGGCGAACCCCGCGGCGAGCAGCAGCCGGTTCCGCTCGCGCAGCGGGACATCGAGAGCGGCCGCCAGGCGCAGCACCATTGCCCGGCTGGGTGTTGAGCGGCCGGTCTCGACGAAACTGACATGCCGCGACGACACGCCGGCGCTGAGCGCCAGGTCGAGCTGGCTGCTTTGGCGTCGCCGACGCCATTTGCGCAGCAACGCGCCGAAGGCCGGCGGGGCGGCGCCTTCAACCGTGGTCACCCTGCCAGTGTGCATCGGCGCGTAATGGTCGATTGGCGCCCCCCGGCGTGAGACCGTATTCGCACTATGGACACGTACGACTACTTGACCTACGAGGATTGGGGTCGCCGCTTCTTCGAGGTCGCGGTGACCGAGCAGCGGGTCGCGTCGGCGTTCGCCGACATTGCCGGCGACCAGTTCGAGCTGGGTCCGATGGGCCAGGGCCCGGGCGGGATCGCCAAGGTCACAGCAAAGGTGATGATCGGCGAACCACAGGCCACCCGCCACCTCGGCGACACTATGACCTTCGACATCCGCATTCCCCTCGACCTGGACCTGACGGTCGACCTTCGACTGGACAAACAGCGTTTCAAGGTCGACGGCGAGGTCGCGTTGCGCGCCATCGCCCGTGCCGCCAAACCCCTGCTGCTGATCATCGACGTCGCCAAGCCGCGGCCGAGCGATATCAGCGTGCAGGTATCGTCGAGGTCGATCCGCGGCGAGATCCTGCGCATCATCGGCGGTGTCGACGGGGAGATTCGCCGATTCACCGCCGCGCACGTGGCTGATCAGATCGACGCGCCCGAATCCAAGCAGGCGCAGGTCATCAACGTTGAGAAGATGATCGACGTGGCGTGGACCGGCGTCTAGCGCCGTTGACGCGTCACCGTGAAACCGGCCAGCCAATCCTCATGCATCCCGCCGTCAATGAGCACCCGCCACTGGTAGCGCTGACCCTCGGTGAGGTTGAGGGCGGGAACGGTCGCGATGAACGGGATCGTGACCGGCGTCCCTTCGGGATGGACGGGCTGGTGCCGGGCCTTGATGACCCCGCATTCGGTCTGCGCGACGCGCGCGCCGTCGCTGTCGACGAGTTCGGCGCGGATCGGGAAAGACTTGCCGAGCTCCGACCAGTTCACCTCGACGAAGATGATCAGAGCGTGCTGGGGGACAGGTGACCCAGTGGTAGTCCAGCCCAGGCCGAGAGCATGGACCGTTCCGCGCTGGTCCAATTCGCCGCTGTGCGCCAGCAGCACGATCGCTCTCATTGTTCCGCGATCCTAGCGAGCCGATTCCCGTCGGCGCCCATGTTCGGCGGTCGCCCGTCGGCCCGGCAGACGGGCGACCGAAGGCGGGACTGCCCTCGGGGGCAGCCGGACCCGTTCGCAATCCCGACGCGCGATCGGCCATGGGTTAACCTGTCAACAGTCGTGGGTGCCACGATCACTCGCCCGGTTGCGACCGCAGCCTTGCGAGTAACGACGTGCGGTACCCGAATTCGCGGTTCCTAGCAACGAGGTGGGTCTTTTGGACGCACAGCACGATTCGTCATTCAACAATTCCGAGGTTGCGCGCTTCGGCAAGAAGTGGATCGGTGCGGTCGCGGTGGTGTCGGCGGCGGGAGCCATCGACATGCTCACCGCTCCCCAGTTCGCGGAGCAGATCGGCGCGACGCTTCGCGAGCGCCCGAAAGCGGTGGTCGTCGACCTCACGGAGGTGGATTTCCTGGCATCGGCCGGCATGCAGGTGCTTGTAGCCGCCCACGGGGACGCCGGGTCACAGACACGACTGGTCGTGGTCGCCGACGGGCCGGCGACCAGCCGGCCGCTGAGAATCACCGGCATCACCGACTTTATCGACCTCTATCCGAGCCTCGACGAAGCGCTGGAAAAGGTGACGGTGTGAGCGACGCGTTAGCAGGTAGTGACTCGGGTAGTCACTAAGTCACCATGGACATTCCGGTCCGTTCTGTCGACACCGCGGGGGCGGAATTCGCTCGTGTGGTCGCGGCTGACGCCAAGACGGTGGGGCGGGTCAGATCCGAATTCGCACAGTGGCTTCGGGGCCACTTCGCGCTCGACGAGGAGCGCACCAGTGATGTCGTGCTGGCGGTCAACGAGGCGCTGGCCAACGCGGCCGAATTCGCCTATGTCGGCGTCGCGGACCTAGGCACCGTCGCAATCGAAGCCCGCCACAGCATCGCGTTGGCACGTCTGGTCGTCGTGGTCACCGACCACGGCGTCTGGCGCGAGGCCGATCCGTCCCAGCGCAGCCACACTCGGGGCCGCGGAATCCCGTTGATGCGCGCACTGTCCGACGTCGCGACGATCGAATCCTCACCGGGAGGGACCAGGGTGCAGTTGCGATTCGACGACTGTGCCGCCGCGTCCGACCGGCCGGGCGCGATGTCGGACGCCTGACCGATCCGGCCCGCACCACCTCGCCCGACAACGGCCGCAACGGTCAGGCGGAATGTCTGGTGCGCCCCAAGGCGATCTGCTCGTCGCGGGCTCCGGTGTCGCGTCCCAGGGCTACGGTGCCGGCCAGCATGGCGGCAACCGCCACCGGCAGGGCAAGCAGTGCAGGCCCTTGGACGGTCAGCTGTTCACCCAATACCAGGATTCCCAACAGCACCGCGACCACCGGCTCCAGCACCAGCATGGTCGGCACCGACGTCTGCAGCGCGCCGGCATGAAACGCCGACTGCTGGAGCAATGTGCCGGTGACTGCCACCATCGCCAAAAGGTAGGGAGCCGGGGAAGCCAGCATCGCCTGCCACCCGGACTTCTCGATCAGGTGGGCGCAGATCTTGGTCAGCAGGGCGACCAGACCGAACATCACCCCGACGGCAATCGCCAAGAGCACTGCGCGTCGGGTGCCCATGCTGCGTGCGGCACCGACCACACAGAAGGCGAGCAGAGGAACGCAAACTGCGGCGACCGCGAGCGAGGCGGCAACGGTGGGCGGGAACGTTCCTGGGCGGGGGTGGCCCACCAACACGAAGACCGCCAGGCCGAGGGTGAGCAGCCCCGCCCATGCCCATTCCGCGCGGGTCACACGATCCCCCGCGATACGGGCACTGATCGGCAGAGCGAACATCAGCGCCGATACCAGCAGGGGTTGCACGAGCAGTAGGGAGCCGTGCGCCAACGCCACCGCCTGGAACACGTAACCCATCACCGCGCTGCCGGTGCCGGCCCACCACATCCTGTTGCGCACCAGTTCGGTCACGATCGCCGGACTCATGCCCTGCTCAGCGGGGACATGCTTGGTGGCCAGCTGGCGCACGACGATCCCGATCGCCGCACAGAAGGCGGCAAGCAGCGCGAGCCCGACGACGACCAGTTGCGTCACGGCTCGCCTCCTGAGGCGAGGGCCATTCCGCCGACTGTACTGAGCGGTCGGTGGTGAACGGTGAACGGGCCATCGGACCGCCGACAGCATGTCGGAACGTTTCGGGAATTTCGAGCAGAGCGATGCCGGCCCGACGTGACGTCGAGCGTCACCGACGGATTGACTACTTCGTCCCGAAGATGCGGTCGCCGGCATCACCGAGGCCGGGAAGGATATAGCCGTGCTCGTCGAGCTGGCGGTCCACGGCCGCGGTGAAAATGGGCACATCCGGGTGGACATCGTGCATGGCGGCCACGCCTTCGGGGCACGTCAGGAGGCAGACGAACTTGATCGACTTGGGGTTGTGCTCCTTGAGCCGGTCAACGGCGGCCACCGCGGAATTGCCCGTTGCCAGCATGGGGTCAACGACCACCACGTCGCGCTCGTGCAAGTCGGCGGGCAACTTGAAGTAATACTCCACCGCAACAAGCGTTTTCGGTTCCCGGTATAGGCCGATATGGCCGACGCGGGCGCCTGGGACCACCGTCAGCATGCCGTCGAGGATGCCGGTCCCGGCCCGCAGGATCGACACGAAGACGACCTTCTTGCCGTCTACCACGCGGCCGGTCGTCCTCTCCAGCGGTGTTTCGACCTCGACGTCGTGCAGCGGCAGGTCGCGCAGCACCTCGTAGGCCATCAACGCGGAAACTTCGTTGCACAGTCGTCGGAAACTGTTGGTGGAAGCCGTCTTTCGCCGCATCAACGTCAACTTGTGCTGGACCAGGGGATGGTCGACCACATGTACGTTCTGCATGCCCGCCGCCGTTCTAGAAGACTGTTCCGTCGCTGACGATGTTCAAGGGCGGCCGGCCGTCGCGCAGGCGCTGCGCCAGTGCCCGCCCCGCGGCCCAGGTACCGCCCTCCAACACGCAGGCCAGCGGCATCCGCCGGCTGTCGGTGCCTAGCCCGGCCCGCACCAGCGCCGCGAGTTCGTCGAGCAGCACAACCGTCAACGCGCGCCACTCGACCACCAACTCGTCGCCGACATTCCAGTGCCGTTCAGCCAGGGCGGGGTCGCGCAACCGCAGTACGCCGGTGTCGAGCAGCAGTCCGCCGTTGCGGTACTCCGGCAGACCGGTCAGCGCGTCGAGTCCAGTCACGCCGACACCGCACCATTGCAGCGGTTCGATCAAGGAGTAGGCCAGCCATTGCGACAATTTGTGGAACGGTATCCAGCCGCGGGTCAACCCTGGACCGGATACCGCGTCGTGGCGCCAGCAATCGCCCAGGCGTTCCCGCCCGACGACGTTGTCGGCCGGCCAAATACCCGAGAACGCAGTCAGCAGCTGCGTCAGAATCGTGTGCGCCGTCACCGGCGATGAGTCGGCCAGCACATCGAACAGTGCGCCGGGGCGCCCCGCCGGACCGAACGTTTCGGGCCGCCGGGCCAGCGCGCCGCCGAGTCGCTGCAGCAGTGTCACCCGGCCGTCGAGGCCGACGAGGGGGTTGTCCGGGCTCACCTGGAATGCCTCGCCGAGTGCGCCGACGGTCAGTTCCCGTAGCTTCGCCGTGTCGGCTTGCAGCGGGCAAGACGGGTCAGCGGAGAAGAGTCCCGCGGCAAAGGCGTGATAGCTGGCGACGGCCAACCCTTCTGAGCGTGCGTAGTCCTGGCCGGCCTCATGAAAGCGCCACTGCGCGCCCGCGCCGGCATCGAGAAGCACGCTGACGACGGTGAGGTCGATCAAGGCGCGGGCGCGCGCTGGCGGGTCGCATCCGGCTAGTCGGCGCTCGAGTTCGCGTCGGCGGTCGATACCGCCGGCCTCGAAATGGCGCCAGCGGCTGTGGTAAGGCACGGCCAGATTCGGATACCGCTTCACCATCACACCGATAACCTCGGCCGCCGCCGCGGGTAGCGCGTCGTCGTGGACGCTGAACCACCGGGACCGGCCCGCGCGCGCCCGTGCCAGTAATTGCCCCGCGCGCTCGCGGATAGCCGCGGTGGTTCGCAGTGCATGAGCTGCCCCGGCGGGCCGGTCGGTGTCGGCAAGGGGAGTGGCGTCGGCCAGGCTCACCCCTCCAGCCCTCGCCCCTTGGGCTTCTTCAGCTCTTCGGCGTCGGGAACCGGACCGGGCGTGAAATAGCCTGCCGCCGTCTTCGCGTCGATTTCCACCCGGGCGTCGGGCGGGATCAGTTCGTCGGGGATGTTCACCCGCTCGACTACGTCGATGCCGGAGCCGGTGATCGCGTCGTACTTCATGTTGCTCATCGAGACGAGGCGATGGATCTTGGTGATCCCCAGCCAGTGCAGGACATCGGGCATCAGCTCCTGGAAGCGCATGTCCTGCACGCCGGCCACGCACTCCGTGCGGGCGAAGTACTTCTCGGCCGTATCGCCGCCCTGTTGACGCTTGCGGGCGTTGTAGACCAGGAATTTGGTCACCTCACCGAGCGCGCGTCCCTCTTTGCGGGAGTACGCCACCAGCCCGACTCCGCCGCGTTGCGCGCCTCGGATGCATTCCTCGATCGCGTGGGTGAGGTAGGGGCGGCAGGTGCAGATGTCAGATCCGAAGACGTCCGAGCCGTTGCACTCGTCGTGAACGCGGGCGGTCAGTTCAATCCTTGGATCCGCCAAATCGCTTGCGCTGCCGAAGATATAGATCGTCTGGCCCCCGATCGGCGGCAGGAAAACCTCGAGGTCGGAGCGCGTGACAAGCTCCGGGTACATTCCGCCGGTCTCCTCGAAAAGCGCTCGGCGCAGGGCGCTCTCGCTGCAACCGAAGCGGGCGGCGACGCCGGGCAGGTACCAGACCGGTTCGATTGCGGCTTTGGTGACCAGCGCCGCGCCGCTGGGCAGCAGCACGCGGGCGTCGGGCATCAGGCGGCCCTTGCCGACCGCGTCGGCGATCTCGGGCAGGACCACGTGCGCCTTGGTCACGGCGATCGTCGGGCGAATGTCGTGGCCGGCGGCCAGTGCGGCGGCGAACACGTCGGCGACGGTGGCGCCCCATGGATCCAGGCTCACGATCTTGTCGGGATCGCCCCATTGCGGGTGCGGGCCCACGGCGTCGGTGGGAGTGGTGTCGGTGAGGTCGGCGCGATGTTCCCGTGACAACGTCCCCGCCGCGACCGCCAGCGCCCGGTAGACGCCGTAGGACCCGCTGTGAGTGCCGATCACGTTGCGGTGCGCGCGGCTGGTGGTGGTGCCGATGACGGGCCCTCGCTCCGAGGCCGTCGGGGCACCCCAGTGGATCGGCAGCGCGTGCATGCCGGCGTTATGGGACGTCAGCCGGATGTGGCTGGACGCCCGTGATCCTCCGGGCGTCAGCGCGGCGCCGGCGTCGGCGGTCATCGTCGCTCCTCGGTCGAGCCCCTTTCGAATCCGCCAGCATAACGACTGCCGGGGATTGCCGCCCGAGTCTCTCGCGAGTGTCCCGCGTCCCGGCGCGTGCCTGGACGACCTTCGCGTCCGGCTAGGTCACCCACTCCGGCTGCTGCTCGACCGCAACGTTGCTGAAGTCCTTGTGCCCCAACCCGGCGACGGTGCCTCCATCGACGACGAACTCCGATCCGGTGGAATAGCTCGATTCGTCGCTGGCAAGGTAGACCACGAGGTTGGACACCTCGACCGGTTCGGCGGCGCGGCCGAGCGCGGTCTGGAAGATGTCGTCGGGGACCCAGTCGCTCATCGGTGTCCGCACCAGGCCCGGGTGAATCGAATTGACGCGAATGCCGCTGGGCCCCAACTCCAAAGCCGTCGATTTCGTCAGCCCGCGGACGGCGAACTTGCTGGCGGTGTAGCCGTGGCTGGCGATGGTGCCGGCAAGCCCCTCGATGGACGAGATGTTGATAATCGACCCGCTGCCGGCCTGCTTCATCGGCGCGACGACCGCGCGGATGCCCAGGAAAACACCGGTCAGGTTGATGTCGAGGATGCGTTGCCATTCGCTGAGCGCATAGTCCTCGATTGTTCCGATGTTGAGGATGCCCGCATTGTTGACCAGTATGTGGACTCCGCCGAATGCGGTGATCGCAGTGTTGACTGCTGCTTTCCACTCGTCGGGTTGGGTTACGTCGAGGTGGACATAGCGCACCGCGTCGCCCAGTTCGGCGGCCAGTGCTGCACCCTGGTCGTCGAGGATGTCGCCGAAGACGACGCGGGCGCCCTCGGCCGCCATCCTGCGCACGTGTGAGGCGCCCATGCCCCGAGCGCCCCCGCTGACCAGCGCGACCTTTCCCGCCAAACGTCCGGACATGAATTCCTCTCGTACGTCGATGCGTTTCAGGATCGTAGTTCGTAGTCGTCGGGGTCGGGACGGTTGGTCCGCCTCCAGTAGTCGACCACGCGCCACGGCAACAACGTCGGCACATCGCCGGATGACTTCTTGCAGTAGCTGCTGGTGACAGACGGATAGGGAGCCGGAAGCTCGTCGAGCAGGGTCATGGCGCCGGTCATGCGGCCACCGACATCACCAGCGCGGGCACGCTGGCTTCGGCGATCGCCGCCGCGATC
>CAZEHT010000032.1:0-24374 GCA_964511995.1 uncultured Mycobacterium sp.
GATCTCGTCGATGGCCTGGTAGATCACCGAGTAGTAGCGGATGTCGACGCCCTCGCGGTTGGCCAGCTCGGTTGCCTTGCCCTCCGCGCGGACGTTGAAACCGATGATGACGGCATCCGAGGCCGACGCCAGGTTGACGTTGGTCTCGGTGACACCGCCCACGCCGCGGTCGATGACGCGCAGTTCCACCTCGTCGTCCACCTGGATGCCCAGCAGGGCCTCTTCGAGCGCCTCGACGGTACCGGCGTTGTCGCCCTTGAGGATCAGGTTCAGTTGGCTGGTTTCCTTCAGCGCCGAATCCAGATCTTCCAGGCTGATCCGCTTGCGGCTGCGCGCGGCCATCGCGTTGCGCTTGCGCGCGGAACGCCGATCGGCGATCTGCCGGGCGGTCCGGTCCTCGTCGACCACGAGCAGGTTGTCGCCGGCACCCGGCACCGAGGTGAAACCGATGACCTGGACGGGCCGCGACGGCAGCCCCTCCTCGACGTCGTTGCCGTACTCGTCAACCATGCGGCGCACGCGTCCGTACGCGTCGCCGGCCACCACCGAGTCACCGACCCGCAGCGTGCCGCGCTGCACCAGCACCGTGGCAACCGGTCCCCGGCCACGGTCGAGGTGGGCTTCGATGGCCACACCCTGAGCTTCCATATCGGGATTGGCTCGCAGGTCCAGCGCCGCGTCCGCTGTCAATAACACGGCCTCCAGCAGAGCCTCGATGTTGGTGCCCTGCTTGGCCGAGATGTCGACGAACATTGTGTCGCCGCCGAAGTCCTCGGCGACCAGGCCGTACTCGGTGAGCTGGCCGCGGATCTTGGCCGGGTCGGCGCCCTCCTTGTCGATCTTGTTAACGGCGACCACGATCGGCACGTCGGCCGCCTGGGCGTGGTTGATCGCCTCCACCGTCTGCGGCATCACGCCGTCGTCGGCGGCCACCACGAGGATCGCGATATCGGTTGCCTTGGCGCCGCGGGCACGCATCGCGGTGAACGCTTCGTGGCCCGGGGTGTCGATGAAGGTGATCAGCCGCTCGTCGCCGTCGTGCTGCACGCTGACCTGGTAGGCACCGATGTGCTGGGTGATGCCGCCCGCCTCGCCCTCGCGGACGTTGGCCTTGCGGATGGTGTCGAGCAGGCGGGTCTTGCCGTGGTCGACGTGGCCCATCACGGTGACGACGGGAGGACGCTGTTCGAGATCCTCTTCGCCGCCCTCGTCTTCTCCGTAGGAGAGGTCGAACGATTCGAGGAGCTCGCGGTCCTCGTCCTCGGGGGACACCACCTGAACGTTGTAGTTCATCTCGCTGCCGAGCAGCTCCAGCGTTTCGTCGCCCACCGACTGGGTGGCGGTGACCATCTCACCGAGGTTGAAGAGCGCCTGCACGAGCGCCGCGGGGTTGGCGTCGATCTTCTCGGCGAAATCGGACAGCGATGCGCCGCGGGCCAGCCGGATCGTCTCGCCGTTGCCGTGCGGCAGCCGCACACCGCCGACAACCGGCGCCTGCATCGAGTCGTATTCCTGGCGCTTCTGGCGCTTGGACTTCCGGCCGCGCTTGGGCGCACCGCCGGGACGGCCGAACGCGCCGGCCGCCGAACCGCGCTGCCCCGGACGTCCTCCCCCGCCGCCGGGGCGGCCGCGGAAACCTCCACCGGCGGCCGGAGCGCCTGCCGCGCCGCCCCCACCGCCTGCGCCGCGGTAGTTACCACCACCACCGCCGGCGCCAGCCGGACGACCACCCTGGCCGGGGCCGGGACGTGGTCCACCGCCGGCACGCGGGCCGCCGGGACGCGGCGGGCGCCCGGCGGCACCGGCGCCGCCGGGACGCGGCGGCATGTTGCCGGGGGTGACGCGCGACCCGCCACCGGGTCGCGGGCCTCCGGGGGCCGCACCGGGACGCGGGCCCTGAGGCCGCGGTATCGGCCGGTCGGGGGGCTGATGAGACGAGAACGGATTGTTGCCGACGCGCGGCGGGCGCGGCGCCGAAGGCCTGGGGCCCGGCCGCGGCCCCGGGGTGGGGCCGGCCTGGGGCGCCGGCGCGGGCGACGGGGCGGAGACCGCCGGAGGCGCGGGCGGAGCAGGTTTGGGCATGCCGGGTTTGGGGCCGGCGGGCAGGGGCGCAACCCGTGCGGTGCTGCCATTGCCCGCCGTCGGAGCTGGTTCCGGGGCCTTCGGAGTGGCCTTGACGGGAGCCGGCTGCGGTGCGGCCTGCTGCGGCCGGGCCGGCTGCACAGCGACCGGTTGTGGCGCCGACGGTTGTGGTGCCGGCTGGGGTGCGGCCGGCTTGTTGCCGCCGAAAGCCTCGCGCAGGCGGCGCGCCACCGGCGCCTCCACCGTCGACGAGGCCGATTTGACGAATTCACCCTGCTCGCTGAGCCGGGCGAGAACTTCCTTGCTGGTGACACCGAGTTCCTTGGCCAACTCGTGTACGCGGGCTTTGCCTGCCACTACATCTCCTGTCTAGAGGCGACAGCGGTGGTCGGCGCCGCGCCTCGGGTTTAGCTATGACGCATGGTCATCGGGACTTCACGGTGTGCTCATGTTCTTCGCTGCCTGTTCTGTCGCCGGGCCGCCGAGCGCGTTGAAGTGCTCGACGACCGCGGAGGTGTCCGGTTGACCGTTGATGCGCAACGCGCGTACGAACGCTCGCCGCCGAATCGCTTGGTGTAGGCACTGCCTGTCGGGATGCAGCCATGCACCCCGACCCGGAAGATTACCGGCAGTGTCGACGACGAGGGCGCAATCGTCCTTCTCGTCGACGCCCCCGCGCGCCGCCACGCGAAGCAATCCGACAGCCAACCCTCGCTTCCGGCATCCCACGCACGTTCGCACCGGCCCTTCGGTGTGAATGCGCGCGAGAATAGGAGACTCGCGCTGGATCACGGCTCAGTCTAGCGTCAACAACGCCTTGTTCCGAACCACTCTGGGACGGCTGAGCGTCACGGGCCCGCCCGGCGCGTTCCGGGTGCGTGGCCGTGTCCGGCCTGGTGCTCCCCGTCCGGGGCGGCGTCGCTGCGGATGTCGATGCGCCATCCCGTCAACCGGGCCGCCAACCGGGCGTTCTGGCCTTCCTTGCCGATCGCCAGTGAGAGCTGGAAATCGGGTACGACCACCCGGGCCGCCCGCGCACCGGCGTCGATGACGCTCACCGAGACCACTTTCGCCGGCGAGAGCGCGTTGGCCACGAACCGGGCGGGGTCCTCGTCGTAGTCGATGATGTCGATCTTCTCGCCGGACAACTCACTCATCACGTTGCGCACCCGTTGGCCCATCGGACCGATGCAGGCGCCCTTGGCGTTTAGTCCCGGTACCCGCGATGCGACGGCGATCTTGGACCGATGACCCGCCTCGCGAGCCACCGCGACGATGTCCACCGACCCGTCGGCGATCTCGGGCACCTCGAGGGAGAACAGCTTGCGCACCAGGTTGGGATGCGTGCGCGACAGCCGGATTTTGGGTTCCCGCGCACCTCGGGTCACGCCGAGGACGTAGCAGCGCAATCGATCGCCGTGCTCGTAGCGCTCGCCAGGCACCTGCTCGGATGCCGGGATGACGCCCTCGGAGAACTTAGTCTCGCCGCCCATCCGCAACACCACTTCACCCAGGGCGTTGGCGCGGGTATCCCGCTGGATGACGCCGGCCACGATATCGCCCTCTCGGGCGGAGAACTCACCGAAGATCTTCTCGTTCTCGGCGTCGCGGAACCGCTGGAGCATGACCTGGCGAGCCGTGGTCGCCGCAACCCGGCCGAACCCCTCCGGGGTGTCGTCCCACTCGCTGACCACCCGGCCGTCCGCGTCGACCTCCCGCGCGATCACCTTGACCTCACCGGATTTGCGGTCGATGTTGATGGCGGCGTCGGCTTGATGACCCGCGGTGTGCCGGTAGGCGGTCAGCAGCGCGGACTTGATGGTTTCGAGCAGCTCCCCCGCCGGGATGCCGCGGTCCACCTCGATCGCGTGCAGCGCGGCCATGTCAATGTTCACGGCTTCAGGCCTCCGTTCGAGTGGCGGCGACGGGCGGGCCCACCAGCTCGAGCTCGTCGCGCGAGGGCGGTGAGAACTCCACTTGGACAACGGCACGGGCGATGCCGGCGAGGGCTAACTCACGCACCGACCAGGATGCCCGCGGGTCGCTGCGCACCACCAGGCGCAGCACCCCGCCGCCGACGCCGGCCACGCGTCCGGTGAGCCGTACTCCGTCGGATGTGACCACCTCCACCTTGCGGCCATGAGCTCGGCGGAAGTGCTTCTCGGAGGTCAGGGGGCGATCCACGCCCGGTGAACTGACTTCCAGGACATAACTTTCGGCGATGCCCGGAAGGCTGTCGAGCCGGTCGGATGCGTCGCGGGACAGTTCGGCGATGGTATCGAGGTCAAGTGCGGTATCGCCATCGGCGACGACGGTGATGCGGGGCGGGCGGGCGGTTGCGTCCACGTCGACGCGGTCGATTTCGTAGCCTGCTCGCACGAAGACGCCGCCGAGCAGCTCGGCCACCTCGGGCGGTGAGGGCAATCCCCGGGACTGCTCAGTCACGACGAGCTCCTCATCTTGAGTTGTCAGCGACAACTGGGGCCGTGGTCGGTCACCACGAGCCCGGCTTTCAACGATACGCCTGCAACAGCTGTTCAGCCGCGAACAATGCGCCGGTCACCGGCTCGCCGGGCAGGCAATGGCAGGATGTCCGCTGTGCCCAGCCCTACCGCGCCCCGGCCCACGTCCATCGGCAGGCGGGTCTTTCTGGCGGGCGCCGGGCGCGCCGCCGCCGGAATGGCCTTGGCCGCCGTTACGGCTTCGGCCTGCGGGCAACCCGCCCCTGCACCGGTTGATCCGCTTGAGGCCCAGTTGGACCTCGCCACCGCCGACGCCGCGATGGCCCGTGCCGCCACCGCCGCGGCGGTACCCGACGCGGTGAACGCGTTGACGCAGGTCGCTTCGCAGCGGGCCGAGCACGCGCGGGCGCTGGCCCTCGAGATCGCCCGCGCCGCGGGCCGGCCCGCGCCCACAGACGCGTCATCGGCCTCGTCATCGGCCGCGTCCTCCGCTACATCTGTTGCCGGGACGCCCGGGACGGCCGGCACGATGACGTCACCGCCGCCGCCACCCCCGAGCGTGAAAGACGTCCTCTCCGCTCTGCGCCGCTCCGCCGACAGCGCCGCGCAGCTTGCCCCGACACTGTCGGGCTATCGCGCCGGGCTGATGGGCTCCATCGCGGCGGCGTGCACGACGTCCTACACCGTCGGCTTCGGCGATCGGGAGGCGTCATGACATCGCCGGTCCCGGAGCCCACCCGACCCGCGGCCGCAGACGCCGCCGCGCTCTACGACGCGGCCGCCACCGAGCACGCGACGATCTACGGCTACGGCATCGTGTCGGCGCACACCACACCAGACCTGAACGCACTGGTGTCGAAGGCCATCGCCACCCATCGGGCGCAGCGAGAGAAGGCCATACAGGTTCTCACCTCGCGCGAAGTGACTCCGCCGTTGCCCGCGGCCGGCTACCAGCTGCCGATGCCGGTGACTAACCCGACCGATGCGGCCAACCTCGCGGTGAGGATGGAAAACGACATGGCAGTGGCCTGGCGGGCCGTCCTGGAACAGGCGGCGAGCGGTGAGGACCGCACGTTCGCGGTGACGGCGCTGACCCAGTCGGCGATCCTGGCCGCCCGCTGGAAGCGGGCGCTGCGGGTGTGGCCCGTGACGCAGGCGTTTCCGGGCGGTTCCGAGTAGGCGCGAATCGGGCCTGGGGAGGGCGCCGGAGCGGGTCCGGGTATGAGGTCTGGGGCCTCAGCCGCGCACGGCGGCATCGATGGCGGTAGGCGCCTGCGCCGTCGCGACCTCACGGGTCTCGCCGGTGAAGCGATTGCGCAGTTCGACGACGCCGTTGGCCCAGCCGCGGCCCACGACCACGATCCACGGCACCCCGAGCAGTTCTGCGTCCTTGAATTTCACCCCCGGGGAGGCGGTCCGGTCGTCGAGCAGGAGATCTAGCCCCAGCCGGTCGAGGGCCGCCGCGAGTTCCGTTGCACCGGCCCAAGCGTCGGGGTCCTTGTTGGCAATGACCACGTGCACGTCGAACGGCGACACACTCGACGGCCAGCGCAGGCCCAGATCGTCGTGGTGTTGTTCGGCGAGCACCGCGACCAGCCGCGACACCCCGATCCCGTAGGAGCCCATCGTCAGGCGCACGGGCTTGCCGTCCTCGCCCAGCACGTCCGCGGCGAACGCATCGGTGTATTTGCGGCCCAACTGGAAGATATGACCGATCTCGATGCCCCGCGCACTCACCAGTGGTCCGGCACCGTCGGGCGACGGGTCGCCTGCGCGCACCTCGGCGGCCTCGATGGTGCCGTCGGGGGTGAAGTCACGTCCCGCGACCAGGCCGACGACGTGCTTGCCGGGGGCGTCGGCCCCGGTGATCCAGGCCGTGCCGTCCACTACGCGCGGGTCCACCAGGTACCGAACGCCGTGGTCCCGCAGTCCTTTCGGACCGATGTAACCCCTGACCAGATACGGATGGCGAGCGAAGTCCTCATCGGAGAGCAGCGCGTACTCGGCGGGCTCCAGCGCCGCGCCCAATCGCTTTTCGTCGACATCGCGGTCGCCGGGCACCCCGACGGCCAGCAGCTCCCACTCGTCGGCACCGGGTGCTCGGACCTTCAGCAGCACGTTCTTCAATGTGTCGGCGGGGGTGATCTCACGACCCAGGTCGACGGCGTTTGCCCAGTCGACCAGGGAGGCGATGGTCGGAGTGTCCCCGGTGTCGTGCACGACGGGCTTGGGCGCGTCGTCGAAGGCGACCGCGTCCGGTACGGCCGTGACGACGGCTTCGACGTTGGCGGCATAGCCCGATTCCAGGCAGCGCACGAAGGTGTCCTCGCCGACCTCGCTTTCGGCCAGGAACTCCTCCGAGGCGCTGCCGCCCATCGCCCCCGAAACCGCCGAGACGATCACGTAGCGCACGTCGAGGCGTTCGAAGATCTTCTGATACGCCTCGCGATGGGCGTGGTAGGCGTTCTCCAGGCCGCCGTCGTCGATGTCGAAGGAGTACGAATCCTTCATGATGAATTCGCGGCCCCGCAGGATCCCGGCGCGCGGACGCGCTTCGTCGCGGTACTTGGTCTGGATTTGGAACAGGATCAGCGGGAAATCCTTGTACGAGCTGTACTCCCCTTTGACCGTGAGCGTGAACAGCTCCTCGTGGGTGGGGCCGAGCAGGTAGTCGGTGCCGCGCCGGTCCTGCAGCCGGAAGACGCTGTCGCCGTACTCGGTCCAGCGGTTGGTGGTCTCGTAGGGCGCACGCGGCAGCAGCGCCGGGAACAAAATCTCCTGCGCGCCTATGGCCTCCATCTCCTCGCGGACCACCTGCTCGATGCGGCGCAGCACGCGCACGCCCAGCGGCAGCCAGCTGTACAGCCCCGGTCCGATCGGCCGGACGAAGCCGGCCCGGATCAGCAGCTTGTGGCTGGGCACCTCGGCATCTGCGGGGTCGTCTCGAAGCGTGCGCAGGAAAAGCTCCGACATTCGGGTGATCACAGCGGGCCAGCTTAGCGAGCCTCAAAGCTCCCCGGCTTCTACCGCCTCGCGGGTGTGCTGCGCACGGGCGATGTCACGCGCGGTGAAACCGATGAACAGCGCCGCGGCTCCGACCAGGACCGCCACCGCGGCCACCCACAGCAGCGAATAGGTGTAACCGAGGCCCAGCGCGTCCAGCTGCGCAGGCGACATGCCCTTGACCGGTCCGGTGGTGCCGCCCAGATACAGGGTGCGTGAGGTCTGCACGGCCTGAATGACCACGAGCATCAGCGGCCCGCCGAGGTTGTACACCATCAGCGTGATGGCAGACACCGGGCCTATTTCGCGCGGGCCGACGTTGGCAACCGCACACAGCGGAAGGATCACCGAGATGACGCCGATACCGAAGCCGCCCACGACGATCGGCATGAACAGGTCGGGGAAGTAGGGGATGCTGCGGTCGAGCGTCGAGCCGTACAGCATCGCCGCCAGGACCAGCGCACCGCACCCGATGATCAGCCAGCGCGGCGCGATGTGCGGGGCCAGCCGGGCCGCCACCACGTTGCCCGCTCCGAACGCCATCGCGAACGGGATGAAGCAGATGCCCGCCTTGAGCGCGGAGTAGCCCAGGACGTCCTGCACCAGCAGGCCGATCATGACGGTAACGGTCAGCATCACCCCGCCGGCCAGGAAGAGCGACAGGAACGTCGCCACCCGGTTGCGTTCGTTGAACACCGAGAAGGGGACCAGCGGATTGTCTGCGTTGCGCTCGACGACCAGGAACGCGACGCCGAACGCCGTGGCGGCGACCCCGGCACCGATGACCCACGGATCGACCCAGCCCCGCGGCGGGCCCTGGGTGAACACCAGCACCGCCGAACTGCAGCCCAGGGTGGCCAGCAGCGCACCGGTGATGTCGAGCTTGAGCCGCTCATGGCGGGTCTCGGCGAGTCGGGTCGTGGCGATCCAGACGATGAGGACACCGATCGGGACGTTGACCAAAAAGGCCAGCCGCCAGGACATGACGGTCAACGCGCCGCCGAGCACCAGGCCCATCACCGAACCGATCCCCTGCATCGCCGCTGACACCGCTAACGCGCGATTACGGGCATACCCGACGGCGTAGGTGGTAGCGATCAACGCCAGCCCCGTCGGGGCGGCGACCGCGGCGCCGGCACCCTGCAGTGCCCGCGCGGCGATCAGTGTCCACTGCTCGGTGGCAAGCCCGCAGATCAGCGAGGCGAGGGTGAATACGCCGACGCCGGAGATGAACGCCCGCTTGTGCCCGATGGCATCGCCGATCCGGCCGCCGAGCAGCAGCATGCCGCCGAACGTCAGCACATACGCGGTGATGACCCAGCTCTTCGATGAATCGGACAAATCCAGTTCGGCCTGCATCCGCGGCAGGGCGACGATGACGATCGTCCCGTCCAGCGTCGCCATCAACTGCATGCCGGTGATCGCGATGATCGCGATGCCGACCACGCTGTCCGACAGCCGAGTGGCGGAACGATCTCCGACGGCCATGGGAACCGACCCTACCGAGGTGCCGGGCGGCGCCGAGGCAGAGGGCTATAGCTCTCCCGCGTCGATCGCGTCCTTGACTTCCTGCGCATGGGCCACCTGGCCCGCGCTGTACCCGATGAACAGTGCCACGCCTCCGACCAGGACCGCCACCGCGGCGACCCACAACAGACCGTAGGCGTAGCCGGCGTCGAGAGCGGCCAGCTGCACCGGGTCCATCTTCTTCACAGGGCCCGTGGTTCCGCCCAGGTACAGGGTTCGCGACGTGATGACAGCCTGGATCACGGCCAACACCACCGGACCGCCGAGGTTCTGCAGCATCAACGCGATGGCCGACACCGGGCCGATCTGGTCGACACCCACACCGGCGATCGCCGAGATCGTCAGCGGCACCACGATCATTCCGATGCCCAGACCGCCGATGGTGATGGGCAGCACGAGGTTCGGGAAGTACGGAATGCCGCCGTTGAGTGTCGAGCCGTAGAGCATCGCGGCCAGCACCAGGACTCCGCCGCCGATCACCAGCATGCGGGGCGGGAACAGCGACACCAGGTGTGACGAAATGGCCAAACCGACCCCGAGTGCGATGACGAACGGGATGAAGCCGATGCCCGCGCGCAGGGCGCTGTAGCCCATGATGTCCTGCACGTACAGACCGATCAGGACGGTCAGGGTGAACATGACCCCACCGGCCAGGAAGATCGCGGCGAAGGTCGCCAACCGGTTGCGGTCGCGGAACAGGCCGAACGGGACGACGGGGTTCTCGGCGGTGCGCTCCACCATGACGAAGGCGCCGAGGAAGACGACCGCGGCCAGTCCCGAGCCGAGGGTGAGCGGAGTCAGCCAGCCGTTCTCGGGTCCCTGGGAGAACCCGAACACCGCCGCGGTGCAGCCCAGCGTCGCCAGCAGCGCACCGGCCGCGTCGAGCTTCATCGGCTCGCGATGGGTTTCCGACAGCGTGGTGCGGGCCAGGTAGATCATCAGCAGGCCGATCGGGACGTTGACCAGGAACGCCAGCCGCCATGACACCTCGGTGAGGGCACCGCCGACGACCAGGCCCATCACCGAGCCGACGCCCGTCATCGCCGCGAACACCGCCGTCGCGGCGTTGCGTGCGGGTCCCTTCGGGAAGGTGGTGGCGACCAGCGCCAGACCCGTCGGGCTGGCGATCGCCGCGCCGACCCCCTGGAGCAGCCGGGCGATGACCAGCGTCGCCTCGTCCCAGGCCACACCGCACAGCATCGAGGCGATCGTGAACAGGGCGACGCCGGCGATGAAGGTGCGCTTGCGTCCGATGGTGTCGCCGAGCCGCCCACCGAGCAGCATCAGGCCGCCGAAGGTCAGCACGTAGGCCGTGATCACCCAGCTGCGCCCGGCGTCGGACAGCGAAAGCTGATCCTGGATCTTGGGCAGCGCAACGATCGCGATGGTGCTGTCCATGGTGGCCAACAGCTGCATGCCGCCGATCGCGATGACCGCGGAGATGAACCGCCCGGACGGCAGCCACGTCGGGTAGAACCTGCCGGCCTGCTCCCGGATCGCGTCCAGGGGGACGGTGTAGGCGCGCTCGGCCGGTGCTGTCCGGGCGGGAGGAACCACCCGCGCCGCATCGTTGAGAGCCGTCATAGGCGGCTACTCTACAGTAATCCTAAGAGTTGTCTAAGCCCAGAATGAGCGGAGAGCCCGGCAACGGGCCCGATGAGGATGACCGCGGGGGGCCTGACGCCCTCTGCGCGCACCACGGCCGCCACGTCGGCCAGTGTGGCATACACCACCCGCTGGGTCGCCGTCGTTCCGCTCTGAACCACTACGACGGGCGTATCCGCAGGTCGACCGCCCGCGAGCAGAGCAGCCGCGAAAAGCTCGATCCGCTCGACCGCCATCAGCAAGACGATGGTGCCGGTCAACGCAGCCAGCGCATCCCAATTCACTAACGATTCGGGATGACCGGGAGCCAGGTGCCCGCTGACGACCACGAACTCGTGATTTACCCCGCGATGGGTGACCGGGATCCCCGCCAGCGCGGGCACGCCTATCGCGCTCGTCACGCCCGGCACGACGGTGACGGCGACCCCGGCCTGCACGCAGGCGAGCACCTCCTCATACCCGCGCGCGAACACGAACGGGTCCCCCCCCTTGAGGCGCACCACGAACAAGCCCGACCGGGCATGGTCGATGAGGACGTGGTTTATCGCTTCCTGAGCCATCGCACGCCCGTACGGGATCTTCGCCGCGTCGATCACGGTGACGTGCGGGGGCAGTTCGGCGAGTAATTCCGGTGGCGCAAGCCGGTCGGCGACGACGACGTCGGCGCGGGCAAGCAGCCGATAACCACGCACCGTGATCAGTTCGGGGTCGCCGGGACCACCGCCGATCAGGGCGACCGTGCCCTTCAGATCCCCGGCGTCCAGGCCTGCCGGCGTGATCGCGCCGCTGTGCAGCGCTTCACGGATCGCCGTGCGGATCGCCGCCGAGCGGCGATGCTCGCCACCTGCCAGCACACCGACGGTCAATCCGTCGTACGCGAATGAGGCCGGTGTGACGGCGGTGCCCTCACGCGCGTTGTCGGCACGGACGCAGAAAATGTGCCTGCGGTTGGCCTCGGCCACCACCGCTGCGTTGACGTCGGCGTCGTCGGTGGCGGCAATCGCGTACCACGCGTCGGCCAGGTCGCCGTCGCGATAGTCGCGCAAGGACAGCGTGATCCCCGTCATCGCCTCGACCGCGGGCGTCGCCGCGCGTGCGATGACGTGGACGTCGGCTCCGGCCGCCAGCAGCAGACCGAGACGACGCTGCGCCACCGTTCCCCCGCCGACGACGACGACCTTGCGCCCGGCCAGCCGGATCCCGGCGAGGTAGGCGTTGTCGGTCACCCGGCGAGCCTAGATGCTGCGGCGTGTGCCACGAAGCCGGCGACCGCCCGCGGCGCCGCCGCCGGATGGACGTGCAGATAGGACGCCACGACGCCGCCGTGCGCCGCGCCTTCGTACACGGTTGCCGCGCCGGGCATGCGGTACGCCCAAGCGGGCGGGTATTGCCGGGCGAAATCGACTGCGGTGCGGTGGAATTCGTGGCCCACCACCCGATCTCCCGCGGCGTGGACGGCAGACGCCGTGACCGCGACGGCGTCGCGGTACCCCAGCGTCAGCCGGTCGGTGAACCGGGCCGAGCCGTGCAGCACGTCGCACATCGGCTGGCCGTCGAGGTCCGTCAGGAGATAGGCCAGCCCGGCGCATTCGGCGTAGACGGGGCCGTGGCGGGCCAGGGCGGCGATACCCCTGCGCAGGTCCGCGTTGGCCGACAGTTCGGCGGGGTACTGCTCGGGAAACCCGCCCGGCAACAGCAGCGCCGACGCGCCGTCCGGCAGCGGCTGCGTCAGCGGGTCGAACTCGACCACCTGGGCTCCCGCCGCGGTCAGCATCTCGGTGTGCTCGGCATAGCAGAAGCTGAACGCCTTGCCCGCGGCCACCGCGACCACCGGCGATCCGGCCACCGGCTCACCCACCGCGCCGGGATGCCAGGCGCGGGGTCCGACACGGGCGCCGGCCAGTGCGGCCAGCGCCGCGATGTCGACATGGCGGGCGATCAAGCCGGCCATCGCCTCGACGGCGGCGTGCGCGTACCGGCCGTGTTCCACGGCGGTGATCAACCCGAGGTGACGCGACGGAACGGCGAGTTCTTCGCTGCGCGGCAGGCAGCCCAGAACCGGCAGGCCCGCCGTCGCGCACGCCTGCCGCAGCACCTGCTCATGGCGCCCCGAGCCCGCCCGGTTGAGGATCACACCGGCCGGCCGGGTCGCCGCATCGAAGGTGGAGAAACCGTGCAACAGCGCGGCGATGCTGTGGCTCTGGCCGCGGGCATCGACGACGAGCACTACCGGGGCGCCCAGCAGCGACGCCACATGCGCGGTGGATCCCCTTGCGGGACAACGGTGCTCCTCCTCGATACGGCCGTCGAACAACCCCATAACGCCTTCGACGACGGCGATGTCGGCGCCGTCGCAGCCGTGCCGGTACAGCGGGCCGATCAGCTCGTCGCCGACGAGCACGGGATCGAGGTTGCGGCCGGGCCGTCCCGTGGCCAGCGCGTGGTAGCCCGGGTCGATGAAGTCCGGCCCCACCTTGAACCCCGCCACGCGGTGCCCGCCGTTGCGCAGCGCACGCATCAGACCCGTCGCCACGGTCGTCTTGCCGCTGCCCGAAGCGGGCGCGGCGATCACCACCGCCGGGACGCTCACGCCCTCTCCCGGACCCTCTCCGGGCCCCTGCCCCTGCCCGGACCCCTCTTCTCACCCCGCGAGCGTGCGCAGATCCGGCCCGGGCAACGGCGTGTTGCCCGTAGACACGCACGCTCGGCAGAAAAAAGAGGGGGTGTTACCACTCGATCCCCTTCTGCCCCTTGCGGCCGACGTCCATCGGATGGGCGATCTTGGTCATCTCGGTCACCAGGTCGGCCGCGGCGATGAGCGGTTCCGGGGCGCGTCGACCCGTGATCACCACATGCTGGGTGCCTGGACGGGCGGCCAGTGTCTCGACCACCTCGCCGACGTCCACCCAGCCCCACGTCAGCGGATAGGTGAACTCATCGAGGACATAGAAGTCGTGCCGCTGCTCGCCCAGCCGCCGCGCGATCTCGGCCCATCCGTCGGCGGCCGCGGCCGCGTGATTTCGTTCCTCACCCTGCTTGCGCGACCACGACCAGCCGGCACCCATCTTGTGCCATTCGACCGGCCCGCCCACGGAGTGCTCGCGATGCAGCCGGTCCAGGGCGCCGAACGCCGACTCCTCGCCCACTTTCCACTTCGCGCTCTTGACGAACTGGAACACCGCGACGCGCATCCCCGCGTTCCACGCCCGCAGCGCCATCCCGAACGCGGCGGTGGACTTGCCCTTCCCGTCGCCGGTGTGCACGGCCAGTACCGGAGCGTTGCGGCGGGCGCGGGTGGTCAGGCCGTCGTCGGGAATCGTCGGCGGGCGTCCCTGCGGCATGCGATCACCTCCTGTCAGGCGATGCTGCGCACGGCGGCGCTGAGGTGGTCGGCTCGCAATTGCTCCAGCCGCAGCACCGGCGCGCCGAGCCAGCCCGCCAGCTCGCCGGCCAGTCCCAGCTTGACGTAGGACGTCTCACAATCGACCACCACTGCCGCCGCACCCTCCGCCGACAAGCGGCCGGCCGCGGCACGGGCCCGGCCCAGCGGATCGGGCCCACCGGTGGCCCGGCCGTCGGTGAGCACCACGACCAGGCTGCGCCGCGACGGATCCCGGACCTTCTGGCGGGCGATCAAATCCCGTGCGGTCATCAGACCCTGCGCCAGCGGCGTCCTGCCGCCGGTGTCGAACCGGGCCAGCCGACGGCCCGCGATATGGGCCGACGATGTCGGCGACAGCAGCACCGCGGCGCCGGCGCCGCGGAACGTGATGACGGCGACCTGATCTCGGCGCTGGTAGGCGTCGCGCAGCAGGGACAGGGCTGCACCGCTGACCGCTGACATCCGGTCGCGGGCCGCCATGGAGCCCGACGCGTCGACGACGAAGACCACCAGGTTGCCCTCGCGTCCCTCGCGTATCGCGCGGCGCACGTCTTCGGCGCGGGGACGCAGTCCGCCCGGGCGCGCCGAGCGGCCGGCCGCCGACATCAGCGTCGCGAACAGATGAAGTCCGTCGCCCGTGTCGTCGGGGCTGACACCGACGACGGCGCCGATCCGGTTGCGGGCACGCGAGCGGCGACCGGGCGAGCCCTCACCCACGCCGGGCACACGCAGCGCCCTGGTACGAAACGTCGGGGCGGGCGCACCGCTGGGCCTGGGCGGTGACGACGACGCCGCGCCCGACGCACCGGAGCTTGATTGACCGGAGCTCGCTTCGCCGGGGCCTGATTCTCGCTGCGGCGCGGGGCTTTCCGACAACTCGGCGGCATTTCCCCCGCCGCCGGGGTCGGGTTCCGGGTCTGGATCGGAGCGCGAGGCGGCCAGCGCCTCGTCGAGCACCCTCGGGTCCAGACCCGGCTCGTCGAACGGATCGCGCCGGCGCCGGTGTGGCAAGGCCAGCTCGGCGGCTACGCGGATATCCTGCGGCCCCACCCGGATGACGTCGGCATCGCAACACTGCCAAGCGGCGTGCGCCACCGCGGTGCGGGCCACCACCAGATCGGCGCGCATGCCGTCGACGTCGAACGCCGCACACAACGCGGCGATCTGGCGCAGCTCTTCGTCGCCCAACACCACCTCGCCCACCCGTTCGCGTGCCGCGGCGATGCGCCGGGCGGTCGCGGCTTCGCCGGCGGCGTGGCGTTCGGCGAACCCCAGCGGGTCGGCCTCGTAGGCCAGGCGCGCGCGAATCACCTCGGTGCGCACGTCGACGTCGCGCGACGCGCGCACGTCCACGGTCAGCCCGAACCGGTCCAGCAACTGCGGGCGAAGCTCGCCCTCCTCCGGGTTCATAGTGCCGATCAGCACGAAACGGGCCTCGTGGCTGTGCGAGATACCGTCGCGTTCGATGTGCACGCGACCCATCGCGGCGGCGTCGAGCAGCACGTCGACGAGGTGGTCGTGCAGCAGGTTGACCTCGTCGACGTAGAGCACCCCGTGATGGGCGCGCGCCAGCAGGCCGGGTGTGAACGCATGTTCGCCGTCGCGCATCACCTTCTGCAGGTCCAGCGAGCCGATGACCCGGTCCTCGGTGGCACCGATGGGCAGTTCCACCAGACCGGTGTCCCCGACCCGGGCGAGCAACCCGGCGAGCCCGCGCACCACCGTCGACTTCGCGGTGCCCTTCTCCCCGCGGATGAGCACCCCGCCGATCTCGGGACGCACGGCGCACAACAGCAGAGCCAAGCGCAGCTGGTCGTGTCCGACGACCGCAGTGAAGGGGAACTCCGGAGGTTCGAGGCTCCGGTACCCGGAGCGCGGAGCGGGCCCGCTCACGGCCGGTCCTCGGTGCGCAGGCCCCGCCTCGCCATGGGCACGTGCGGGATTCCGTCCTCGAGGAACTCCTCGCCCTCGCGGACGAATCCGTGCCGGCGGTACATCTCCTCCAGGTAGGTCTGCGCGTCGATCCGGCACTCGTAGTCGCCCACCTCGGCCAGTGCGGCCTGCAGCAGCCGGGTGGTGTGACCCTGCCCCCGCGCGCTGCGCTTGGTGCACACCCGGCCGATGCGGAAGGCCTTGGCGCCGCCGGCGTGCTCCTCCATCAGGCGCAGCGTGCTGATCACCTCCCCGTCGGACTCCTCGAGCCAGTAATGCCGCGTCTCGGCGAGCAGGTCGCGACCGTCGAGTTCTGGGTAGGGACAGGCCTGCTCGACGACGAACACCTCCACGCGGAGCTTGAGCAGCTCGTAGAGCGCGGCCGCATCGAGGTCCGGGGCCCGGACCCGGCGCAGGGCAGCCGTCACGCAGTGACCACCGGCTCCCGGTGGCCGGTGACCGTGCGCTCCAACTCGAGCACCCGGCTGCCCCACCTCCAGACCTCCTCGAACAGCTCCGGCTCGCGTGAGAGCTCGACCCCCAGCGACGGGATCATCTCCTTGAGCTTGGACTGCCAGTCGGTGGCATACCGGTCGGCGAAGCATCGCTGCATCACGTCGAGCATCGCGGTCACGGCGGTGGACGCGCCGGGTGAGGCGCCCAGCAGGCCTGCGATGCTGCCGTCGGCCGACGTCAGCACGGTAGTGCCGAATTCCAGCGTGCCGCCCTTGCCCCGGGCGGGCCTGATGACCTGCACCCGCTGGCCGGCCACGGTGAGATCCCAATCGGAATCGACTGCGCTGGGCGCGAATTCACGCAGCGCCTGGACCCGGTCGGCTTCAGAAAGCGTCAGCTGGCCGATGAGGTAGTTGACCAGGCTCACCTGCGTCACCGCGACGCCCAGCATCGACGCCGCGTTGTTCGGCTTGACCGACAGCGGCAGGTCGGTGATGTGGCCCTGTTTGAGGAATTTCGGAGACCAGCCCGCGAACGGCCCGAACAGCAGCCACGGCTTGCCGTTGATGAAGCGGGTGTCGAGGTGGGGCGCCGACATGGGCGGAGCGCCCAGCGGCGGGAAGCCGTACACCTTGGCCTGGTGACCCGCGGTGACCGCCGGGTTGTCGGTGCGCAGGAACTTTCCGCCCACCGGGAATCCGCCGAACCCCTTGGCTTCCTTGATGCCCGACTTCTGCAGCAGCGGCAACGCATCCCCGCCCGCGCCGACGAATACGAACCGTGCGCTGATCTTGCGGATGTCGCCGGTGCGACGGTTGCGGACCTTGACCGTCCAGGAACCGTCCGAGCCGCGCGTCAGGTCGCGCACCTCATGCCCGAACAGCGCGGTGGTGCCGTTGGCCACGCCGTAACCGATGAGTTGCTTGGACAGCGACCCGAAGTCGACGTCGGTGCCGTCGGCGGTCCAGTTCAGCGCGACGGGTTCGGAGAAGTCCCGCTTGGCTGCCATGAACGGCAGCCGGCGGGCGAACTCATCGGGATCGTCGATGAACTCGGTGGTGGCGAACAACGGGTTGGACGCCAGAGCGTCGCGACGCTTGCGCAGGTAGCCGACGCGCTCGGCGCCGTGCACGAAGCTGACGTGCGGAATCGGGTTGAGGAAGCCGCGGACGTCGGTCAGCACGCCGTTCTCCACGGCGTAGGCCCAGAACTGCCGGGATGCCTGGAACTGCTCGTTGACCACGACGGCCTTGGCGATGTCAATCGAGCCGTCCGGGTTCTCCGGCGTGTAGTTCAGCTCGCACAGCGCGGAGTGCCCGGTGCCGGCATTGTTCCACGGGTCACTGCTCTCGGCGGCCGCCCCGTCGAGACGCTCGATCATGGTGATCGACCAATCCGGCTCCACCAGCCGCAGCAACGCCCCCAGGGTGGCACTCATGATTCCCGCGCCGATGAGCACGACATCAGTCTTCGTGTGCGAGGCGGACCTCTTAGTGGAGTCTGACACCAGTTCGCGTCCTTTGCGTTTCTGCGCAGTTTTACCGGTTTGTAAGGTTATCCCGACGACGCCCGGCCGGTCCGAGTAGCTGCCCCGATTCCTTCCCCACCGCTAGGGTTGACCCCGTGATGGGATGGCAGACCGACGTGCTGCCCGGCTACCACCGGTTCACCATCGAACTCGGAGAGGACCCCGACGGCGAGGGCAACCTGGTGGCGACGCTGGTGCGCAGGGGGGACGCCGCGACCGCCGAGCATGCGGTGATCGCGGTACACGGCTATACCGACTACTTCTTCAACACCGAACTGGCCGATCGGTTCGCGGCGCGCGGCTTCGCCTTCTATGCAATGGATTTGAGCAAGTGCGGTCGATCGCACCGGGAGGGCCAGACACCGCACTTCACGTCCGACCTGTCCCGCTACGACGCCGAGCTGGAACGGGCGCTCGCGCTCATCGCCGCCGAGACGGGCAGGGCGGCCATTTGCGTGTACGGCCATTCCGCGGGCGGGCTCATCGCCACGTTGTGGCTGGACCGCCTGCGCCACCGCGGTGTCACGGCGGCGCTGGGTGTGGGAGGCCTGGTGCTCAACAGCCCGTTTCTCGACCTGCACGGCCCGGCGGTCCTGCGCACCACCGCCGCGTCTGCGCTGCTGATCGCCCTCGCCCGGGTGCGCAAGACGCGGGCGATCCGCAAGCCCACCGCGGGCGGGTACGGAATCACCCTGCACCGCGACTACCTGGGCGAATTCGAGTACAACCTGACCTGGAAGCCGCTAGGCGGTTTCCCGGTCACGTTCGGCTGGCTCAACGCCGTGCGCCACGGGCACGCTCGGCTGCACCGGGGGCTCGACGTGGGCGTGCCGACCCTCATCCTGCGTTCCGACCACAGCGTTTCGGAGGCATCCACGAAAGTCGACCCCGACTCCATTCATCGCGGCGACGCGGTCTTGGACGTCCGCCAGATCGCCCGCTGGGCCGGTTGCGTGGGCGGCACCCACACCGCCATCGCCGTCGTTGCCGACGCCAAGCACGACGTGTTCCTGTCCCTGGCCGGGCCGCGCGCAGCGGCATACCGCGAGCTGGACCGGTGGCTGGACCACTACCTGGACGACGCCGCCCAGGGCACGACAGCTGAGGCCGGGCGGAGCTGACCATGGACCATTTCGACCTGACGATCATCGGCACCGGTTCGGGCAACAGCCTCCTCGACGAGCGCTACCGGGGCAAAACGGTCGCCATCTGCGAACAGGGCGCGTTCGGCGGAACGTGTCTCAACGTGGGCTGCATCCCGACGAAGATGTTCGTCTACGCCGCGGAGGTGGCCGCGACGGTGCGCGCGGCGGCTCGCTTCGGTATCGACGCGAGCATCGACAAAGTGCGCTGGGGCGACATCGTCTCCCGGGTCTTCGGCCGCGTCGACCCGATCTCGCTGGGCGGAGAGCGCTATCGACGATCGTCACCCGACGTCACGGTTTTCGACAGCCACACCCGGTTCGGCCGGACCCGACCGGACGGACGCTATCTACTTCGCACCGACGCGGGCGACGAGTTCACCTCCGAACAGGTGGTGATCGCCGCAGGCGCCCGGGCGACGGTCCCGCCTGTGATCGCCCAATGCGGGGTGAAGTTCCACACCAGCGACACCATCATGCGCATCGCCGCGCTGCCGCGCCACCTGGTGATCGTCGGTGGCGGGGTGGTCGCCGCGGAATTCGCGCACGTCTTCTCCGCGCTGGGTTCGCGGGTGACGATCGTCGTGCGCGGTCCGACGCTGCTGGCCAACTGCGACGACGACATCGGCGAGCAGTTCACCGATATCGCGTCGCGGCGGTGGAATGTGCGAAGTCACCACACCGTGACCGGTGGTCACACCGATGTGTCGGGCGCGTCGGGCACCACTCTGTTCCTCGACGACGGCTCGTCGCTGCACGCCGACACCGTGCTGGTCGCCACGGGACGGATACCCAACGGCGATCTGCTGGACGCCGACCTCGCCGGCGTCGCGGTGACCGAAGGCGGCCGCATCGTGGTCGACGAATACCAGCGCACGACCGCGCGCGGCATCTTCGCGCTCGGAGACGTCTGCTCGGGCCATATGCTCAAACACGTCGCCAACCACGAGGCCCGCGTCGTCCGGCACAACCTCTTGCAAGACTGGGACGACACCGATCAGATGCTGGCTTCGGACCATCGCTACGTGCCGGCCGCGGTCTTCAGCGACCCCCAGATCGCCTGGGTCGGCCTGACCGAGAACCAGGCTCGCGCACGGGGCTTCGATATCAAGGTGAAGATCCAGGACTACGGCGACGTGGCCTACGGGTGGGCGATGGAGGACACCAGCGGAATCTGCAAGATCATCGTCGAAGCAAACACCGGCGAGATCCTCGGCGCGCACATCATGGGCCATCAGGCGTCGACGCTGATTCAACCATTGATCCAGGCGATGAGCTTCGGGCTGGCGGGCCAAGACATGGCCCGCGGCCAGTACTGGATCCATCCCGCACTGCCCGAGGTGGTCGAGAACGCGTTGCTCGCGCTGTGCGGCGAACCCGCCTGGCCGCCCGCCAAACGGCACTGATCGACAAGACGAGCGCAGGGTCGGTGTTTGCCATCACGTACTATGTGCCGTCAATGACGTCGTAGTTGCCGGCAACGACATCGCTGCCGCACGGATAGGAGCCTTCACCATGGCCAGCTGCATACGTTCCGGCCTCGCGGTGGCCGCGGGCACGGCGGCACTCGCCGTCGGGATGGGTAGCGGGGTCGCGTACGCCGACCCGCTGGTCGGCGAGACCTTCAGCAAAGCGTCCGGCATGATCTCCTCCTGGGGAGGAACTGTCGTCGTGTCGACGGTCGTGGGCGGGGGGCAGAACAGGGACGACTGCACCATCACGTCCTGGCGCAAGGATCCCAACAACAAGAGCAGATACCTTCTCGCGCTGTCGTGCGATGCCCCCGTTGCCGCCCCGGGGCTCTCGGGGAACTCGGTGGCCTCACCTAAGGGCCGCGAAGCCATCAAGCACCAGGCGAACATCAAGTGGCGTTCGCAGAACCCGCAATGGTGCGCCGACGCGATGAAATCCCATCCCGAATGGGGCGAACTCGAGGGCTGCGTCTACGGCTGAGCCCGGCGAGGCGGCAATCCGGCATACGGGTGGGTCAGCCGTGCGCGGCACCTATCCAGTGCAACAGGTCGTGCACGGTGTGGTCCTCGAGGCGGTAGCTGACCTGGCGCCCCGTGCGGGTGGAACTCACCCAGCCCTGGTGGCGCAGTACCCGCAGCGCCTGTGACACGGCGTTCTCCGAGCGGCCCAGTGCGGCCGCCAGGTCACCGACGCAGATGCCGGGCGCCCGGTGCAGGCTGAGCAGGATCGCCAGGCGGTTGGGATCGGACAGCAGGTCGAATCGTTGCGTCCATCCGGCGATGTCCACGTCGGCAAGCGCCGAGGACGCGCGGCGCACCGCCAGGTCGTCGCCGCTGGTCTCCATGGCTTCAGAATCTAATCCAGGAAGCCGTGCAGCAGTACCGCCGAACCCGAAACGTGCGCGCGCATCGCGGACGCGGCGGCTTCGCAGTCGCCGGTCAGGATCGCGACGACGATCGCCTGATGCTGCTCGTCGGAATGGGAGATGTTGCGCGGCAGCAGCGGTATGCGGTCGAGCAGGGCGTTGAGCCGCATCCGGTTCTCGGCGACCAGCGGCACCAGCGAGGGTGAACCCGCCGCCTCGGCGATGGCCAGGTGCAGCCGTGAGTCGAGCCGGCGGTAGTCGTCGAGCGCCGCGCGACGCACGTCGGTAAGCCGCGCCCACAAGACTTCCCGCTCCGCCGCCGTAAGCGTGCGGCCCGCGGCCATCCGCGCCGCGCCCACCTCGAGGATTTCGCGCAGCCGCAGCGCGTCGTCGATCTCGTCGCGGGTTACCCTCGGCCGGTCCTCGGCAGGAGCGGGCAACTTCTCGGTCAGAAACGTGCCGCCGTAACGGCCGCGCCGCGACACCAGATATCCGGCGTCGGCCAGTGACTTGATGGCCTCGCGCACGGTATCGCGCGATACTCCCAGCCTCGCCGCCAACTCCCGTTCGGGGGGCAGCGACTCCCCCGGCCCGAGCACCCCGAGCCGGATGGTCTGCAGCAACCGACCCACGGTGTCCTCGAACGTGTTGCCAGGCCGGACCGGGCGCAGCAGGGCGTCGCCGGCAAGCGCAGATTCGGCCTCGGTCGTCATAGCTTCACAGCCGTCATCGGTTCACAGGGGCGTCACGTAAGCGGAGCTGATACCGCCGTCGACCAGAAACGTCGAGGCGGTGATGAAAGACGCATCATCGCTGGCCAGGAATGCGACCGCAGCCGCAAGCTCATCCGGCTCGGCGAACCTACCCAGCGGGATGTGCACGAGCCGGCGCGCCGCCCGCTCGGGATCCTTGGCGAACAGTTCCCGCAGCAGCGGCGTGTTCACCGGGCCCGGGCACAGCGCATTGACACGGATGCCCTGTCGCGCGAACTGGACCCCCAGTTCGCGCGACATCGCCAGCACGCCGCCCTTGGACGCCGTGTAGGAGATCTGCGAGGTCGCCGAACCCATCACCGCGACGAACGACGCGGTGTTGACGATCGATCCCCTGCCCGCGGGCACCATGTGGCGCAGGGCGGCCCGGCAGCACAGATAGACGCTCTTGAGGTTGACGTCCTGCACCTTCTGCCAGGCCGCGAGTCCGGTGGTCTCGATCAGGTCGTCTTCCGGCGGCGAGATCCCGGCGTTGTTGAACGCGATATCCACGGAGCCGTAGGTGCGCGCGGCGGTGTCGAACAGCGCGTCGACGGCGGCTGCGTCGGACACATCGACCGGGACGAACAGAGCGCCGAGGGCGCCGGCCGCCTCTTCCCCTGCGGCCGGGTCGATATCGCCGATGACGACTGTGGCGCCCTCGGCGGTCATCCGCCTCGCAGCGGCCAGGCCGATGCCGCCGGCTCCCCCGGTGACGACGGCGACCTTGTCCGCAAGACGTGCAGTCAGGTCCATCTAGCCCTCTCCGATCGCGATGAACACGTTTTTGACCTCCGTGAAATGCTCCGGCGCGTCGGGCCCCAGTTCGCGCCCCAGCCCGGACCGCTTGAACCCGCCGAACGGGGTGGAATACCGCACCGAGCTGTGTGAATTCACGCTCAGATTGCCGGATTCCACCGCCCGCGACACCCGCAGCGCACGCGACAGGTTATCGGTCCATATCGAACCTGAGAGCCCGTAGTCGGTGGAGTTGGCCAATGCGATCGCGTCGGCTTCGTCGTCGAACGGCAGCACGGCGACGACCGGGCCGAAGATCTCCTCGGTGGCGGCACGGTCGGTGCGCCCCGGGGTGAGCACCGTGGGCGCGAACCAGTAGCCGGGCGCGTTCGGCGCCGAACCCCGGAACGCCACCGGCGCACCGTCGGGCACATAGGCCGACACCGACTCCCAGTGCGGTTTGGACACCAGCGGCCCCATCTGCGTGCCGGGGTCGGCTGGGTCGCCGACGGCCACGGCTTTGACGGCCGGTTCGAGCAATTCCATGAACCGGTCATAGACGTTGCGCTGCACCAAGATCCGGCTTCTCGCACAGCAGTCCTGGCCGGCGTTGTCGAAGACGGCGGAGGGTGCGCTGGCGGCCGCCAGGGGAAGGTCGCAGTCGGCGAAGACGATGTTGGCGCTCTTGCCGCCGAGCTCCAGGGTGACGCGCTTGATCCCGGCAGCCGCTCCGGCCATCACCCGTGCGCCGATCTCGGTCGAACCGGTGAACACGACCTTGCGCACGTCGGGGTGGGTGACGAACCGCTCGCCGATGACGGACCCCTGGCCGGGCAGCACGCACAGCAGGTCGGGGTCCAAGCCCGATTCTGCGGCGAGCTCCCCAAGCCGGATCGTCGTCAGCGGAGTCCATTCCGCCGGCTTGATGAGCACCGCGTTGCCGGCCGCCAGCGCCGGTGCGAATCCCCACGACGCGATCGGCATCGGGAAGTTCCACGGCGTGATGACGCCGACCACTCCCAGCGGCTCGTGGAAGGTGACGTCCCATCCGCCCGCGACGGGAATCTGCTTGCCCGACAACCGCTCCGGGCCGGCCGAATAGAACTGCAGCACCTCGCTGACGTGCCGGGCCTCCCACTGGGCGGCACCGATCGGATGACCCGAGTTGGCCACCTCCAGCGCGGCCAGCTCGTCGATGTGGGCCTCCACGACGGCGGCGAACGACCGCAGCGCCGCGGCGCGTTCGGCGGGAGCGACCCCCGCCCACTTCTTCTGGGCGATCTTCGCGCGCACCACCGCATCGTCGACCGCGGCCACGTCGAGCCGCTCGACCGTCGCCAAGACCCGCTCGTTGGCCGGGTTGATCACTTCAGTGGCGCTCATGAGGCCCGCTCCGTCGCGAAGTTCCGCGCGGCGTCCACAACTCC
>CAZEHT010000032.1:24474-34705 GCA_964511995.1 uncultured Mycobacterium sp.
GTGGCGCTCATGAGGCCCGCTCCGTCGCGAAGTTCCGCGCGGCGTCCACAACTCCAGCGAAAAGCCGCAGGTCATGGAGGCGCTCCTCGGGGTGCCACTGCACGGCGACGCAGAAGCCGGGCGATTGGCTCCCCGGGGCGAGTTCCACCGCTTCGACGACTCCGTCCATACCGTCGGTGGCGCTGACGATGAGCCCGTCGCCTAGGTCGGCGATCGCCTGGTGGTGGTAGCACTGCACGTCGGTCGACTCGCCGACCAGTGCGGCCAGCCGGGTGCCGGGCACGGTACGCACCGCGGTCGTGGAAAAGACGGCGTCGCCGCGCCGGTGTCGTTCGTGGCCCAGCCTGTCGGGCAGGTGCTGGTGCAGCGTGCCGCCCAGGGCGACGTTGAGTACCTGCGCGCCGCGGCAGATGCCCAGCACGGGAAGGCGCCGATCCAGCGCCGCGTGCAGCAGCGCGAACTCCCAGTCGTCGCGGTCGCGCGCCGGTTCGTCGGTCTCCGCGTGGCGAGGGCGGCGGTAGCGGCCGGGGTCGACGTCGGCGCCGCCGGTGACGACCAATCCGTCCAGCCGGGAGATCACCCTTTCGGCGACGCCCTGGTCGACGGGCTGCGGCGGAAGCAGCGCGGCGATGCCCCCGGCCAGCGTCACACCGTCGATGTAGATCGACGGCAGAAACGAAGCCGGCACATCCCAGACTCCGCTGCGCGCCCGCTGCAAGTAGGTCGTCAGCCCGATCACCGGCCGAGCAGACGCAAAAGACTCCGACACGCCGGTGTCGGAGGGCCTTTTGCGTCTGCCCGCCGGAAGACTAGAACCGCTCAAAGCCGCGTACCCTCTCCCAATCGGTCACCGCGGCGTTGAAGGCCGCCAGCTCCACCCGGGCATTGTTCAGATAGTGCTCGACGACCTCGTCGCCGAACGCCGCACGGGCCACCTGCGAGCCCTCGAACAGGTCGGCGGCTTCGGCCAGCGTCGTCGGAAGTCGCTGCGCACCGCCGGTGTAGGCGTTACCCGTGCACGGCTCACCGAGCTCGAGCTCGTTGTCGATGCCGTGCAGTCCCCCGGCGATCAGCGCCGCCACCGCCAGGTACGGGTTGACGTCGCCACCGGGTGCCCGGCACTCCACACGCATACCGTGGCCGTGTCCGACGACCCGCAGCGCGCAGGTGCGATTGTCCATGCCCCACGCGACCGCGGTGGGCGCGAAGCTGCCGTCAACGAATCGCTTGTAGGAGTTGATGTTCGGGGCAAACCACAGGGTGAGTTCGCGCAGCGTCGCCAACTGCCCCGCGACGAAGCTCTCGAACATCGCCGACATGCCGTGCCGCCCGCCGGGATCGGCGAACACCGCGGTGCCGTCGCTGCCGCGCAACGAGATGTGGACATGGCAGCTGTTACCCTCGCGCTGGTCGAACTTTGCCATGAACGTCAGGGATTTGCCGTGCTGGTCGGCGATCTCCTTGGCGCCGTTCTTGTAGACGGTGTGGTTGTCGCATGTCACCAGCGCGTCGTCGTAGCGGAACGCGATCTCCTGCTGGCCAAGATTGCACTCCCCCTTGACTCCCTCGCAGTACATCCCCGCGCCGTCCATCCCCAGCCGGATATCGCGCAGCAAGGGTTCCATCCGGGTGGAGGCGAACATCGCGTAGTCGACGTTGTAGTCGCTGCCCGCCGTCAGCCCTCGGTAACCGGCCGCCCACGCCTGCCGGTAGGTGTCGTCGAACACCATGAACTCCAGCTCGGTGCCGACGAACGCGGCCAGCTCCCGCTCCGCAAGCCGGACCAGCTGGCGCCGCAGGATGCTGCGCGGGGCCGCGACGACGGGCGCCCCGGCGTCCCACGACAGGTCGGCGAGCACCAGTGCGGTGCCGGGCAGCCACGGCAGCAGTCGCAGGGTGGCGAAGTCCGGTGTCATCACCATGTCGCCGTAGCCGGTGGACCAGCCGCTCATGGCGTAGCCCTCGACGGTGTTCATATCCACGTCGACCGCCAGCAGGTAGTCGCAGCATTCGGCGCCGTGGGCGGCCACGTCGTCGACGAACAGCCGCGCCGACACGCGCTTGCCGGTGAGCCGGCCCTGCATGTCCGCAAACGCCACGATCACGGTGTCGATCTCGCCGGCCGCGATCATCCGCTCGAGATCGGACCGCTCGAGCATCCCCGACATCCCGGACTCCCCTTCGCCTGCCGAACCACTCGTGCCCGAAAGTCAACCATTGGACCGCCCGGATATAGGTGATATCGGCGGCAGCCCCTGCACAGATTTACACAAAAGTCATTTCAAAGGTAGGACACCAGACCAATAGCGGCCTATTGTCCCTACGCAGACGCCAGCAGACCCCAGGAGGCCGCCGTGCCCACAGGCCACGAACTGCTCGACGAGGACGAACGGCACCTGGCCCAGCTGGGGTATGCGCAGGAGCTGCACCGATCTTGGTCTGGCTTCTCCAACTTCGCGATCTCGTTTTCGATCATCTCGATCCTGGCGGGCTGCTTCACCTCGTTCGGCCTGGGCTGGAACAACGGCGGCCCGGCCGCGATCGCGTGGGGATGGCCGATCGTGTCGGTGTTCATTCTCATGATCGGGCTGTGTATGTCCGAACTGGTGTCGGCCTTTCCGACATCGGGGGGCATCTACTGGTGGGCGGCGCGGCTCGGCGGCCCGAAAGCCGGGTTCTACACCGGCTGGCACCTGATCGGCCTGATCGCCATCCTGGCGTCGGTGTCCTACGGGTGCGCGACATTTCTGGATCTCACGCTGGGCACCTACAGCGAGTCGTGGCTGGCCGGGTACAGCCTCAAGCGCACCTTCGCGTTGTTCGTGATCATCCTGGCCGTCTCGGCGGTGATCAACATCTTCTCCAGCCACCTACTGGCCGTCCTCAACAACATCTCGGTGTGGTGGCACGTCATCGGCGCCGCCGCAGTGATCCTGATCCTGCTGGTGGCACCCGAGCGGCACGCCAGCTTCTCGGAAGTCTTCGCCACCACCGTCAACAACAGCGGAATGTTCGGCGGGGAAACCTCGGGCTGGGGCTGGCTGATCTTCGTGCTGCCGATCTCGGCGATCCTCACGCAGTACACGATCACGGGCTACGACGCATCCGCCCACCTCTCCGAAGAGACCAAGAGCGCGGCCGACGCCGCCGCCAAGGGCATCTGGAGGTCGATCTTCTATTCGGCGATCGGCGGCTGGATCATTCTGCTGTCGTTCTTGTTCGCGGTTCAAGACGCCGACGGGGTATCCAAGGCGGGCGGCGCAGTCGCGACGATCTTTGCCCAGGCTCTGCCCCACACCCTGGTGGTGCTGGTGCTGTTCATTTCGACGGCCGGCCAGTTCTTCTGCACCACCGCGTGCCAGACCAGCGCCTCGCGGATGTTGTTCGCGTTCAGCCGCGACCGCGCCGTACCCGGTCACCAGCTGTGGTCGAAGGTCAACCCCCACCGCGTTCCCGCCGCCGCGGTCGTCGTGACCGCGGTGATCGCCATGCTGATCACCCTCCCCGCGCTGGTCGAGGTCGACATCAACGGCGCACCGGTGCCCGTCGCCTTCTTCGCGGTGATATCGATCGGTGTCGTCGGCCTCTACCTGTGCTTCGCGGTGCCGATCTACTACCGGTGGAAAGCCGCCGACTCGTTCAAGACGGGCCGGTGGAATCTGCGGGGCCACCATCGCTGGATGGCGCCGGTTGCGATCGCCGAGATTCTGGTCACATCCGCCGTCGCCATGTTCCCGACATCACTGGGCGGCATCCCGTGGAACCCCGATTTCGAATGGAAGTACGTCAACTACACGCCGTTGCTGGTGGGTGGTGTGCTCATCCTGCTCTACATCTACTGGCACGCATCGGTGAAGAATTGGTTCACCGGCCCGATCCGCCAGGTGGACACCAGCGGTGAAGCACTGGAAGGGGTCGCCTAGATGCGCGTCCGACGGCCCCGCCGAACGCGGGCGGGTCCACGAACTCGAAAGTACAGGCCCGCCGCCGGCGGGCCCCGCGCCCCTCGTGCCTCCCGGCCGAGGGGCGCGGTCTTACCAGGTCGATGCCCGTAGCACGATTTCCACGGCCAACTGAGCGGTCGACTCGGCGACGTTGCGCCGCGCCAGCATGTCCACGATTCGGAAGTCGCCGTACACGTAGCGCTGGCTGGCCCGAGCCACCGCGCGCGCGGCCGGCGTACTTACCAAAGCGGTGGTATTCAATTCCACCGCAGGGCACTGCGCGTCACGCACCACGCCCACCTGATCCTCCACTGCAGGATGTCCCCGGTCGACGACCACCAGGCCGGTGAAACGATCCAGCCTGGTGGCGGCCAGCGTCCACGCCAGTTCGGCGCCGACGCGGTCGCCGACCAGCACCGCCCACTTCACCCCGATCGTGTCGAGCACGCCGATCACCGATCGGTTCGACAGTCTGCGATCGGACCCGATCACGACGGTCCGCAACGAGGCCGTGTGCAGACGCTGACAGACACCGTCATACGCGGCGACGGCCTGTTGTGCGGCGCCGAGCAGCACCACCACCGAGCCCTTCTCCGGGCCCGTGACACCGACCGGGATGGGAAAGCCGTCGACGGTCATCATCGCCGAGACCACTGGGTAACGCTACAGCCCGGGGCGCACCTCGCGCGCTGAATTCGGATCCCCTCTCAACTCGCCCGTATGCGGGCCACCTGGCGGGCCATGATGTCCAGGAAAGTCTGCGGGAGCTGCGCCTTGACCGGAATCGACGGATCATCGGTGGGAAAGACGATGCCGAACACCGCCTTGGCGCCGACGTTGGCGAATGCCATGTAGATGCTGTTCTGCGTGCCCGACAGTTCCATCGTCTGCCGGTAAACCAGCTCGCCGGGATTAGACGGCAACGCCGTGGTGGTAATCGGTATCCCGTCGGAGTGCATGTCGAAGAAGGCCTCGAACTGCTCACAGCGCCTCGCGGTCTCCGCGAGGCGCTCGAGGTCGAGTTGCCAGGACAGCACGGTCATGAGTACGTTCGCGCCGTCGAACGCCACGGTGTACTTCGCCGCACTGCCGGGGCCCCGCTCGGCCGACTTCGCGATGACGTTCGTCAGCCCGTTGGCGCACCCATCGGGCTTCGAGAGCATCGACCGGGGTCCGCCCGCCCCGTCGGGCTGCCCCGGGTCCTCGGTGACGCGCTCGTACCTGACGCCCGCCGGGAAGTCACCGGGTGTCAGCAACACGTGCTCGAGCGTGGCACCGGGCCACGTCGCGGTTCCGGCGACGGTGCTGCCGCAGGCGGCCAGGCAGACCGCGGCGACGACGCAGGCGGACCAGGCGACGGACCGGGCCACGATGGCAAACCGCCGGATCATGACCACAGGCTACCCGTGAGGCCTATTTGCATGGTCGGACGCGGTGGCGGTCCGTCGTCGAGCAGGCGCAGCACGGCGTCGGTGTCGAGGTGGTCGGCCAGCAGGTCGGCCATGAGGTCCAATTGAGCGTCCCGGCGACCAGGCACGTCGACGTCGGAGGCGGCGATGAACCCCTGCCGGCCGGCGGCGGCGGCCGCTCCCGCGAGCCAGGCCCTCCGGAAGTCGTTGTTGTCCAACAACCCGTGCCAGTGCGTTCCGAACACCGCTCCCCGCCTGATGCCCACCTCGACCCCGGCGCCCTGCCACGGCTGGTCTCCGCTGCGCGCGAGCCGACCGTGGTGGATCTCGTAGCCCGCCAGCGGAGTGACCCGGCGCAGCAGCGTCTTGTCGGGCGCAAAGACGATGTCGGCGTCGAGCAGGCCGAGGCCGTCGACCTGCCCGCGACCCGACTCGACCGGGTCGTCGATGCGCCGGCACAGCATCTGGAATCCGCCGCATATGCCCAGCACCGGCCGTCCCGCCGCGGCGTGGGCCGCGATCGCCCCGTCCAGGCCGCGTTCGCGCATCCATCCGAGATCGGCCACGGTCGCCTTACTGCCCGGAATCACCACGACGTCGGCGTCGGCGACTGCACCCGCGTCAGAGATCCAGCGCACCGTCAGCCCCGGTTCGCAGGCCAGGGCCTCCAGGTCGGTCGAGTTGGAGACCCGCGGCAGCCGGATCGCGGCGATGCGCAGGCCTTGGCTGCCCCGCGGCGGGCGGGCGACGCCGACGAGCCGGTCGGGCCGCACCGACACCGAGTCCTCGGTATCGAGCCACAACCCATCGGCGTAGGGCAGCACGCCGTAGGTCGGCCTGCCGGTCAGTTCGGCCAGCCGGTGCAGACCCGGCTCCAGCAGCGCGGGATCGCCGCGGAACTTATTGATCACGAACCCCGCGATCAGGGCCTGGTCCGCCGGTTCCAGCACGGCGACGGTTCCGACCAGGTGCGCCAGCACACCGCCCCGGTCGATGTCTCCGACCACCACGACGGGCAGACCCGCCGCCCTGGCCAAGCCCATGTTGGCCAGATCGCTCGCCCTCAGGTTGACCTCGGCGGGCGACCCGGCGCCCTCGCAGATGACCGCGTCGAATTCGCTTCGAAGCGATCGCAATTCCGCGGCGACCACATCGGCGAGGTGTTCGCGGTACGCCAAGTAGTCGCGGGCCTGCAGGGTGGCGACGGCCTGACCCCGGACCACGAGTTGGGAGGTGCGGTCGCTGCCAGGTTTGAGCAGCACCGGGTTGAAACGAACACTGGGCTGCAGTCCCGCCGCGCGCGCCTGCATGGCCTGCGCCCGGCCGATCTCGCCGCCGTCGACGGTCACCGCCGAGTTGTTGGACATGTTCTGCGCCTTGAACGGCGCGACCCGTATCCCCTTGCGGGCCAGTAGGCGGCACAGCCCGGCCACCACCATCGACTTGCCGGCGTCGGAGCTGGTGCCGGCGACCAGCAGGGCGCCGCTCACCGCGGCGCCATCAGAGCCGGGCCATCACAGCTGGGTCAGGATCTCAGCACCCTGGTCGGTGACGACCAGCGTGTGCTCGAACTGCGCCGTCCACTTCCTGTCTCGGGTGGCCACGGTCCAGCCGTCGTCCCAGATCTCGTAGTCCAGCGAGCCGAGGTTGATCATCGGCTCGACGGTGAAGGTCATGCCCGGTTCGAGCACCGTCGTGACCGACGGTTGATCGTAGTGCAGCACCACCAGGCCGTTGTGGAACGTCGTCCCGATGCCGTGGCCGGTGAAGTCGCGAACGACGTTGTAGCCGAACCGGTTTGCGTAGGACTCGATGACACGGCCGACGATCGACAACGAGCGGCCGGGTTTGACGGCGTTGATCGCCCGCATCGTGGCCTCACGGGTGCGCTCGACGAGCAGGCGGTGTTCCTCGGTCACGTCGCCGGCCAGGAACGTCGCGTTGGTGTCGCCATGCACGCCGTCGATGTAGGCCGTGACGTCGATGTTGACGATGTCGCCGTCGGAGATGACGGTCGAATCGGGGATGCCGTGGCAGATGACCTCGTTCAGCGACGTGCAGCACGATTTGGGGAAGCCCTTGTAGCCCAGCGTCGACGGGTAGGCGCCGTGGTCGATCATGAACGCGTGGGCGATCCGGTCGAGTTCGTCGGTGCTGACACCGGGAGCGACGGCTTTGCCCGCCTCGGCCAGTGCGCCCGCCGCGATCCTGCCCGCGACCCGCATCTTCTCGATCACCTCGGGCGTCTGCACCCACGGTTCGCTGCCTTCGTTCACCGTCGCTCGCCAGGCATACTCCGGGCGCGGGATCGCTTTGGGCACAGCCAGCGTCGGGGTAATGGTCCCGGCACGAAGCGCGGATCGGACAGCCATAGCGCCTCAGCGTAGTCGGCCGGGCCCACCCCGACATCGCCGTCGTCGCGACGTGGCGGCCGGCGGCGGCTCAGGAGTTGCGGCGCACCGGGTTCAGCCGCGACGTCGCCTCGAGCGCGCGCTCCGACCAGGTCCGGCGGGGCCCGCGGATGTCGATCGAGCCGAACGTGACCTTTCCGCTGAGAATGACGTGCGGCCTGCCCTCCGCAAGGGCGTCCGAGCGGTGGTCGCGGGCGCTGCCGATGATCACCTCGACGTCGTCCATGGACGCACTGGCGCCTTCGGGCAGCCTCAAGTCCAGCGAACCGAATTTCATGTCGAGCTCGATGACCACCATCGGCCCCGCGAAGTGTGCCCGGGTCAAGTCGAGTTCCACGGATCCAATCCGGCGCACCAGCGCCAGCCTGGTCGGTACGGTCCACTCACCCTGGCGTTTCAGCGAGCCCATCACCCCGCGCAGTTCGAGGCGATCCGTGGCCGAGGTGACGACCGCGCCGGGGCCGGGCAGGTCGTCGACCAGCGTGTCCAGTTCACTTCGCATCCGGGCCGTCGAGACCTGAGCGGAACGCTCCTCGAACTCGCCGATGTCGATCAATCCCAGTGCGACAGCGTTGTGCAGCCGGCGCAGGGTGCCATTGCGGTCAGCGTCAGATACCCGCATCGGGGCGCTGTGCTCGTCGATTCCGGTCATTTCGATCACCAATCTACCGTCGGTTCTCCCGTAATGAGAGGCGATCCCTCAGGCGAGATACCCGGCCGGCAGATTGTCGAACATCCGTTTCGTCATCCGGACCGCGAACTCCGAACTGCCGCCACCGACGATCAGCGACGCGAACGCCAGGTCGCCGCGGTACCCGGCGAACCACGCGTGTGAGCCGCCGGCGAATTCCGCCTCACCCGTCTTTCCCCGCACGTCACCTACCCCCGCGATGTCCTTGGCCGTGCCGTTGGTGACGACCAGCCGCATCATCGAACGCAGCCCGTCGAGCATTTCTTCGCTGATCGGTGGGCGGTCGCCGGTTACGACGGTCTCCCGGCCGACGATCAGCCGGGGCAGCGGAGTCTTACCGGCGGCCACGGTAGCCGCGGCCAGCGCCATTCCGAACGGGCTGACCAGCACCTTGCCCTGACCGAATCCGTCCTCGGTGCGCTCAGCCAGGTTCACGGTCGGCGGCACCGTCCCGGACACGGTCGTGATGCCGTCGATCTGGTAGTCCGGGCCGATGCCGTACTGCGACGCCGCCACTGTCAGCGCGGTCGGCGGCATGCGGCTCGCAAGCTCGGCGAACGTGGTGTTGCAGGAGTTCGCGAACGCCTTGGCCATCGGTACGGTGCCGAGGTCGAACTTGTTGTAGTTCGGCACGATCCGGTGACCGATCTCTGCCTCACCGGGACAACCCAGCAAGGTGTCGGGGGTTGCCATGTTGCGGTCGATGGCCGCGCCGGCCGTGACGATCTTGAACGTCGAGCCCGGCGGGTAGAGCCCGGTGACGGCCGTCGGCCCGTCCCTGTCGGCGGCGTCATTCTGAGCTACGGCGAGGATATCGCCGGTCGACGGCCTGATCACAACCAGCATCGCTTTGCGGCCCTGGGCGTTGACCGCCTCCTGCGCGGCGTCTTGCACCGCGCGGTCGAGCGTGATCGAAATCGACGGCGCGGGCGCCGGCGCCACCTGGTTGAGCACGTCGACGTCCACGCCGTTCTGGTTGACGCTGACCACCCGCCAACCGGCCTGGCCGTCGAGCTCGTCGATGACGGACTGTTTGACCTGGTTGATGATGCCGGGAGCGAATGTGTCGTCGGTCGCCAGCAACGCTGCATGGGGTGTCACGACCACACCGGGCAGGGCGTCGATGGCCGGTGCGACCCTGTCGTGATCGTCCTTGCGCAGCGTTATCAAGCCGAGCGGGCCGTTGAGCGAGCTGGCCTGTTCGGCCAGCCGCTGGGGGTCCAGCGTGTTGTCGTAGGGGCGCAGCGCGTCGGACACCGACCGTGCCGATGCCATCAGGTCCGCGCCGGCCCGCACGGCGTCGAGTCCGTAGTGGTAAAGCAGGCCCGGAACCAGCACGTCCGTGCCGCCCATCTCGTTGACCGAGGCGCGGCTGGCCGGATCGGCACGTAGCTCCAGACTCTGGTGTTCGCCGAGTTTGGGATGCAGGCCCGCGGCAGTCCAGCGGACCTGCCACTGGCCTTCGTCGCGTAGCATGCTCAGCTCGCCGTCATAGGTCCAGACCCGACCCTTGGGCAGCTGCCAGGAGTAACGATACTTCACGGTGCCGGTGTCCCCGGTGAAGCCGGAGCCGAGGATCTGCGTATCCAGGTGAGACGCCTGCAGACCCGCCCAGGAGGCGTTAAGGGCCACCCGGGCGTCATCGGGACGGTCGGTCAGCGCTGACGCACCGGTGGTGTCGCCGGTGGCCAGTTTGGCGAAAAACCGTTCGGCCGCCGGTCCCGGACCGTCAGGTCTGGTCGTGCAGGCCGACAGCACGGCCGTCGCCGCCATGAC
>CAZEHT010000033.1:0-7653 GCA_964511995.1 uncultured Mycobacterium sp.
ATCGAACCCATGTGATAGGTGTCTACGCCGGTTTGGCCATCCGCGCATGCCGACTGCCTTCAAATCGTGGCTGAGTGGGGCTTCGGTCGTCGGGGCTTCTGGTCGGGTCTTCCGTTTGGGCTTCTGTTGGGCTTCTGTTGGAGCCTTGTGTCGGCATTTCTGTACACAACCGGGTTCTCATCCCCAGCCGTGGTCTTCGGACCACTCACCGGCGTCTGCGTGACGGTGCTCCTTGCGACCGTCGCACCATGACATCGCAGACAACTCATCGCTTCGATTTCGCGCTCAACCGCCCCGGTGCGCTCATCGCGGCCATCCCCGCGGTACTCGGCTTCGTTCCGGAGAAATCCCTCGTGCTGGTCTCGATTACGGACGCGCAGATGGTCGCCGTGATGCGGGTCGATCTGTGCGACGCACTCGGCCAGGAGGTGGAGCGACTGGCCCGGATGGTCGCCGCGCCACAGCCGGCGGCTGTCGTCGGGGTGATCGTCGACGCCGACGGCGCGACGTGCCCGATGTGCGTCGAAGACTACCGCTCGCTCGCCGATGCGCTCCGCGCCGCGCTGGCTGCGCACGGGATCGACGTGTGCGCGGTGCATGTCGTCGATCGGATCCAGCGGGGAGGCCGCTGGATGTGCGTCGACGGGTGCGGAACGCGTGGGCAGGTTGACGACCCGGCCTCATCTCCGCTCATGGCGGCGGCCGTTGTGGACGGACGTCGCCTGTACGCGACCAGAGCCGACCTGGAGCGGGTGATCGCGATCGACGATCCGCTGCGCACGCAGGGCATCGCGCGGCTCATCGGTGAGTTGGCGGAAACCACGGGTGCCGAACGGGCCACCGACCCCGTCGGATGTGCTCGTCGCGGTGTCCGCGTCGCGATCGCGGCGGTCGGCCGGATCGCCGCAGGTGCCCAGCTCAGCGATAGCGAACTCGCGGAGGTCGGTCTGACTTTGACCGACATCACGGTGCGCGACGCGCTCTATGCGCTGGCCGTCGGACGCGACGCGGGCGAAGCCGAGGCGCTGTGGACCCTCCTGGCGCGCAGCCTTCCACACCCTTGGCGAGTGGAAGCCCTGGTGCTGCTTGCGTTTTTCGCCTACGCCCGCGGCGACGGTCCGCTGGCCGGCATTTCTCTGGAGGAGGCCTTGCGATGCGATCGGGGGCACCGCATGGCGGACATGCTCGACAGCGCGTTGCAGGCAGGTATGCGACCCGCACAGATCAGGGAACTGGCGGCGACGGGCTACCGCATCGCCGAAAGTCTCGGCGTCTCGGTGCCACTGAGGCCGCACGACGGGCGTGGAGCCGATTGAACCGGGCGCCGCGTCAGACTTTCTCCACCTTGACCGCGTGGGCCATTTCGTGAGGCAGGTCGACGTTCTCGTGGCCGGGAATGACGATGGTCACCCCGCCCAACGGGTTCATGTCAACGGTGACGCGTGCGTTGGGCACGACGCCGGCCTCTTTGAGCCTGGCGATCAGATTCACGTCGCCCTGAACATGCTCGGTGAGTTGCCGGACAACAACGGCGACCGTGGAGCCGGCCGGCAGTTCGGTCAAACGCACCAGATTGGGTTCTTCGATGCTGGCAGCGGTGCCGATACCGAGCTCCACCAGCCCGGGTATGGGGTTACCGAAGGGGGACACCGTCGGGTCGTTCAGCACCTTGAAGAGTCGGCGCTCGACGTCTTCACTCATCACGTGTTCCCACCGGCACGCCTCGGCGTGCACTTCCTCCCACGGCAGTCCGATCACATCGACGAGGAGGCACTCGGCCAGTCGATGCTTGCGCATCACGGCGATCGCCAGCGCGCGGCCTTTGTCGGTAAGCTCCAGGTGGCGGTCGCCGGCGACATGCAACAGACCGTCGCGCTCCATCCGCGACACCGTCTGGCTCACCGTCGGCCCGCTCTGCTCCAGCCTTTCGGCGATGCGCGCGCGCAGGGGAACCACACCCTCTTCCTCAAGGTCGTAGATCGTGCGCAGGTACATCTCGGTGGTATCGACTAAGTCATTCATGTGCCACCTCCGTCTGGCGGCGAGTCTACTTGGCGTTTTGCGTCGACGGTTGCCTAACATCGGCGGCACGCCGAGCCGGACAGCAGTGTGCCCGCCGCGGGGGACCGGCGGGCACACTGACATATTCAAGACATATTCGAGGTTGCGTCAGCTGGCGTACGAACGCAGCCGATCTGCCCGCTCACCGTGCCGAAGCTTGACCATCACTTCGCGTTCGATCTGGCGCACGCGCTCGCGAGACAGGCCGAACAGTTTGCCGATCTGGTCCAGGGTCCGGGGCTGGCCGTCGTCGAGCCCGAAGCGCAGCCGGATCACCTGCTGCTCGCGCTCGTCGAGGGTGGCGAGCACATGGCGGATGTCGGTGTGCAGCAGTTCGGCGATCACTGCGTTCTCCGCCGACAAAGCCTCGACGTCCTCGATGAAGTCCCCGAGCGGGGCTTCCTCATCGGTGCCCACCGGCATATCCAGGCTGACCGGGTCACGACTGTGCTCAAGCAGATCGTTGATCTTTTCCACCGGGATTCCGGACTCCTCGGCGAGTTCCTCGTCGGTGGCCTCGCGGCCGAGGTTCTGATGCATTTCGCGCTTGATCCGCGCCAGCTTGTTCACCTGCTCGACGAGGTGAACGGGCAGTCTGATGGTGCGACTCTGGTCGGCCATGCCGCGCGTGATTGCCTGCCGGATCCACCAGGTGGCGTAGGTGGAGAACTTGAACCCCTTCGCGTAGTCGAACTTCTCCATCGCCCGGATGAGCCCGAGGTTGCCCTCCTGGATGAGGTCCAACAGCGGCATACCGCGACCGGTGTAACGTTTGGCCAGCGACACCACCAACCGCAGGTTGGCCTCCAGCAGGCGGCTGCGGGCCGCCTGCCCGTCGCGAACCACAGAGGCCAGCTCTCGCCTGCGGGTCTCGCCGAGCCGCTTACGGGTATCCAGGAGGTGCTGCGCATAGAGTCCGGCCTCGATGCGCTTGGCGAGTTCGACTTCGTCCGCGGCGTTCAGCAACGCAGTCTTCCCGATGCCATTCAGGTACACCCGCACCAGATCTGCAGCGGGGCTCTGAGCGTCGAGATCGATGTCAACGCGGCGTGCGGTGGCGTCCCCCATATTGGGCCTCCTCGTAGGTCGAGCCTTCACGCGATACAACGTGCAAGTACGGCTCAGAGTTCCCACGCCGGCGCACGTTCACACTTTCTGACGTGCACAAATGCGGTGATGACCTGAGAATGCCCTGAGAATTGGGCTGAGCGCTTCTCAACCGTTTTGGCTGTCGCGCTCGTCGGCGGAGCGTCGGGCCGGGCGTGATTCCAGTGCGGGACGTTCGGCGGTCGGGAACAGCGGTGTGCGTCGCCGGGGCCCGTCGAAACGGCGCGGTTCCTCGGCACGCCGTGGCGGCCGGTCGTTGGCGATCAGGACGGCTATCCACGGCAGCGGGATTGAGGCGGCCACGATCAGGAGTGAAATCCAACCGTTGTGCCAGAGGTTGTAGGCCACGGCGGCGAACACCAGGGCAGGCACCCGCAACGACATGAGGGTGAGGTACTTACGGACTCGCTGACGATGCTCCTCTTCGTAGGGTGGCGCCGCCTTGGTGATGAGTACCGGCCGACCGTCGTCGTCGAAACCCAGCTCGTGGCTGTGCTTCATGGGTCCACTCTTGCACAAGTTCGGCACAGTGTCCGGGACCGGTTTCCGGGGCGGGCAGATTCGGGCAGAATTGCGGTCATGCAGACCCAGACCATCGAACGCACGGACTCCGAAGAACGCGTCGACGACGGGACCGGCAGCGACACGCCGAAGTTCTTCCACTACGTCAAGAAGGACAAGATCGCCGAGAGCGCCGTGATGGGGACGCACGTCGTCGCACTGTGCGGTGAGGTTTTCCCGGTGACGCGCTCACCCAAGCCTGGTTCCCCGGTCTGCCCGGATTGCAAGCGGATCTATAACACGCTCAAGACGGGCTGAGCGGCGGCGCACCCTGCGTGTCGACGTCGCGTACGGGGCTGTGCGCCGCGGTGATGTCGAAATGTTGGATTGACCTGGCCTCAAGCCACGACCGGAGTTGGTCGGTGTGGGTGGCGGACGCCGGGAACTCCTCCTGAATGGCGTTGTTGAGTTCGGCTCCGATCATGATTGCGAAGCCGAGGAAAAACGCGAAAAGCAGGAATGCGATCGGAGTCGCTAGTGCACCGTAGGTGTAGCCGGTGCGGGTGATGTAGCTCAGGTAGACCCGTAGGCCGGCCGCGGCCACCACGAAGACCGTGGTGGCCAGCACGGCTCCGATCGCCAGGCGATGGGTGGGCAGTGGCTTGGGTAGCGACAGCCGGTAGAGCACGGTGACCGCCAGCACCAGGCACGCCGCAAGCAGCGGGAAATAGCCGTACCGCAGCACCTTGTCCCAGCTATCGGGAAGATGGTCGGCGATCTTCGGCGGTCCCAGCGCTATGAAGGGGGCCGTCGCGATCACGATGAGCAGACCGCTGACGTAGAGGCCCAGCGCGTAGAACCGCTGCCGGACCGGGTGACGCAGCGGAGTCTGACCGTGCGCTTCCACCACCGAGTCGACGAATGCCGAAATCGCCGATGAGCCGGCCCACAGCGATATGACGAAGCCGATCGAGACGACCTCCCCCCGCGCGTTCTCGACGATGTCGCGGATGGTTGGCTCGATGATCTCGTTGACGACGTTCTTGGAGAAGAGGCTGCTCGACGTGCTGATCAGCCGGGCCTGGATGGTGGGCAGGGTGTCCGGGCCGAACAGCGGTGCGATGTAAGCGAGGCTACCCAGCATCCCCAGCAGCAGTGGCGGCAATGACAGCACCGACCAGAAGCCCGCTTGCGCTGACTCGGAAAAGATCGAGTCGTCCCACGCCTTCGACAAGGTGCGCTTGGCGATGCGCCGAATGTGTCGGCTGTGCTGCCTCGCCGGATGGTCAGTCATGACCACACCAGCATCCCTGACGTCAGCCGGTTATGCCCGCCTCTACCGCGGGCGCGCCGCCACCGTCAATCCGAAGCAGCGACCTCCAGCACCGCCGACTGCGCCAGCAGCTTGGCCTCGTGCTTGTTGGCGTGATGCTGGCAGAACAACAGTACTGCGCCAGAAGCGAGCTTGGCTCGTACGCGAGCGGCGGCGCCGCAGCGATCGCAGCGATCGGCCTGTGTCAGCCCCGGACTCGTCAGAGTTGCGTTCATGGCTCCTCCCTTCTGCGCGCGTAGTTCTACTGTCTCAGACGTTTCGAATTCGAGCCTTGTTCCCGCGGGTGTTCTGCGGTGTGTCGTGTCTCACGCACGTCGATTTGCGGTGTGGACAATGTGCTCGTATGTCCGGTGATCCGGGTGTTCTCGTTCATCTTTGCTCAGCGGCGGAGTGGGCGGCGGCCTCCCAGTCGAGCCAATACCGGCCCGCGTCACTGGCCGAACGCGGGTTTGTTCACCTTTCGGCAGTTGAGCAGGTCCATTTGCCGGCGAACCGGCTTTTTGCGGGTCGCATCGACCTGGTACTGCTGTACCTGAACTCCGAGCTGCTGGGTGCGCCGATCGCATGGGAACCCGGAGTGGATACCGATCCGGCTTCCATGCGCTTTCCGCATCTGTACGGGCCGTTGCCGACAGAGGCTGTGATTAGAGTCATACCGTATCCACCGGGCGACGACGGGACGTTTCCGGCTTGCACAGGCCGGGCCTGACGCGGCCTGCGGACCGCAGTCGAGGAGGGCGTGCATGGGGGTCGCCGCGGCTGCGCGTCGGGTCGTCAGCGGCTTCGGTCACGCGTCGCCTCAGCGGTCTCGCCGGAGGGTCTCCCAGTCGTTCTCCGATTCCAGTTGCTCGATCAGCCGCCTGGTGCGCTCGCGAAGGAAGATCGTGCAGAAAATCCCCCCGATGATCGCGACCACGAGCGCGATCCAGGAGAACCGCGACAGCCAGCGCTCGGCCGCCACGCCTGCGAAGTAGACCACCGTCGTGGTTCCGCCGGCCCAGCAAATAGCTCCCGTAATGTTGGCGACCAGGAATTTCGGGTAGCTCATTCTCATCGCCCCGGCCAGCGGGCCGGCGAGGATGCGCAGCAGAGCGACGAAGCGGCCGAAGAACACCGTCCATACCCCCCAGCGGGCGAACAGCTGTTTGGCCAGCGCCACGTGGCCGGGGCCGAAGTGCGTGGGGAACCGCCGGCCCATCCGTTCGAACAGCGGCATACCAAGTCGGCGACCCAGCGAGTATCCGATGCTGTCGCCGATGATCGCACCGAGCGTCGCGGCCACGCCGATCCCGACCGGGTCGATGTCGAGAGTGTGGCGTGACGACAGCAGCGTCGCGCTGACCAGCACAATCTCTCCGGGCAACGGGATTCCGATGCTTTCCACGCCGATCACCAAGCCGACGACAAGGTAAACGGAAAATGGCGGGATCGTCTGCAGGAAAGCGTCGACGTTCACTTGCTAAGGATGCCCCATCGTGAGGACTGGCGTGCGAAGTCCGCAGATGCCGGTTCTCGGTGGCGTACCGCCTAGTCCAGGTAGTCCCGTAGGACCTGGGAGCGGCTGGGGTGACGCAGCTTCGACATGGTCTTCGATTCGATCTGCCGAATACGCTCCCGCGTCACCCCGTAGACCTGACCGATCTCGTCGAGGGTGCGCGGTTGGCCGTCGGTCAGGCCGAATCGCAACCGCACCACACCGGCCTCGCGCTCCGAGAGTGTTTCCAGCACCGACTGCAGCTGATCCTGCAGCAGGGTGAAGCTCACCGCGTCGACAGCCACGACTGCTTCGCTATCTTCGATGAAGTCGCCGAGTTGGCTGTCACCCTCGTCGCCGATGGTTTGGTCGAGCGAGATCGGCTCACGCGCGTACTGCTGGATTTCCAGCACTTTTTCCGGCGTGATGTCCATTTCCTTGGCCAGCTCTTCGGGCGTGGGTTCACGGCCGAGGTCTTGGAGCAACTCACGTTGGATACGGCCGAGCTTGTTGATCACTTCGACCATGTGTACCGGGATGCGGATGGTGCGGGCCTGGTCGGCCATTGCGCGGGTGATCGCCTGCCGAATCCACCAGGTGGCATAGGTCGAGAACTTGTAGCCCTTGGTGTAGTCGAACTTCTCTACGGCACGGATCAAGCCGAGGTTGCCCTCCTGGATGAGATCGAGGAAGGCCATGCCGCGGCCGGTGTAGCGCTTGGCCAAGGACACGACCAGACGCAAGTTCGCCTCAAGCAGGTGGTTCTTCGCGCGATCGCCGTCGCGGCAGATCCACATCATGTCGCGGCGCTGTGCGGGGGGCAGCTTCTCGCCCTTTTCAGCGAGCTCGTTCATCAGCTGGGTCGCATAGAGGCCGGCCTCGATACGCTTGGCGAGCTCGACCTCCTCCTCTGCGTTGAGCAGCGCGACCTTGCCGATCTGTTTCAGATACGCCCGGACGGAGTCGGCGGAAGCGGTGAGCTCGGCGTCCTTGCGGGCTTGGCGCAGCGCTTCGGATTCCTCTTCATCCCAGACAAAGTCGCCGTTGGATTTCTCGGTTCCGGATGCTTCCGCGGCCTCCCCATCGCCGGGCGCCTCTGCGCTGTCCTGCCCGCCGGCGTCGGCTTTGGCATCGTCCTCGGGGTCGCCCTCGGGGTCGTCCTCGGGGTCGTCCTCGG
>CAZEHT010000033.1:7753-34333 GCA_964511995.1 uncultured Mycobacterium sp.
CCTCGGGGTCGTCCTCGGGGTCGTCCTCGGCCTCACCATCGAGATCGTCTTCGGCCTCGTCGTCTTCGAGGTCACCGAGGTCATCATCGACATCGAGGTCGTCGTTGAGATCTTCGGGCTCGGAATTCAGGGCTTCCGTATCGTTGTCGAGGTCTTCTGGGGCGCCATCAGCCGCTGGCTCGGCTCCCTCGCCGGACGCAGCTCCCTTCTTCGCGCGGGTAGGCGTTGGCGGGGTGTCAGGCCGCCGCGACGCGCCGGACGCCTTCGCTGCCCGCTTGGCGGGGGCCTTGGCCGCGGCCTCGGCGCTCTTCGCGCTTGCGGCGCGTGCGGCGGTCTTGGCAACGCGTTTGACCGCGGCCGCAGCCTTCGAGGCCGTTCGCTTGGCGGGGGACACGGGGGACACGGGGGGCACGGAGGATGTAGCGGTGCCGCCTGCCGGCTCTTCGGTCGCCTGGCTTACCTTCGTCGGGGCCACAACACCCTTTCGATCGTGCTTGACGCGGTGTGCACGGGCATACGCCACCGCCGGGTCGGTTATTGGGGAATGTCGGCGTCTACGTCCGCCGGGAGCGTTGCCGCGATCCGGACGCGGCCACTGTGGCCATTGTAACGACACGGATGGGCCGCCCGGCGCGCAGCGGCCTGAATTGCGTGCACCCTAGTTCGCGGGATCACGTTTGGCCGCCATCGCGGCACCGACGATGCCCGCGGTGTTCCGCAGTGCCGCGGCGACCACTGGCGTGCGGCATTCCAGCATGGGCACCCACTTGTCGGCTTTGCGGCTGATGCCCCCGCCAACGATGAACAGGTCGGGCCAGATGGCGTTCTCGATGGCGATCAAAACCTTGGTGACCTCCTTGGTCCAGCGCTCATAGCTCCACTGCTTGCGATCCTTGACCGACGACGCGGCGCGGTGCTCTGCCTCCATGCCACCGACCTCGAGATGGCCGAATTCGGTGTTGGGCAGCAGCACCCCTTTTTGGATCACGGCCGACCCGATGCCGGTGCCGAAGGTCAGCAGCACGATCAGCCCGGCTTTGCCCTTGCCGGCGCCGTAGCGTTCCTCGGCCAGCCCGGCGGCATCGGCGTCATTGAGCAGTGTCACCGGTTGCCCACCGAGCGCGTCGCTTATGACCGCGGCGGCATTCGTGCCGATCCAGGCCTTGTCGACGTTGGCGGCGGTGCGCACGACGCCGTCTGTCACGACGCCGGGATAGGTGACCCCGAGGCGGCCTCGCCACCCGAAATGCCGGACGACCGCCGAAATGGTGCTGGCCACGGCATCGGGTGTAGAGGGTTGAGGCGTCAGGATTTTGTGCCGGTCGCCGACCAGTTGGCCGGTGTCGAGATCGACGATGCCACCCTTGACGCCGCTGCCGCCCACGTCGACGCCGAAGCTGAGGTTCGAGCCGTCGCTACTGGGTTCTGTCGCGGTCATGGATGCTCCTCGGCCGGGATTCGGTGGCGTTCCAAACCTTAGTTCGTCGGGCCCCAACACGGGGCGGTGTCGGAACCTCTTCGATGTGTGCTGCGATAGGCGGGTGGCTGGATCCGACAATCACCCCGCGACGCTTCGCGGTGTCGCCGAATGCCTCGCCGAGGAAGCCGCGGCATATGTGCGCCGCCGGCGTGTCGAGGTGTTTGGGACCCGCGGGGCTGATGGAAACCGGGTGGTCGCGACCAAGAGCACACCTACCGATCCGGTGACGGTGGTGGACACCGAGACCGAGGCACTGTTGCGTAGGCGGCTCGCTGAATTGCGGCCAGGGGAACCGGTGCTCGGCGAGGAGGGCGGCGGGCCCGGTCCGTCGGCCGGCGGTGCCGGTGTCGTCTGGGTGCTCGACCCGATCGACGGGACAGTCAACTTCGTCTACGGACTTCCGGCGTACTCGGTTTCGGTGGCCGCGCAGGTGCGCGGGCAGTCGGTTGCCGGGGCGGTCGCCGACGTCGCCGGTGGCGACACCTATTCGGCCGCTCTCGGCCGGGGCGCGGACGTGCGTGGCGCCGGCGAATCACGTCCGCTGTGCTGCTCGACGGTGAAAGACCTGTCGATGGCGTTGGTGGGGACGGGATTCGGCTATTCGCCGGCACGCCGGGCCGCGCAGGCCCAGCTTCTCGCGGGGCTGCTGCCGGTGGTGCGAGATGTGCGCAGGATCGGGTCGGCGGCGCTGGACCTCTGTATGGTCGCCGCGGGACGACTCGACGCGCACTACGAGCACGGTCTGCACGTCTGGGATTGGGCCGCCGGAGCCCTGATCGCCGCCGAAGCAGGCGCGGTGGTGACGCTACCGACGGCGGACGTCGCGCACGGTGCCGCCCTGTGCCTGGCGGCGGCACCGGGGGTGGCGGAGTCGCTGCGGGAGGCGATAGACCGCCTGGGAGGACTCTCGCCGCTGCCGCAGTAACTGCCCGGCCCGCGTTTCAGCAGGTCGCCGAGTGGATTTTCGTGACCAGCGCCGGGTCGGCGGGTTCGGCGGCGTCGGGGCGCAATCCGGTGAGCACGGCGTCGATGTCGTCGCTGTGTGTGAGCGCGGTGAACTCCGTGCCGACGACCAGGTCGACGGAGTCGTCGGATCGATTGTCCTGGATCAGTTCGGTGCATGGCGCGACCAACCACACCGCGGCCGCTCCCGCCTTGCCGTTGTGCCCGAATCGGATCTGGCCCTGGCATTCCAGCCGGGTGCCTGCGTAGACGGGGTCGTTGGCAGCGGTCGGCTGGGCGAAGCCGAGGTCACGCAGCGCCCCTGACACGTCCGCCGCCTGCCCGCCGTGCCCGCTGGCGTTGAGCACCTGGATCTTGGTTTCGGCGAGTTTGGCGGGTGCGACGTTGATCATGGTGCTGCGAGACACCTGCTGACCCAACGCCGGGGCGGCCGCGTCACCCGACGAGGGCGGCGGATTGCACGCCGCCGCCTCTTGCACGTCGGCCGGACGGTTCAGCACGACCGACCAGACGACGGCGGTGACCAGTGCCAGGACCGCAGCGGCGATGATTGCGGGCCAGATGTTGCGCCGCCGGAACGGAAGTCCGCGCTTGTCGAACGCCGTCCCCTCGGTGATGTTCGTGACCACGCCTGCACTCTAGAGCCAGCCCCTGACCAGTACGGTTGCGTTAGCCGGCAAGTTGTGATGTAAATCACACTTAGTTGATGCGCGATATGGGCACGAATCTTTTGGCGATGGCGTTCGGCACTGGTACAAAACTCTGCTGGACAGTTACTAGGGACGGGACGATGGCTACCGACTACGATGCACCACGGCGCACGGAGACAGACGACGTTTCCGAGGATTCGCTGGAGGAACTGAAGCAGAGGCGCAACGAGGCCCAGTCTGCCGTCGTCGATGTCGACGAGTCCGAATCCGCCGAATCCTTCGAGCTTCCGGGTGCTGATCTATCCGGCGAGGAGCTCTCGGTGCGGGTCGTCCCCAAGCAGGCCGACGAGTTCACCTGTTCGAGCTGCTTCTTGGTTCACCACCGCAGCCGGCTTGCCAGCCAGAAGAACGGCGTGATGGTCTGCACCGACTGCGCGGCGTAAGAGTGTCGAGTCTGAGTAGCCGGTGGACTAGCCGGTTGACACAGCACCAAGCGACGAAATCGGCGATTCGGCGCTCTCAGCACCCTGCTAGCGCTCTCGGTACCCTGCCAATTCCATGCAGTGTTAAGCCGAAGCCGGGGGGCGCGGCTGCGCTCAGCTTTTCAGTGCCGCGAGCACGCGATCCGGATGACGCGAGCTGACCAGCCAGTACGGGGTCGGGTCGTCGGGGTCGTCGAGCACCGCCAGGACCATCGGGCCGACCCATGCCCGGTGTTCGACGAATGCGGCGGGATCCAGCTGACGGCCCAGGGCGGCCGACTTGGCCGTCGCCGGGATTTCGGCGCAGCGCGTGATCACGGTGACGGGCAGATGGGCCCGCCCCGCCCACAATTCGGCGACGCCGTCGGTGCAGGTCACCCGAACCTCGGCGCGGCCCAGCCACAGCAGTGTCCCCGCCGCGACGACGAACAGCGCCGCGAACGCCACCCAGTCACCCAGCGTGGCAACGGCCTGGTTGACCTCCATTGCGATGAGCGCGGCCAGCCCGAAACCCAACGGCCACCACCACCAAGGCACCCACAACCGTTCGTGGTAACGAACGGTCTGTGAGGTCACACGCGTACCCGACACCTCGTCGAGGGTAGTCTGGTGCCTCGTGTCCACCCGTCTGCCGGTCGTGCGCCTGGACCCCGAGCTTCCAGTGCCGAGCCGGGCACATGCCGACGACGCAGGCGTCGATCTGCGCAGTGCCACCGATGTCGAACTGGCGCCGGGAGAGCGTGCTCTGGTGCCGACGGGTATCGCGGTGGCGATTCCGCAGGGCATGGTTGGCCTGGTTCACCCCCGGTCGGGACTTGCCGCGCGCGTTGGTCTATCGATCGTCAACAGCCCCGGCACGATCGACGCCGGGTACCGCGGTGAGATCAAGGTCTCGCTGATCAACCTCGATCCTGCCGAGACGATCAGCATCAGCCGGGGCGACCGGATCGCACAGTTGTTGGTTCAGCGTGTCGAACTGCCCGAACTCGTCGAAGTCTCCTCATTCGACGAGGCGGGGCTGGGGGACACCACCCGTGGCGAGGGTGGCCACGGTTCTTCGGGAGGACATGCGAGTCTCTGATGGCATTCGGCAAGCGCAAGAAGAAAGACGACGACAGAGCTGAGGCGCCGCGGGAGGCGTCGCCGGAGGCCGAGGTCGTGACCGACGGCGACGTCGAGGGCCCCTTCGACATCGAGGACTTCGACGATCCCGACGTCGCCACCGTCGGTCGACTCGACCTCGGCTCGGTACTCATCCCGATGCCCCAGGCCGCCCAGGTTCAGGTCGAGGTCAACGAGGTCGGGGTACCTAGCGCGGTGTGGGTCGTGACACCCAACGGCCGGTTCACCGTCGCGGCGTACGCGGCACCCAAGAGCACGGGTCTGTGGCGGGAAGTGGCTTCCGAACTGGCCGAAGCCCTGCGCCGGGATATCCCCGACGTCCGCATCGAGACCGGGCGCTGGGGCCGCGAGGTGGTGGGTGTCGGCGAGGGCGCGGTTCGGTTCATCGGGATCGACGGATACCGGTGGATGATCCGCTGTGTCGTCAACGGCAGCGCGCAAAGCATCGTCCCGCTGGCCGCCGAGGCCCGGAAAGCCTTGTTGGACACGGTCGTCCGCCGCGGCGAAACCCCGCTTCCGGTGCGCACACCGCTGCCGGTTCAGCTGCCCGAGCCGATGGCCGCCCAGTTGCGCGCCGCCGCTGAGCAGGCGATGGCTGCCGCCGGCCGGGCATCGGCGCCCGGCGAGGATCCGCCGGCCGACCCGGTCGCGCGCCGCAGCGCCCAGGGCTCGGCGATGCAGCAGATGCAGCAACTGCGGGGCGTCACAGGCGGCTGACGCCCGGCTGACGGGGCCCGGCCGGCGTCGTCAGATGTCGCCGAGTGCAGCCATGCATGCGGTGCCCAGCGCCGAAGGGTCCGCGCCGAATTCTTCGAGGCTCACCGTCCGCAGCGAGGCGTAGGGGGCCGCCGCGACCCACTCCACGCCGACCTCCAGCGGATGGACCGGATCGTCGAGGGCTGCAGCCACTCCCAACGGGGCGGACAATGTCGCAAGCTGACCGCTGGTGGGCGCGACATAGTGCGCCGCCTCGGTCATCGCGTCGGGTAGTGCCGGCCACTGACCGACCCAGGACCGGGTGAGTTCGTCGGCCAGCCACGGTGGAGTCGACGCGCGCACACGGGTGGTGGCGGCGACCAGGCCGTCGCGGCGCAGCTCCTGGGCGGCGTTCAGTGCCGCCTCGGCCGCGGGGGCTCCGTTCGGCCGCCCCGTCCAGGCGGGCAGTGCCGCCAGCACGGCCACGGTTCGCCCGGGGTGCGTGATCGACCATGCGGCGGCCACGGCGGCGCCGAGCGAGATCCCCGCGACGGCGATGGGACCCTCGCGTGCCGCGTCGTCGAGCGCCGCGAGGTAGCCCGCGACGAGCCCGTCGGGCCGAGGCGCGTGAGGCACCGCGATCGCGCCGACGGCGTGCAGGGCCGGGGCGAACGCGCGATAGACGTAGTCGTCGTCGGATCCGACGCCCGGCAACAGGACGGTCGGAACGTCGCGAAGATCAAGGGCCATCGTCTGATCGTGCCCCCTCGGAGGCGAAACTTTCCGGTGATGGGGGATCGCGTGACGCGCGGGAACTCAGGGGTCTACCGTTGCGTTGGCAGTGTGATCCCGCGCCGGGATTGCACGCGTTCTACCAGGAGACGGCAATGGCTACGGCCGAAGGTTATCTGCGCCGGATTACCCGCAGGCTGACGGAGAATCCCGAGCAGCGTGACGTCCAGGAGCTCACCCAAGAGGTGGCGAGCACCGGCGCCCAGCGTGCCATCGACTGCCAGCGCGGTCAGGAAGTCACCATGATGGGCACGTTGCGCAGCGTCGAGACCAACGCCCGCGGATGCGCGGGCGGGATCCGCGCCGAGCTGTTCGACGGCACGGATTCGGTGATTCTGGTCTGGCTGGGTCAGCGGCGGATTCCGGGCATCGAGTCGGGCCGCAAGCTTCGGGTGCACGGGCGTCTCGGGAAACTGGAAAACGGCGCGAAAGCGATCTACAACCCGCACTACGAGATTCAGCGTTGAGGCGAGATTCAGCGTTGAGGCCGGCCTTCCTTGGCTGACAAGCGATCCGGCGCCCAGAGTCGGCTGGATCAGATCGGCGGCGTCAGCGGCCTGATCTACTCGTCGCTGCCGGTGGTCTTCTTAGTGCCGGTCTCGACCGCCTTCGGGCTGTTGCCGGCCATCGTCACGGCGCTTTCGGTGGCCGCGTTGATTCTCGTTTGGCGGCTGGTCCGCCGCGAATCGGCGCAGCCCGCGATATCGGCGTTCCTCGGAATCGGTTTCTGCGCGCTCATCGCCTGGGCGGTGGGTGCGGCCAAGGGCTACTTCCTGCTCGGCATCTGGTTGTCGCTGTTGTGGGCAGTGGTGTTCGGGATATCGATCCTCATCCGACGCCCGGTCGTCGGCTACATCTGGAGCTGGATCAACGGGCACGGTTACCGGTGGCGATCCGTGCGCCGGGCCGTGGTGGCGTTCGATATCGCGACACTGACCTGGGTGCTGGTCTTCGCCGCGCGGTTCGTGGTGCAGCACCATCTCTACGACGCCGACCAGACGGGGTGGCTGGCCGCGGCGCGCATCGCCATGGGGTGGCCCCTGACAGCCGTGGCGGCGCTGGTGACCTATCTGGCGATCAAGGCCGCTCAGCGCGCCGTCGTCGCGGCACAGCCGCAGGGCGCGCCCGCTGCGACCACCTAAAGCTGACGGGAAGCTGCCGGAAGCTAGGCGCTGCTGAGCAGCAGCAATGCCCGCAACTCGTCTTCGACCTCCGGCGCGGCGACCAGCAGGAGTTCGTCTCCGCCTTCGAGCGGCTCGTCGGGCTGCGGCACGATCACCCGATTGCCGCGCAGGATGGTGACCAGGGCCGCGTCGCGGGGCAATGCCAGTTTGCGGACCGGCCGGCCGCCCCACTGGGTGTTGTCGGGCAGTGTGATCTCCAGCAGGTTGGCGCCGCCCTTGCGGAACTCCATGAGCCGGACCAGTTCTCCCACGGCGACGGCCTCCTCGACCAGCGATGCCAGCATCCGCGGCGTGGACACGGCGACATCCACTCCCCACGCGTCGTCGAACAGCCATTCGTTGCGCGGATCGTTGACGCGGGCGACCACCCGCGAGACGGCGAACTCCGTCTTGGCGAGCAGGGAGAGGACGACGTTGGCCTTGTCGTCGCCGGTCGCGGCGATCACGACATCGAAATCCTCGAGCCGCACCGATTCGAGCAGGCTCAGTTCGCAGGCGTCGCCGAGCCGCCAGTGCGCGGCCGGAATGGCGTCGACGTCGATGTGCTCGGCGTTGCGTTCGATGAGGGATACATCGTGGTTATTCTCGATGAGTTCACGCGCGATGGAGCGACCCACCGCACCGGCACCGGCGATCGCTACTTTCATCGATGTCCTTCCTGCCGACACGCATGCGTGACCGCCGCCTGCGATTCCATCGCCACTGTCATCGCCCGCCCCCGTCGAGGTCCTCCGAGGGGGGCAGCGCGGCGATCGCGACCGCCTCGGCGGCTCGCCCGGAAACAGCCGCGACGAACACCTGGTCGCTGGCCTGGATAACGGTCTTGGGCTCGGGTAGCACGCCGGTGCCGAAGCGGATCAGGAACGCCACCCGCGCACCCGTCGCCGCTTCGAGGTCGGTCACCCGGTGACCCACCCAGCCTTCGTGCAGGACGACCTCGGCGACTGCTACGGTGCCCGTCGGATCGCGCCACTTGGCCGTCTCGGTGTCCTGGGTGAGGGCGTTGAGCAGCCGGTCGGTCGTCCACGGGACGGTTGCGATGGTGGGAATGCCCAGTCGTTCGTAGACGGCTGCACGCTTGGCGTCGTAGATCCGGGCCACCACGCGCGGCACGCCGAAGGTCTCGCGCGCCAGCCGCGCGGAGATGATGTTGGAGTTGTCGCCGGACGACACCGCGGCGAACGCGCCGGCGCCCTCGATGCCGGACCGGAGCAGCACGTCGCGGTCGAAGCCCATGCCGAGTATCCGCTCGCCGGTGAATTCCGGGCTGAGCCGCTGAAACGAGGTGCTGTCACGATCGATGACGGCCACCTCGTGGCCGATTCTGGCGAGGGCATCGGCGACTGACGCGCCCACTCGTCCGCACCCCATGACGACTACGCGCACCTGGCGTCCTTTCGGCTGTGCGGTGTGGAGGTACGCATCTCATGCGCCCGCATGACAGACGGTACGCGGGAAGGGTACCGGCGTGCGCCGTTGGGCATACTCTGGTTCCTCGTGTTCAAGCTTTCGACGGCTACCCGCCGGCTCGTCCTGGGGCGGCCGTTCCGTAGCGACAAACTGGGGCACACGCTGCTGTCCAAGCGGATCGCGCTGCCGGTGTTCGCCTCCGATGCCATGTCCTCGGTGGCCTACGCCCCCGAGGAGATCTTTCTGGTGCTTTCGGTCGCGGGACTTGCCGCTTACGCGATGGCACCGTGGATCGGGATGGCGGTGGCCTTCGTCATGCTGGTGGTCGTCGCTAGTTACCGGCAGAACGTGCACGCCTATCCGTCCGGCGGCGGCGACTACGAGGTGGCCACCACTAATCTTGGACCGACCGCGGGCCTGACCGTCGCCAGTGCGTTGATGGTGGATTACGTCCTGACCGTTGCCGTCTCGATGTCGTCGGCGATGGCCAACATCGGATCCGCGTTCCCGTATATCGCACACCACAAGGTGCTTTTCGCCGTGGGGGCAATCCTGCTGTTGATGGCGATGAACCTGCGCGGCATTCGCGAGTCCGGGATTGCGTTCGCCGTCCCCACCTACGCGTTCATCGTCGGCATCCTCATCATGCTCGGCTACGGCCTCTTCCGGGTCTACGCGCTCGGCGACCCGATCCGGGCCGAATCCGCGGACTTCGAGATGCATCCCGAAAGTGCGTCAATCACGGGGTTCGCGCTGGTGTTCCTCGTGGCCAGGTCGTTCTCGTCGGGATGCGCGGCGCTGACCGGCGTGGAGGCGATCAGCAACGGAGTCCCGGCGTTTCGCAAACCCAAGTCGAAGAACGCCGCGACGACGTTGCTGATGCTGGGCTCGATCGCGATCACCCTGCTGATGGGCATCATCGTGCTCGCGCACGCGATCGGCGTGCAGATCGTCGACGACCCGGCGACCCAGCTGGGGGGCGCGCCGGCGAACTATCACCAGAAGACCCTCGTGGCCCAGTTGGCGCAGGCCGTTTTCGGGGGCTTCCACGCCGGATTCGTGATCATCACCGTCGTCACCGCGATGATCCTGGTGCTCGCCGCCAACACGGCGTTCAACGGGTTCCCGGTCCTGGGTTCGATCCTGGCGCAGGACAGCTACCTGCCGCGCCAGTTGCACACCCGCGGCGACCGGCTTGCGTTCTCCAACGGCATCCTGTTCCTGGCGCTCAGCGCCATCTGCTTCGTGGTGGCCTTCCGCGCTGAGGTGACCGCCCTGATCCAGCTGTACATCGTCGGCGTGTTCGTGTCGTTCACGCTGTCTCAGATCGGGATGGTCCGGCACTGGACCCGTCACCTCAAGATCGAAACCGACTCGCAGCGACGCGGCAAGATGCACCGCTCGCGGGCGGTCAACACCGTCGGCTTCCTATGCACCGGAGCGGTGCTGGTCGTGGTCCTGATCACCAAGTTCGTAGCGGGGGCATGGATCGCGATCGTGGCGATGACGGCCCTGTTCATCCTGATGAAGGCCATCCACCGTCACTACGCCGCGGTCGGCCGCGAACTCGCCGAGCAGGAGAAAGAGGCGGGCGACGTGCTGCTGCCCAGCCGCAACCACGCCGTCGTTTTGGTCTCGAAGCTTCACCTGCCCACCCGCCGGGCGTTGGCGTACGCGCGCGCCACCCGGCCCGACACCCTGGAGGCGATCACCGTCAGCGTCGACGACGGCGAAACTCGCGAATTGGTCCATCACTGGCAGGACAGCGACGTCACGGTACCGCTCAAGGTGATCGCATCGCCGTACCGGGAGGTCACCCGGCCCGTTCTCGACTACGTCAAGCGGATCACCAAGGAATCGCCGCGCACGGTGGTCACGGTGTTCATCCCCGAGTACGTGGTCGGTCACTGGTGGGAGGGTGTTTTGCACAACCAGAGCGCGTTGCGGCTCAAGGGCAGGTTGTTGTTCGAGCCCAATGTCATGGTGACATCGGTTCCGTGGCAATTGAACTCGTCGGAACGGCTGAAAACGCTGGAACCGCAGTCGGCGCCCGGCGACGCCCGGCGGGGCCTGATCGATTGAGCCTGGTGACGCTGCGCGCCGGCGTGCCCGCCAACGGCGGCAGCTGTGTGGCACGCGACGACGGCCGGGTCGTCTTCGTGCGCTACGCCCTGCCCGGCGAGACCGTACGGGCCCGCGTCACCGACCGCCGCGGGTCGTATTGGCATGCCGAGGCTGTCGAAATCCTCGAGCCCTCACCGGACCGCGTCGACTCGCTATGCCCGATCGCCGGGCCCGGCGGCGCGGGCTGCTGTGATATGGCGTTCGTCTCGCCGGCAGCACTGCGCGTCTTGAAGGCTCAAGTGGTCGCCGATCAGCTGCGGCGGTTGGGCGGATATGACGGATATGAGGGGTCGCAGTACGCCCAGCCAGTTGGCTCCGGCGCGCCGACCGGCTGGCGCACCCGGGCGCGGCTGGAGGTAGGCGCCGACGGCCGGCCAGGGTTTCACCGCTATCACAGCGGCGAGCTGGTCACCGACCTGAATTGCGCGCAGCTGCTGCACGGCCTGCTCGCCGGACTGCCTGAAGCCGACTTCCGTGCGGGCGATGAGGTCCACGTGGTACGCGACGACGACGGCGCGCGTCACATCGTATGCGCCGGGCGCAACCGGCGCACACGAGTGGTCGAGGGTGACTACGAAGGCGTGCGACGGGTGGGTGCAACGCTGTGGCGGTTGCCGGTGACGGCCTTCTGGCAGGCGCATCGCGACGCCGCGCCGGCCTACAGCGCGCTGGTGGACCGGTGGGCGCGGCTGCGCCCGGGACTGACTGCCTGGGATCTGTACGGCGGGGCCGGGCTGTTCGCGGCGGTGATGGGCGCGGCGGTCGGGGAGCGCGGCACCGTGGTCAGCGTGGACACCGCGCGGGCCGCGACCCGGGCGGGGCGCGTGGCCCTGGGCGATCTTGAGCAGGTGCGGTTCGCCACGGATTCGGTGCGACGTGCTTTGGGCGGGATCCTGTCCTCGTCGGCTAAACCCGATGCCGTGGTCCTCGACCCGCCGCGCGCAGGCGCCGGTCGCGAGGTCATCGGACTGATAGCGGCGGCGGGCGCGCCCCGGGTGATCCACTTCGGCTGCGAAACGGCGGCCTTCGCACGCGATGTCGGTTTGTACCGCGCGCACGGCTTTGCGGTCGAGCAGCTGCGGGTGTTCGACTCCTTCCCGTTGACCCATCACGTGGAGTGTGTTGCGCTGCTGACCCGGTAGCGGCCGTCCCGCCGAACACCGTGGCCGCCGCACTTAGGATCTGCCAATGGCGGCCGGTCTGCGACTTCTCGCCCGCGGCTCCTGGCGGGAAGCCAGCCGACTGGCGGAGGTGCTGCGTCAGGAGACGATAGGCGGGGCGTTGCTGCTGATTTCGGCCGCGGCGGCGATGGCGTGGGCGAACTCACCCTGGTCGCACGCGTACCACCGGATCTCCGACTTCGCCTTCGGCCCCGAGGCATTGCACCTCCGGCTGTCGGTCGAGTCCTGGGCAGCCGACGGGCTGCTGGCCATCTTCTTCTTCATCGTCGGAGTCGAGCTAAAGCGCGAATTCATCGCCGGCGACCTGCGCGACCCGGCCCGGGCCGCCCTGCCGGTGCTGGCGGCGGTCGGCGGCATGGTGGTGCCCGCGGCGGTCTACGTCGGCGTCAACCTCGCCATGGATTCGCCCGGCACCCTGGCCGGCTGGGCGGTGCCCACTGCCACCGATATCGCGTTTGCACTGGCGGTGCTGGCGGTGTTGTCGACTCATCTCCCCAGCGCGCTGCGGACGTTTCTGCTCACCCTGGCGGTGGTGGACGATCTGCTGGCCATCACCGTGATCGCGCTGTTCTACACCGATCACCTCTCGCCGGCGCCACTGCTACTGGCCGTGCTGCCGATCGCCTTGTTCGCGCTGGCCGTGCAACAGGGGGTGCGCCACTGGTGGCTCCTGTTACCGCTGGCGGTGCTGGCCTGGGCGTTGGTGCATGCCAGCGGCGTGCATGCCACCGTCGCCGGTGTGGCGCTCGGCTTCACGGTGCCGGTACTGGGCCGCTATGCCAGTGCCGAGCGATTCGAGCACGTGGTGCGGCCGTTGTCCGCCGGGCTCGCGGTGCCGGTGTTCGCGTTCTTCGCCGCGGGAGTGACGATCGGCGGCTTGTCCGGGTTCGGCGACGCCCTGGTCCATCCGGTGACCCTCGGGGTGATCGCGGGGCTGGTGGTCGGCAAACCGCTGGGCGTGTTCGGCACCGCATACCTCATCGCCAGGTTCACCCACGCCGACCTGGATGACGACCTGTCGTGGCGCGACATGCTGGGGGTGGCACTGCTGGCGGGAATCGGATTCACGGTGGCGTTGTTGATCGGCGACTTGGCGTTCGGCCACGGCACGTCGTCCGGCGCCGACGTCAAGGTGGCCGTTCTGACCGGATCGGTTGTCGCAGGTTTGCTCGCCACGATCGTGCTGGCGAGCCGAAACGCCGCCTACCGGCGCATTCACATCGCCGAGACCGTTGATGCCGATCACGATGGGGTGCCCGACATCTATGCCACTCCGCGGGACTGAGCAGCGTCGCGTGCGTAGACTGGCGGGGTGCTTGAACAGATCCGCGGTCCCGCCGATCTGCAACACCTGTCCCAGTCGCAGCTAACGGCGCTGGCGGCCGAGATCCGGCAATTCCTGATCTACAAGGTGGCGGCCAAGGGCGGGCATCTGGGACCGAATCTCGGTGTCGTGGAGCTGACGCTTGCTTTGCACCGGGTGTTCGACTCACCCCATGACCCGATCATCTTCGACACCGGCCATCAGGCCTACGTGCACAAAATGATCACCGGGCGCTGCGCGGACTTCGACACACTGCGGACCCGGGGCGGGCTGTCGGGCTATCCGTCCCGCAGCGAGAGCCAGCACGACTGGGTGGAATCCAGCCACGCCTCGGCGGCGCTGTCCTATGCCGACGGGCTGGCCAAGGCCTTCGAGCTCTGCGGGCACCGTAACCGCCACGTGGTGGCCATTGTCGGCGACGGCGCGCTCACGGGCGGCATGTGCTGGGAGGCGTTGAACAACATCGCAGCCGCCAAGCGCCCAGTGGTCATCATTGTCAACGACAACGGCCGCAGCTACGCGCCCACCATCGGCGGTCTGGCCGACCATCTGGCCGGACTGCGGTTGCAACCCGGCTACGAGCGGCTGCTCGAGCGGGGTAAGGACGCCCTGCGCGGGGTACCGGTCGTCGGCACCCTCTTCTATCGCTGTGTGCACAGCATCAAGGCGGGACTGAAGGACGCGATCTCTCCGCAGGTGATGTTCACCGATCTCGGCGTGAAGTACGTCGGCCCGATCGACGGCCACGACGAGCGCGCCGTGGAAGTGGCGTTGCGCAACGCGCGCCGGTTCAACGCGCCGGTGGTCGTCCACGTGGTCACCCGCAAAGGCATGGGTTACGGACCCGCGGAGGCCGACGAGGCCGAGCAGATGCACTCCACGGGCGTGATCGACCCGGCAACCGGACTGGCCGCCGCCAAGGCCGCGCCGGGATGGACGGGCGTCTTCTCCGACGAACTTATCCGCCTCGCGGGCAGACGCCGCGACATCGTCGCCATCACCGCCGCCATGCCGGGACCGACCGGCCTGAGCGCGTTCGGGCAACGATTCCCAGACCGGCTGTTCGATGTCGGCATCGCAGAACAGCACGCGATCACTTCCGCTGCCGGCCTGGCGATGGGCGGGATGCACCCGGTGGTGGCGATCTACTCGACGTTCCTGAACCGCGCATTCGACCAGGTGCTGATGGACGTCGCGCTGCACCGCCTGCCGGTCACGATGGTCCTCGACCGGGCCGGTGTGACGGGACCGGACGGCGCCAGCCACAACGGCATGTGGGACTTGTCGATGCTCGCCATCGTGCCGGGTATGCGGGTCGCCGCGCCGCGCGACGCCGCCAGCCTGCGTGAGGAACTCGGCGAAGCCATCGCGGTCAGCGACGGCCCGACCGCACTGAGGTTCCCCAAAGGCGAAGTGGGCGCTGATATCCCGGCAGTTTCGCGGACTGACGGCATCGATGTGCTCGCCGTACCCCGCGACGGGCTGGCCCGCGACGTGCTCTTGGTGTCGGTCGGTCCCCTGGCCGCAATGGCGCTGACCGCTGCGGAGCACCTGCGCAACCAGGGGATCGGCGTCACCGTCGTCGACCCGCGATGGGTGCTCCCGGTGCCCTGCGCCGCAGTCGACATGGCCCGCGACCACAAGCTCGTGGTGACACTGGAGGACAACGGGGTGGCCGGTGGCGTGGGTTCTGCCGTGTCGGCGGCGTTGCGTCGCAACGAAATCGACACACCTTGCCGCGACATCGGCATTCCGCAGCGTTTTTTGGCCCACGCGTCGCGCGGTGAGATCCTTGCCGACGTCGGTCTCACCGAACGGCACATTGCCCGCCAGATCACGGGATGGATTGCGGCACTGGGTAGTTCGGTCTCAGAGCCGGAAATCATCGAGCGCTTCGACTAAAGCCGGCGGTGTGCCGCCCGGCGGCGGCGCGGTGGCCGTGCGGGTGTTCAGGGCGTCAGCGCCGCGGCCAGCACCGGGACGATCAACTCCCGCTGCCACGGACGGGCGCCGCCGTCACGCAGTATCGCCTCGACCGCAACGGCAGTGTCGGCCCCGTCCGTCGGCGGAGTCCAGTCCCAGCACAGCCGTCGCAACAACTCCGGGGATAGCAGGTTCTCGGTCGGTACGCCGGTCCGCTGAGACACCGCCGCCAGGCCCGCGCGGGCTTTTTCCAGCCGTGTGGCGGCGTCAGGCTTGCGCCTGCCCCAACGCGATGCCGGTGGGGGACCGATCGGGTTTTCCGAAGCTCGCGGAGGATCTGGGTCGGCCCGGCCCGCGGCGACCGCCTCCAGCCACGCTTGCGCGTTGCGGCGCTGCTTCGGACCGCCGAAGACGGGCAATTGCAGCAGCTCGTCAATGGCTTTCGGATCGGTCAGCGCCGCGGAAATGATCGCCGCATCCGGCAGGATCCGGCCGGGTGCGACATCGCGGCGGCAAGCGATGCGGTCACGCACCGTCCACAGTTCGCGCACCTGGGCCAGACCACGCGGATTGCGTATCTTGTGTATGCCCGACGTGCGCCTCCACCGGTCCTGGCGTGTCGGCTGCGGCGTGAGGGTGCGGACGTGCTCGAACTCCTCGGCAGCCCATTGCGTCTTGCCCTGCGCGGCGAGTTCCCCGGCGATCGCGACGCGCAACTCCAGCAGCACCTCGACGTCCAACGCCGCGTAGTTCAGCCACGCCGCCGGCAGGGGCCGTTTCGACCAGTCCGCGGCGGCGTGGCCCTTGACCAGGCCGAACCCGAGCAGCCCCTGAACCATCGCAGCGAGGTTGACCTTCTCGAACCCCGCCAGGCGGCCCGCGAGTTCGGTGTCGTAGAGCGCCGGCGGCACCATCCCGAGTTCGGCGAGACAGGGCAGATCTTGGTCGGCGGCGTGCAGAACCCATTCGTCTTGGGCGAGCACGTCGGCGACGGGCAGCAACACGGCCAGCGGGTCGCCGCCATGGCTGACCGGGTCGATGAGCACCGTGCCTGCGCCCGCCCGGCGGATCTGGATCAGGTATGCCCGGTTGGAGTAGCGGAAGCCCGACGCGCGCTCGGCGTCCACCGCGAACGGTCCGTGGCCCGCCCGAAGGAATTCGGCGGCCGCCGCGATGTCGTCGGCGTACACCGCGACCGCGGGCACCCCGCCGGCGGGCGACAGAAGGGGAACGGGATCGGACTGCGTGGTGCGGTCTGCAGCGACTTTGGTGTCTTGAGTATCTTCGGTGTCCCGTTCGGGCATCTCAGGCGCGGGACCGTGAGCCGAGGTCGATGACCCCGACCGGCGGCAGGCCCGCGACGTGTTCGAGCACCTCGCAGAACGCCTGGACATGCGTCGCCAGGTCCGGGGTGGTCGCTGTCCACGAAGCACGCAGTTCCAGCTGGTGAGCGCGTGGCGGCCCGGAGATGTCGCCGTACCGCACCGATGTCGTGGCGGTGACGGTGCCGCCCAGTGCCGTGAAGTGTTCGGCACGGGCGTCCAGAGCCTCGACGAGCCAGCTCCATGCCACCTCGGGAAGCAGCTGGTCGATCGCCTCGCTGGGGTCCAGGTCGGCCTGGATGTAGGCCACCAGCCGCATGGTTCCGTCCCAGGCCTCCGACCCGTCCGGGTCGTGCAGGAGGATCAGCCGACCGAACGCGTCGCCCTCCGACTGTTCGGGAACGACGGCGGTCTCGGCATGCTTGACTTCGGCCCCGATTGCGTAGCTGAACGGCGCCAGCCGCTGGGGTGGACGGATCGGACCCAGCTCGATCTCGCGCCGCACGCGCACGGCATTCATCGATTCCACGGCGTCATGGAACTCAGCCGGTTCACCGGAGGTCACAGCAACGACGCTAGACCTATCGGCACATACCGGGCAGCAGGCGCGCCGTCGTTTGGGGCCAGGACAACGCGATGGCAGCATGGATGGCGATGAATACCCGCCGCGACCTGCCCGAGTCGCCGTATCTGGCGGCGCTGTGGGGCCGTCGACCAGCCCGCATTCCGGTGTGGTTCATGCGTCAGGCGGGCCGCAGCCTCCCGGAATACCGTGCGCTGCGGGCCCCGCACCGCATGCTCGACGCCTGCCTGGACGCCGAACTCGTGTGCGAGATCACGATGCAACCCGTGCGCCGCCATCAGGTGGATGCGGCCATCCTCTTCTCCGACATCGTCGTGCCGCTGCGCGGTGCCGGCGTTGAGCTCGACATCGTTGCCGACGTCGGCCCGGTGATCGCCCATCCGATCCGCACGGCCGACGACGTGGCCGCCGTCCGGCCGCTCGACCCCCGGGCTGTCGAACCGGTATCGCAAGCGGTGTCGCTGCTCGTGGGAGCGCTGGGCGAGGTGCCGCTGATCGGGTTCGCGGGCGCGCCGTTCACGCTGGCGTCGTACCTGGTGGAGGGCGGACCCAGCAAGCACCACGAGCGAACCAAGGCGATGATGCTGGCGGATCCGGCGGCATGGCACGCATTGATGACCGCGCTGACCGATCTCACGATCGCGTTCCTGCGGCTACAGGTCGATGCCGGCGTCGACGCGCTGCAGGTGTTCGACTCGTGGGCGGGCACGCTTGCGCAGGCCGACTACCGGGAGTTGGTATTGCCCCATTCCGCCCGGGTGTTCGCCGACCTGGCCGACGCCGGAATCCCGATGACGCATTTCGGGGTCGGCACCGCCGAGTTGCTCGGCGCGATGAGCGAAGCGGTGCAGCCGGCCGCGGCAGCGGCGGTCGGGGTGGACTGGCGGACATCGCTGGCCGATGCGGCCGCCCGGGTCCGCCCCGGGACCGCGTTGCAGGGCAACCTCGACCCGGTCGATCTGCTAGCTGGGTGGGAGGTTGTGCAGGGGCGGGCTCGGGCCGTCGTCGAGGACGGCCGCCGGGCCGTCGCCGCCGGGGCATCGGGCCATGTCTTCAACCTCGGACACGGTGTTCTGCCGGGCACCGATCCCGGCCTGCTCACCGATTTGGTGACGCTGGTGCATACGCTGTGAGAGCGTCGTGAGCCGCTCGTATTGCGTTGTCGGGGGCGGGATCTCCGGTTTGACGGTGGCGTACCGGCTCCGGTGGGCCGTCGGTGGAGACGCGGCCATCACGGTATTCGACCCGGCCGACCGGCTCGGAGGGATCTTGCGCACCGTTACCGTCGGCGGCCAGCCGATGGATGTCGGCGCGGAGGCGTTCGTCGCACGCCGCCCGGAGGTCCCGGCGCTGTTGGCCGAGTTGGGCCTGGCCGATCGCCGCCTCACGACGACGGGTGTCCGGCCGCTCATCTTCAGCCAGGGCCGGCTGCACACGCTCCCGGAGGGCACCGTCAACGGCGTGCCCAGTTCAGCGGCATCGGTGGCGGGGCTGGTCGATCGCCAGACACAGGACTGGATGGCAGCCGAACCGCGCCGGCCGATGAGCTGGCGCGCGGGTGCCGACCCGGTGGTCGCCGACGTCGTCGGGGACCGGTTCGGCCCGCAGGTGGTGGCACGGTCGGTCGACCCGATGCTGGCCGGCGTGTACGCCGGTTCGGCGGCGACCATCGGCATCCGTGCGGCGGCGCCGAGCGTGGCCGCCGAGCTGGACCGCGGTGCTCCCAGCCTGACCGATGCCGTGCGCGGCGCCTTGCCGCCGAATCCGGGCGGTCCGGTGTTCGGAGCCGTCAGCGGCGGGTACGAGGTGTTGCTGCGCGCTCTCATCGCCCGCAGCGGGTTGTGCTGGCAAGCCGCCGCCGTGGCGGCGTTGTCGCCCGCCGGCTCCGGTTGGACACTGCACGATGAGCAGGGCGGCCACTGGTACGCCGACGCCGTGGTGTTGGCACTGCCGGCCCCGCGGGTGGCCGCCCTGCTCGCGCCGGTCGTTCCCCGCACCGCGGCCGCCGCCGCGCGCATCCCAACCGCGTCGTCGGCGGTGGTGGCGCTGGCCCTGGACGCCCGTAGCGCCCTGCCACAGCATTCCGGAGTGCTGGTGGCCAGCGGCGAAGCGCTGCACGCCAAGGCGATCACGTTGTCCACCCGTAAGTGGGGCACCCGCGGTGACACCGAGCTGGTGCGGCTGTCGTTCGGCAGGCTGGGGGACACCGTCGCGTCCAGCACCTCTGAACACACCCTGCTGGAATGGTCGGTCAGCGATCTTCGCGACGTCTTCGGCATCGAGGTCTCGCCGGTGGACGTCAGCGTGCACCGGTGGTTGGACGCGATGCCGCAGTACGGACCGGGCCACGCTGAGCTGGTAGACGAATTGCGCGCCGGGCTGCCGCCGGGACTGGAGGTCGCGGGCAACTACCTGGACGGCATCGGGGTGCCGGCGTGCGTGGCCGCCGCGGGTCGGGCCGTCACCCGGCTGATGGCCGGGACCGTGGCACGATAGGGGCATGGCCCGCCTGGATTTCGACGCGCTCAACGCCACCATCCGCTACCTGATGTTCTCGGTTTTCGCGGTCAATCCCGGCGAGCTGCCCGACGACCGCGCCGACATCGTCGACGAGACCGCGACGTTCCTCAAAGAGCGGGAGGACCGGGGAGTGGTCTTCCGGGGAATCTACGATGTGGCGGGCATGCGCGCCGATGCCGACTTCATGTTCTGGACCCACGCCGAGCGCGTCGAGGATCTGCAGGCCGCCTACGCTGATTTCCGCCGCACCACCGCGCTGGGCAGGGTGTGCACGCCGGTATGGAGCAGCGTCGCGCTGCACCGGCCCGCCGAGTTCAACAAGAGCCACATACCGGCGTTTCTGGCGGGTGAGGAGCCCGGCAATTATGTGTGCGTCTACCCGTTCGTGCGGTCACTGGACTGGTATCTGCTGCCCGATGACGACCGGCGCAAAATGCTGGCCGATCACGGCATGGCCGCCCGCGGCTACAAGGACGTGCGTGCCAACACCGTGCCGGCGTTCGCCCTCGGCGACTACGAGTGGATTCTGGCTTTCGAGGCGCCGGAGCTTTACCGGATCGTCGACTTGATGCGCGACCTGCGCGCCACCGAGGCGCGCCGCCATGTGCGGGAGGAGACCCCGTTCTTCACCGGCCCCCGCGTCGGCGTCGAGGAACTCATCACCCGGCTGCCGTGACGCTCGGCGCGGTAACCGTGGTAACCGCAGTTGCCGCGGTTAGTTGGAGGGGACCAGCTTCAGCGAAATGGAGTTGATGCAGTACCGCTGATCGGTCGGCGTGGGATAGCCCTCGCCGGTGAACACGTGCCCGAGGTGGCTGTGGCAGTTCGCGCACAGTGCCTCGACCCGATGCATGCCGTGCGAGTCGTCGGGCCGCAGGATCACCGCCTCGGAGTGTGACGGGTCGAAGAACGACGGCCAGCCGCAGTGTGAGTCGAATTTCTCGGTACTGCGGAACAATTCGGCTCCGCAGGCTCTGCACTGGTAGATGCCGTGGGTGTGGGTCTGGGTGTATTCGCCGGTGCCCGCCCGTTCGGTGCCGGCGCGGCGCAGCACCGCGAACTCTTCGGGTGTCAGCTTCTGGCGCCATTCGTCGTCGGTCAACTGCACTTTGGGCGCTGGCAGGTCGTCGGTGCCGCGAGTCATCCGCCCACGCTAGCGCGCGGCGGGCGGGCAAGCCACGCCGGATCGATACCTTCCCGGAGACGGCCTTCGGCCCTGGCATCGAGGTAACGGAAGAACAGCACGCAGAACACGACGATGAGCAGAAGCGACCAGCCGTAGGTCACTCGCATGTACTCCAGGAAGCGGCCGGTGGTGGGCCATCGCCACATCAGCCACCTGTCCAGCGTCAGGAACCCGTAAGTGGCCAGCCATGCCGGCCAGTTGCGCAGCACCGAATTCGGCAGCACCACCGTCATCAAGAACGGGAACAGCATCATCGAGTAGTAGGCTTGGGCCAGCGACAGCACCAGCCATGACGTGGTGAGCAGTACCCCGGAAGATGTCAGTACCCAAAACAGCGGGTCACGTTCGCGGTAATAGCGGTACAGCAGCCACAGGCTGGCGGTTGCCAGCGCCACGAACAGCAGCCGCAGTGCGATGATCAGCCACTCAGGCAGACCGTAGTAGGTGCCGTTGCCCAGAATCGATGAGTTGAAGTAGTCCCGGGTGCCCATGATGTAGGGCAGCGTGAATTTGACGAAGCTCGCCGAGTCGGTCACGAGCGGCCACGCGATGACGTTGAATGTCACCGGCACCGCCAATGCCGCTACCAGCACCCTCCACTGGCGGTTGAGCAGCGGGATCAGCAGCAGCACCGCCAGCACGGGTTTGACGACGAGGGACAGGCCGATCGCTGCACCGGCCAGCCAGTCGTGGCCGGTCTTGTCGGATAGCAGCCAGCGCAGGAACAGCACCTCGGCCAACAGGATGCAGCCGTTGATGTTCGTGAAGACCAGGGTGTTGGTGACGGATTCGGTGAAGAACATCGCTGTGAGGAGGGCGGGCAGCGCCGCAGAGGTCAGAGCGAACCCGAACATGCGCACCAGCAGGCAGGCGGCTGCGATGATGGCTACGGTGTTGGTGGCCACGAACCAGTTGTGCGACGCGAAAATCGTGTCGATGTAGCCGAACGGGGCCATCAGTAGGGTGCCGCCCGGGGGATACAGATAGTGCGGGTCGACGTAGTCGAGATGCTCGTTGTAGATGTCGGCACCGGCGCGGAAGTTGCGGACCGCGCGATACACCGGCGCCCAGTCGTCGGTGATGTAGCCGTTGCTGGTCAACACCCAGCCGCGGTGGATGATCGACATGATGGCGATCGGCCACAACGCCGTACGGACCACCTCGGCGGGGCTCATCGGATACGTCCGGGGCGCGAAGGCCCTCAGAACAGCGCCGCGCAGGCCGGTCGGGATCGAGTCAGCTGCCGTCACGCCCGCACCGTACACCGGCTGCGCGCGGGTTTGCTTCAGGCGGGGCAGTATGTGTCGGTGGCGGGAATCTTGCCGCTGTCGACGTAGCCGATGAGCGGCGGCAGTGCGCAGGCCGAGTAGACGGATGCGCCGTGACCGATGCCCTGCCAGACCACCCGCCTGCTCGCTGCCCCGGCGTTGATGATGGTCGCCGCGGTGGCTGCCACGCCGTCCGATCCAGCGATCGGGTCGTTCTGGACGCCCATCAACAAAACGTCCACATTGAGATCCTTGGGCTCCGTCGGCGCGGTGCCGCTGGGCCAATTGAGACACTTCACCAGGTTCAGTGCGGCGACCATGCCGAATTGCGGATAGAGCTTGCCCCATTGCACGACGAGCTCGCGGACACGGTCGGGAGTGGGCCGGTTCAGTGCGTCGCTGCAGCGGTTGATGAACTGGCCGTCGGTCTCCCTGATGGCTTCGGCCTCGTTGATCAGGCTGGTCAGCGCGTTGGCGTCGCCGGAGCGCGCTGCTTCCAGGATGCGCGCGAGGCGGGCGGTGCTGTTGACGCGGTCGCCGTCGGGGAATCCCAGCGCGGTGACGATGCCGTTGGTCAACGACGCTGCCGATGCTCCGCCGGGTCCTCTGCCGGCGCGTGCATCGCCAAGTAGCCCGTCTACCGCGCCCTTGGGATCGGGCCCGAGTGCGCATCCGACCGCCGCGCACTGTGCGGCGAACGCCTCCAGCGCCGCCTGCTGCCCTTTGACCTGCTGCTCGGCGGCACCTTCGGCGTTGATGCTCAGCGGGATGGGGGAGTCCAGTACGAGGCGGGCGACTTTATCCGGGTGGGAGCCGGCGTAGGCCAGGGCGATCTGCGCCCCGTTGCCGATGCCCGCCAGGGCCAGCGCGGGCACGTCCCAGATGCTGCGGAGCCGTTCGATGTCCTCGGCCGCATGGGCATTGTCGTAGGCCGAGTCGCCCGGGGCGATGTTGTCGGTGCAGCTGGTGGTGGCGGTGACCGTGACCGCTCCGAGGTTGGCTACAGGGTCGTCGCCCGATTCGAACTGCGCCTGGTCGCGCATCTGTTGCCGGTCGAATATGTCGCGGCAGTTCACCGCGCTTGACATGCCCATTCCGCGGCGGTCGACTGCGACGATCGGACGGGACTTGAGAACGTCGGCGCCCGTCCTCGACAGCCAGACGGGCAGTTGCAGCGACGTTGGCATGTCCGTGCCCGTGGTGAAAACCAGCGGTCCGGCATCGGGCGGCGTCTGCACCGAACGGGCGCGAACGATACCGATGGACAGTGACCCGGTAGCGCCGTTGATCGGGTCCAGACTCGCGTCGTAGGTCGCGCAGTCCAGCCGAATCGCGGGTGGGACCGGAAGTGCCGCGTCGCCGAACACCTTCGACGTGCATTCCTTCCACGCCATATCGTTCTTCGGCACAGCGATCTGCGGCGGTCCGTCCGGCGGTGCGGATGTCGTGGCGTGGGTGTCCGGGCCGTGACCGGAGTCGGTCGCGTAGCGCGGGTTTGCGGCCAGTATGGGGACGCATCCGGACAGCAGCGCGGTCGCCGCGAAGATAACGGTGGCGAACTGAGCGGGCCGAGTCACGCTGACCACAGTAGCGACCCGGAGTCCCGGCTCACTGCCGCACGTAGCGCGCGTAAAGGTACCCGGCGTCGTCGGTGAGCAGGTGCGCACGGCGCATCCTGGTGAACACCTGCCCGGGCCCGGTCGCGATCCGGCGGGCCTGCCCGCCGACCAGAACCGGTGCGAGCGACAGGCACAGCTCGTCGAGGAGGTCTTCTTCGATGAATGTGCTGTGAAGTTGCGGTCCGCCTTCGGTGAGTACACGGGTCAGTCCGCGGGATTTCAGAGCGCTCAGCATCGTTGCCGTGTCCACGGTCGCCGGATCCGGGCCCGAACAGTCGATGACCTCGGCAACGCTTCCGAGCCGAAAGCTTGTCTCGGTCGCCACTTCGCCGCACGTCAGAACCAGGGGCCGAATCTCGGTCTTGCGAAACACCGACATGTCGCGGTCCAGCCGACCCGATTGGGTGACGATCGCGATGGGCGGTACCTCGTCCTGGCCACGCATCCGGCGCGCCTGGCGAGCGGCTGCGCTCAGCTGCGCGCCTCCGTAGTTTTCGATGCGTACGGTGCCCGCACCGACGACGACGACATCGGCCAATTCACGCATCAGTCCGAAGAGCTCTTTGTCTCCGGGTCCGGCCAAACCGGCCGACTTGCCGTCCGAGGTGGCGCCGCCGTCGAGGCTGGCGATGAAGTTGGACCGCACCCAGCAACTGGCAGGGTGTCCGGGGTAGGCATAGAGGTCCGCGAGTGCGGGTACGGTGGCGTCCCGCACCGAGCCGTCCAGCAATGTGAATCGTGTTCCCGAATCAGCCTCGGTCATAAGTCGATTCCAGCACAGGGTCCATGGTCTAAGGCAGCGGACGCACCATGACGTAGTCATGTTCCAGATGGTGTCCCAGCTGGAAGGTCTTCGTTCCGCCGACGGTGAAGCCGTGTTTGGCGTAGAACCGCTGGGCCCGCCGGTTCTCCTGATTGACGCCCAGCCAGACGCACCGAGCTTGTCGATCGCGCGCACTGGCGATCGCCGTCTCGATCAACGCGCTGGACACCGTTCCGCCGTGGCCGTCGGGCAGTACGTAGATCTTTGACAGCTCGGCGGCCGGCAGTGTGACGACAACACGTTTGACGTCGGCGTCATCCGGAGCGCCATGTATCACCATCGCGTATCCGAGGATCCGGCTCGCGTCACGCGCGGTGAACACGGCCCGGTTCGGGTCGGTGAGATATTCGGCGAAGCGTGCGGCGGAGAGGTTGGCCGCGACGAACGCCGCAATTTCTAGTACTCCCGAAGATGCGGGGCACGCTAGCGGAAAGGTTTTCGCGGCGACGTCGGCAATCTCGTCGACATCCGCGGTGACGGCGGGGTATACCCGCAGCGTCACAGATTCCACTGGGCCAGATGCACCCCGGTCTGCTTGTTGATTAGAACGACGTTGGAGACAAGGTCGCGATACGGGTCCCAGAAGACCGCGCCCGTCACCGTCGAACCCTGCGGGGCGTTTTGCAGCCCGTTCTGCAGGTCGTCGGGCGCGTCGGTGTTGCGCGGCTCGTAAGCGTCACCGGTAGGTGTCACGCCACGGAAAGAAAACGACACGGCCATCGTGTAGGGAGTGGGCACTCGAACTGCCTGAATCACCACCTGTGCCCGCCATACCTGCTCACGCGGAGGCCTGGGCGGATAGCCCCATGCCGGCGGGATGGGCGAAGGAGTCACGTTGACCACCGTGACATCGGCTACCAGTTCGCCATCTTGTACCCGAAGCGTTTCTCCAATCCTACCGATCGGGGCGTCCACAGAAGCCTGCGCGGGTATCGCGACGGCGGGTAGGGCTACCATGGCGAGGGTCGACACGATTCCGGCAAGGATAATTAGCCAGCGGCGCATGCGTCGAATGATCTCACATCGTGACCGCCTCGTTGTCCGTCTTTTGCGTACTGGCCTGACCAATAGTTTTCGGTCGTGCGCCTACCGGGGGATGCCCGCTGACCTGCGTAGGCTTGCGAACGGATTGAGTTTGGCGTGCTCTCGTGCCGATCGGAGGTCGCCTCAATGCGGACAATGGACACACCGATGGGCATCGGTAGGCGCCGCACGAGCCGTCGTTCTGCGGTGATTGTTTGTCCGGCACTGCTGCTCGCCGGAGTCGGCCTCAGTTGGATCGGTTTGACAGCACCAGGGGTGGTCCGAGCGTCGTGCCCGGTAGGTCAAGTCGCCAACCAGCAGGTCCTTGGCTCGCCGTGTCAACCAAGTTGTCCGCCAGGGACGATCGTCGACGGCGTCACGGGTAGTTGCGCGGGAGCCCCGGGTGTCCCGCCGCCACCGCTGGCCGTCCAGCCCGCTCCGGAGGCGCCACAGTCTTGAGTCGGCGAACTCGGTGGTGCTCGGTGGTAGAGGTCCTGTGCTTCGCGTGTTGCTTCCGCTTGGGAGACCGGCACGTCAATCCAATCGGCTGACCTCGCTTGCCGAGGCGCCTGGGCGCGGCGGGGTCCACCGAGGGGTTGAGGCGCAAGGGGGATACGCGCCTCCGGCACACACCCCGCCGCGCTGGGGCGGGAGTTTAGGAACTCAGGCGCGACGATGCTTTCGGCTTGAAGAAAGGCATCAACTCACCGCGGTCTCCGGGCGCCGCCGTGAGTGCGGCGCCATGGTTTTTCGACGGCGGAGATCGTCGGCACGTTGCCGGTTCGGCAACGGATACCGGATCGATTTGGCGGAAACCCCATCCGAGTCAGTGCGTGTTGTAATCGACGATGTGACGCTTTTAGGACCTGCTTATCGGGAGCACACGACTTCCTTAGGTTTTGGTG
>CAZEHT010000034.1:0-34282 GCA_964511995.1 uncultured Mycobacterium sp.
TAACAGTACGCTTGTCCTGCAATGCCTGGGCCGTCTGTCGCCAAGTCTTCCCCTCCTGGGCGCGTGCTGCCACTGGAGTGCGAAGGTGTCGCGTACCGTGGGTCGCCATGGCCGGGCCCCACGTCGTTCCCGCACTTCCGGTGATGCCGGTGTGGATCCCTCCCGAGCTGGACATCGAAGCCGTGAAGGCGCAGATCGCTGCGGGCGGGGTGAGTGCGCCTGCCGCCGATGCACCCGCTCTGCGGCAGGTCGTGGCAGACGCCGGTGAAAACGGCATGGACCTGAAGATCGTCGTGATCGACCTCGACCTGCATATCGACACCCCGCTGCGTGACATCGCGACGGTGGTCGGGAAGGCCAATCCGGGGTCCACGGTGCTGGTGATGAGCCCGAACTTCGCCGGTACCTACAGCGCCACGGTCGATCGCGTCACCCTGGAGGCCGGCGAGGACGTGGCCGAGACGGGCAACCCGGTGCAATCGGCGCAGAATTTCGTCAGTCAGTTGAACACCCCGCTATTTCCGTGGACCGGACTGGCTATCGGGCTGACCGCCGCGGTATTGCTCGCCGCGATCATCACCCGCATACTGCAAGTCTGTAGCAAACGAGCTGTCGCCCGGAATACCGCTTTGTCCGCAGATGACTAGCACCGACAGCAAATAGCGCGTAAATCGTAAGAATTCTTATTAATTCTTCAAGTCACAAATTACATTCCTGTAATTCGTGAGAAGAGTTTCACTAGGGACAATTGTGACGTACGGTGCAGTGGATATCTGATGTGATAGGTGCGTCTCCTGTGACTGGTGGGGTCCGGGAGTCCGCCCAGTCGAGTCGACCCAATGAGGAGCCGTGAGTCGAATGAGACGCCTGATGCCTGCGTGGGGCGCATCTCCGCTGCTGACGATGACCTTGCTGCTGAGCACGCCAGGGTTGGCCCACGGCGCACCCGAGCCGAACCCCGACGGCCTGGCCAAACTTATCGCTGAGGTGGCCGAGGCCAACCAGAAGCTGCAAGACCTCGGCGCCGCCGTACAGACCCAGCAGGAGAGCGTCAACAAGGCGATCGTCGATGTGCAGACCGCCCGGGAGAACGCCGCCGCGGCGCAGCAGCACGTGGAGGTGACCCAGAAGGCGATCGGCGAGGCCGGCGCCGCCATCACCGACGCGCAGCGCAAGTTCGACGTGTTCGCGGCGGGCGCCTATGTCAACGGGCCTGGTGGGTCGCTCATCACCGCCAGCTCGCCCGACGAGATCGTTGCGGCTGCGACAGCGGAACAGACGCTGGTGATCAGCGTGGGCAATGCGATGTCGAACCTGAAACGTGCACAAACCGAGGAGGTCAACCGTGAGTCGATCGCCCGCCTGGCCAAGAAGAAAGCTGACCAGGCCACCCTGGACGTGCAGGCCAGTCAGGACAGCGCCGTCGCGGAACTGAAGGTGGCCCAGCAGACATTCGCCTCACAGCAGGGTCAGATCAACCAACTGGCGGCACAGCGCGATGAGGCCAAGGCGAAGCTCGCCGCAGCCCGGCAGGCAGCTGCTCCAACGCCGGCGGGCGTATCCGCCGGGCCACAGGCTTCTGCATCCGGCGCATCCGGCACGTCGGGGACATCGGGTTCCGCCGGGCCCGCCCCGGCGGGGCGCTCGTCGGTGGACTGGGACCGCAAACCCGGCGCGGCCGCCGGCGCGCCCCCGTTCGGCAACGTCAGCGAGTGGGACACCACCCTGCCGATGATCCCGAGTGCGTTCGTCTCCGGGGATCCGATCCAGATCATCAACGCCGTCCTGCAGATCGCGGCCACGTCCGCGCAGATGACCGCCGACATGGGCCGCAGCTTCCTGCAGAAACTCGGCATCCTGCCCACCCCTACGGGTTTCACGAACAACGGTGCCATTCCGCGGGTCTACGGGTCGCAGGCCGTCGAGTACGTGATCCAGCGCGCGCTGTCGCAGCGCGGCGTCCCGTACTCGTGGGGTGGCGGCAACGCCGCGGGGCCCAGCAGGGGGATCGATTCCGGTGCGAACACGGTCGGATTCGACTGCTCCGGACTGGTGCTCTACGCGTTCGCCGGGGTGGGCATCAAGCTGCCGCACTACTCAGGCTCCCAGTACAACATGGGCCGCAAGATCCCGTCCTCGCAGATGCAGCGCGGCGACGTCATCTTCTACGGGCCCGGCGGTTCCCAGCACGTCACGATCTACCTCGGCAACAACCAGATGGTGGAGGCGCCCTACACCGGGTCGGTGGTCAAGGTGTCGCCGGTGCGAACCAGCGGCATGACGCCCTTCGTCGTCCGCTACGTCGAATTCTGAGTCGAACACTAAACGGAAACGAGCCGGAGTCCATGCGTCGCACGCTGTCTTGCTGGCTGAACGTCGTCTGTGCCGCGGTGCTGGCGGTGAGCGTCATGGTCGGCACGGCCGCGCCGGCTGCCGCGGACCCCGGGCAGTGGGATCCGACGCTGCCCATGCGGGCCAGTTCGGGCGCTCCGGGTGATCCGGTGGCCATCGCCAACGCGTCCTTCCAAGTCAGCCAGATCGCCCTCCAGACCACCCAGAACCTGGGTCGCCAGTTCCTGGTCAGCATCGGGCTGGTCAGCCCCGAGGCCGCCCCCGGGGCGCGGGTGCGGGGACCGCAGGCCGTCGAACACGTGATCCGCCGCGCGGGTTCCCAGATGGGTGTCCCGTACTCGTGGGGTGGTGGCTCGCTGACGGGGCCGAGCGAGGGCGTGGACTACGACGCCGGCAAAGTGGGTTTCGACTGCTCCGGTCTGACCCGCTTCGCATTCGCGGGCGTGGGCGTGCAGATCCCCAAGTACTCGGGCGACCAGTACAACACCGGCCGGCCGATACCGCCCGCGCAGGCCCGCCGTGGCGATCTGATCTTCTACGGCCCCGGCGGCAGCCAGCACGTCGCGATCTACCTCGGCAACGGGCAGATGCTGGAGGCCTCGGGCAGCGCGGGGCGGGTGACGGTCAGTCCCGTTCGCGCCGCCGGCATGTCACCGCATCTGACGAGGATCATCGAGACCTGACGGAGCCGGCCGGATCGGCCTGTCCCACGGCGGTCACGTGCGGGGCGCATCGACGGATCGCGGAGCGCCTGGAATAGTTGAGGCGACACCCCGGCAGGGGTGTCTTCGCCTGATGGCGTGAAGCCGCGCAGAAACGCGTAGAAAACTGTGGAGGACCTGTCGATGACGTCACCAAGTGGGCCGCCCAACTACACACTGGGCACGCACGCGGCCCCCGCGGTCAATTCGGCGTCCGCCACACCCGGCGGGCCCAACGGGCTGGCCGCCGAGGTGCACACTCTGGAACGCGCGATCTTCGAGGTCAAGCGGATCATCGTCGGCCAGGACCAACTGGTGGAGCGCATCCTCGTGGGTCTGCTGGCCAAGGGCCACGTTCTGCTAGAAGGTGTGCCCGGCGTCGCCAAGACGCTGGCCGTGGAGACCTTCGCCAAGGTGGTCGGCGGAAGCTTCGCGCGCATCCAGTTCACGCCCGACCTGGTCCCCACCGACATCATCGGCACCCGCATCTACCGGCAGGGCCGCGAGGAGTTCGACATCGAACTCGGCCCGGTGGTCGTCAATTTCCTGCTTGCCGACGAAATCAACCGCGCCCCCGCGAAAGTCCAGTCGGCGCTGCTGGAGGTGATGGCCGAACGCAAGATTTCGATCGGCGGCAAAACCTACGAACTGCCCAAGCCGTTCCTGGTCATGGCGACGCAGAACCCGATCGAGAACGAGGGCGTCTACCCGCTGCCCGAGGCCCAGCGAGACCGCTTTCTGTTCAAGATCAACGTCGATTATCCGTCACCTGAGGAAGAGCGCGAGATCATCTACCGGATGGGGATCACCCCGCCCACGCCCAAGCAGGTCCTCAATCCCGGAGACCTGCAGCGGCTGCAGGATCTCGCCGCCAACAACTTCGTGCACCACGCGCTGGTCGACTACGTCGTGCGAGTCATCACCGCGACCCGCCGCCCCGAGCAGTTCGGCATGGCCGACGTACGATCCTGGATTGCCTTCGGTGCGTCCCCCCGCGCGTCGCTCGGGGTCATCGCCGCGGCGCGGGCACTCGCCCTGGTGCGGGGCCGCGACTACGTCATCCCGCAGGATGTCATCGAGGTCATCCCCGACGTGCTGCGTCACCGTCTCGTGCTGACCTACGACGCGCTCGCCGACGACATCTCGCCGGAGACGGTGATCAACCGGGTGCTGCAGACCGTCGCGCTTCCGCAGGTGAATGCCGTCCCGCAACAAGGTCATTCCGTTCCGCCGGTGATGGCCCAGGCGTCGGCAGCGGCGTCCGCCCAGTCGGTGGCGGCCGGCGGCCGTTGAGCGACCCGCATATGCCGCATCCGCCGTCGTTCGCGCGCGGCGAGATCGGCGATCCCAAACTGTCGGCCGCCCTGCGCACGCTGGAACTCACCGTCAAGCGCAAGCTCGACGGCGTCTTGCACGGCAACCACCTCGGCCTGATCCCGGGACCAGGTTCGGAACCGGGGGAGTCGCGGATCTACCAGCCCGGCGACGACGTCCGCCGGATGGACTGGTCGGTGACTGCGCGCACCACCACGCCGCACGTGCGGCAAATGATCGCCGACCGCGAACTGGAAACCTGGCTCGTCGTCGATATGTCTGCAAGTCTGGATTTCGGAACGGCCGGCTGCGAGAAACGCGACCTGGCGGTCGCGGCGGCAGCGGCGATCACCTACCTCAACAGCGGCGGGGGCAATCGCCTCGGCGCGATTATCGCCAACGGCTCGGACATGGTACGGGTGCCGGCCCGGTCTGGGCGTCAGCATGAGCAGACCCTGCTGCGGGCCATCGCGACCGCGCCGCGGGCCACTCTGGGGGTGCGGGGGAACCTGGCGGTCGCCATCGACGCGCTGCGCCGACCAGAGCGCAGGCGCGGAATGGCCGTCGTCATCAGCGATTTCCTCGGCCCGATCAACTGGATGCGCCCGCTGCGCGCGATCGCGGCACGCCACGAGGTGCTCGGTGTCGAGGTCCTCGACCCCCGCGATATCGAGTTGCCCGAGGTGGGTGACGTGATCCTGCAGGACACCGAATCCGGCATCACCCGCGAGTTCACCATCGACACCCAGCTTCGGCAGGATTTCGAGAAGGCCGCCGCCGCGCACCGCGAGGAGGTCGCGCGCACGCTGCGCCGCTGCGGAGCGCCGCTGCTCACCCTGCGGACCGACCGCGACTGGATCGCCGACATCGTGCGGTTCGTCGCGTCCCGGCGCCGCGGCGCGCTGGCCGGCCGGCAATAGCGCAGCACACCGGACACCACGATTCGAACGGACACCACTAGTTCCCATGACGCTGCCACTGCTCGGGCCGATGTCGTTGCACGGCTTCGCACACCCGTGGTTCCTGCTTTTCCTGCTGGTGATTCTCGGACTCATCGCGCTCTATGTGGTCGTCCAGCTCGCGCGGCAGAAGCGGGTGCTGCGGTTCGCCAACATGGAGCTGCTGGAAAGCGTCGCGCCCGAGCGGCCGACGCGGTGGCGTCATGTGCCGGCGATTCTGCTGATCGCGTCGCTGACGCTGCTGACCATCGCGATGGCCGGGCCGACCCACGACGTGCGCATCCCCCGTAACCGCGCAGTGGTGATGCTGGTCGTCGACGTCTCCCAGTCGATGCGTGCCACCGATGTGGAACCCAGCCGGCTGGCGGCCGCGCAGGAGGCGGCTAAGAAATTCGCCGACGAGTTGACACCCGGGATCAACCTCGGACTGATCTCCTACGCCGGAACCGCCACGGTGTTGGTGTCTCCCACCACCAACCGGCAGGCCACCAAGAACGCGATCGACAAGCTGCAACTGGCCGACCGCACCGCCACCGGGGAAGGGATATTCACCGCGCTGCAGGCGATTGCGACGGTCGGAGCCGTGATCGGCGGCGGAGACGAGCCTCCGCCGGCGCGCATCGTGTTGTTCTCCGACGGCAAGGAAACCGTGCCGTCCAACCCCGACAACCCCAAGGGCGCGTTCACCGCCGCGCGTACCGCCAAGGACCAGGGCGTGCCGATCTCGACCATCTCGTTCGGCACCCCGTACGGCTACGTCGAGATCAACGATCAGCGCCAGCCCGTGCCCATCGACGGCGAGACGTTGAAAAGGGTCGCCGAGCTCTCGGGAGGCAATTCCTTCAGCGCGTCCAACCTTGAGGAGCTCAACCGGGTCTTCTCCGACCTGCAACAGCAGATCGGATACGAGACCATCAAGGGTGACGCCAGTACCGGCTGGTTGCGGCTTGGATCGCTGTTGCTGGCCCTCGCTGCCCTGGCCGCGCTGCTGATAAACCGGCGGCTACCGGGCTGAGTCGGCGCGCCAAGTCGGTGTCGACCGCGGTGCGGGCGGGGCCAGGCACTAAGTTGACGGGCATGACCGATACCCAAATCGATTCCGGCGTCACCGATGCCGCCGCGCCGTCCGACGGCGGGAAGCCGCCGTTCGTGTCCCGATCGGTGCTCGTGACGGGCGGAAACCGGGGAATCGGCCTGGCAGTCGCGCGACGGCTGGCGGCCGACGGCCACAAGGTGGCGGTCACCCATCGCGGATCGGGTGCTCCCGACGGACTGTTCGGAGTGGTGTGCGACGTCACCGACAACGACGCCGTCGACCGTGCGTTCAAGGAGGTCGAGAAGCACCAGGGGCCGGTCGAGGTGCTGGTCTCCAATGCCGGCATCTCCAAGGATGCGTTCCTGATGCGGATGACCGAGGAGCGGTTCGAGGAGGTCATCGACGCCAACCTCACCGGCGCCTTCCGGGTGGCACAGCGGGCCTGCCGCAGCATGCAGCGCAAGCGTTTCGGCCGGATCATCTTCATCGGCTCGGTCTCAGGCACCTGGGGCATCGGCAACCAGGCCAACTACGCGGCGGCCAAGGCCGGCCTGATCGGCATGGCCCGTTCGATCTCGCGGGAGCTGTCCAAGGCCGGCGTCACCGCCAACGTGGTGGCCCCGGGCTACATCGACACCGAGATGACCCGGGCGCTGGACGAGCGAATCCAGCAGGGTGCGCTGGACTTCATCCCCGCCAAGCGGGTCGGCACCGCCGAGGAAGTGGCAGGCGCGGTCAGCTTCCTGGCTTCCGAGGACGCCAGCTACATCGCCGGTGCGGTAATCCCGGTCGACGGCGGCATGGGAATGGGTCACTAGGACGTTGGCGCACGCTGGCAGCACGGACACCTGAGAGCACGGGTAACAGGAGAGTAAGGACGGCATGGCAGGCTTTCTGGAGGGTAAGCGCATCCTCGTCACGGGGATCATCACCGACTCGTCGATCGCATTCCACATCGCCCGGGTGGCGCAGGAGGCAGGCGCGCAGCTGGTGCTAACCGGCTTCGACCGGATGCGTCTGATCAGGCGCATCGTCGACCGCCTGCCGCAACCGGCGCCGCTGATCGAGCTGGACGTCCAAAACGAGGAGCATCTGGCCACACTCGCCGACCGGGTCGTCGCCGAGATAGGGGACGGCAATGGGCTCGATGGCGTGGTGCACTCGATCGGGTTCATGCCGCAGACCGGGATGGGCGTCAATCCGTTCTTCGACGCGCCCTACGAGGACGTCGCCAAGGGCATCCACATCTCGGCCTACTCCTATGCGTCCCTGGCCAAGGCGCTGCTGCCAATCATGAACCCGGGCGGCGGGATCGTCGGCATGGACTTCGACCCCACCCGCGCGATGCCCGCCTACAACTGGATGACGGTGGCCAAGAGCGCGCTCGAGTCGGTCAACCGGTTCGTTGCCCGCGAGGCGGGCAAGGTCGGCGTCCGATCGAATCTCGTTGCCGCCGGACCGATCAGGACATTGGCCATGAGCGCGATCGTGGGCGGCGCGCTCGGCGACGAGGCCGGAGCCCAGATTCAGCTGCTGGAGGAAGGCTGGGATCACCGGGCCCCGCTGGGCTGGAACATGAAGGACCCAACGCCGGTCGCCAAGACGGTGTGCGCCCTGCTCTCCGACTGGCTGCCCGCCACCACCGGCACCGTCGTCTATGCGGACGGCGGCGCGCACACCCAGCTGCTGTAATGGGCCGCCTTACCGCGGCAACGGGCGTCGTGGCGTGCCGTGGACTTTGACGCCCTGCTGCTGTTGTCGTTCGGCGGTCCGGAGGCCCCCGAGCATGTGCGGCCCTTTCTGGAGAACGTCACCCGGGGTCGCAACATCCCGCCCGAGCGCCTCGACGACGTGGCGCAGCACTACATGCATTTCGGCGGGATCTCGCCGATCAACGGAATCAATCGCGCCCTCGCCGCGCAGATACGTGCCGAACTGTCTCAGCGGCGGCTGGACCTGCCGGTGTACTTCGGTAACCGCAATTGGGAACCCTACGTCGAGGATGCCGTCGCGGCCATGCGCGACGACGGTATCCGCCGGTCCGCGGTGTTCGCGACTTCGGCGTGGGGCGGCTATTCCAGCTGTTCGCAGTACGTCGAGGACATCGCACGAGCGCGGTCTGCCGCCGGGGCGGGCGCACCTGCGCTGGTCAAGCTTCGCCAGTACTTCGACCATCCGCTGCTGGTCGAGATGTTCGCCGAGGGGATCGCCGCGGCCCGGGCGGCCTTGCCCGCCGGCATCCGCGATCACGCGCGGCTGGTGTTCACCGCGCACTCCATCCCACTGTCTGCCGACGAACGCTACGGACCCCGGCTCTACAGCCGGCAGGTCGACTACGCCGCGCGGCTGGTCGCCGCCGCCGCCGGCTACACGGACTTCGACCAGGTCTGGCAGTCACGCTCGGGCCCGCCGCAGATCCCGTGGCTGGAGCCCGATGTCAGCGATCATGTCGCGGCACTTGCGGACCGGGGCATCCGGGCCCTGATCGTGTGCCCCGTCGGATTCGTCGCCGACCACATCGAGATCGTCTGGGATCTCGACCATGAACTGCGGATCCAGGCCGAGGCGGCCGGCATGGCATTTGTCCGCGCCACGACGCCCAACGCCGACAGGCGGTTTGCCCGCCTGGCTGTCGAGCTGGTCGAGGAGCTACGGAAAGGTACCGGCCCGGTGCGGGCGGTCGGCGAGCGGCCGGTGGACGGCTGCGGATTCAGCGTCGACGGAGCGCCCTGTCAGTCGTCACCCCGGTGTGCGGCTGCTAGCCCCGCTAGCCTTGCCACGCCGACCCCATGATCGCGCCGACCGCGGCCAACCGCGCCGATCGGACCATGCCGGCGAGCGGACGCAGCGCGTCGCCGGCGGTCTGGGCCTCCGACGACGACTGCGTGACGATCGGCATCAGCCCCGCGCTCACCGTGATGATCGCGTCGACGTGGGCAGCGTTCTCCAGTACGCGCATCGCCCGCGGCGGGGCGTGATCTGGTGCCCGGTGCCGGCGCGCGGAGTCCAGCAACTGCTCGATGAGCTTGCGGCGTTCGTCGATGTCCAGACCGGCCCGGCCGGCCCGTAACCGCCCCAGCGCCTCCGCCGCCGCGCGTACCGCCGAACGCAACGTGTACTCCGCTTCGCCCAGGTCGAGGTGCTCGGCACGCGGCACGGCGGGCAACGAGTACACCGTCCACGACAGGGAACACGGCTCGGGAATCCGCTCGTCGGCGGAGTGGTCGGCGGAGTCGTCGGCGTAGTAGTAGTCGCCTGCGCTGATCTCCTCGTACTCGAAATCGGGTACCAGTCCGATCGGCGTCCCTCGCGGCGCGCTGACGATGAGGGCCTCGCCGGTGACGACGGCATCGCGGGCGAAGACGCTGCCGGCGGGCAGGCCGCGGACGTCGCCGGGCACCGGAAGCGCGACGCTGAGAGCCGGCGGGTCGGCGGCCGGGCGGTTCGCCGCGGTTCGCAGCGTCTGCAACAGCGACACCGCGCCGGCATGGTCGAGGTCGGGCCATGGCAGGCCGGTGCCGGCGGCGGCCGCTGCGTCATATGCGGTGACGGAATGTCTTGAGGCCCATTGCGATAGCGCGTCCAAGACGTCGTCGGGCGCGGCTTTGCCGGCCAGCCACGCGTTGGCCCACACCGCCAGCGACGCACTCGGGCACCACATGTGCGCAGTGTAGTGGCAGGCGGACTGATCAGCGTGCCACGCCCGGACATCGGGGCGCGTTATCCTGGCGCTATGCCTGCCGCGCTGATCTGGCTCGTCGTGGCTCTCGGGCTGGCCGGAGCCGAGGCGCTCACCGGCGACATGTTCCTGCTCATGCTCGGCGGCGGCGCGCTGGCGGCGGCGGCCAACAGCTGGCTTTTCGACTTTCCGCTGTGGGTCGACGGGCTGGTGTTCCTGGTCGTGTCGGTGTTGCTGCTTGTCGGTGTGCGGCCGGCGCTGCGGCGCCGGCTGCTGTCGGCGGCCCCGGGCGACGCCGGCATTGCGGCTCTGGAGGGCGTTCATGCGCTGGTCGTGGACCGGGTGAGTACGCACGATGGACAGGTGAAGCTCGCCGGTGAGGTGTGGACGGCCCGCCCGCTCAACGAGGACGACGTCTACGAACCCGGCGAACAGGTGACCGTGATGCGGATCGACGGCGCCACCGCCGTCGTATGGAAGAACAGCTGAAGGGGTGTGCGATGGATGGTGCGATAGCCGGCCTGGTGTTGTTGGTCGTGTTGGTGATTCTTGCGGTCATCATCGTGGCGAAGTCTGTCGCTTTGATTCCGCAGGCCGAGGCGGCGGTCATCGAGCGGCTCGGTCGCTACAGCCGGACCGCCAGCGGTCAGCTCACCCTTCTGGTGCCGTTCATCGACCGCATCCGGGCCCGCGTGGACCTGCGGGAACGGGTGGTGTCATTCGCCCCGCAGCCGGTAATCACCGAGGACAACCTCACCCTGCACATCGACACCGTCGTCTATTTCCAGGTCACCAACCCTCAAGGCGCGGTGTATGCGATCAGCAATTACATCGTCGGCGTCGAGCAGCTGACCACCACCACGCTGCGAAACGTGGTCGGCGGCATGACGCTCGAGCAGACCCTGACCTCGCGTGACCAGATCAACGCCCAGCTTCGCGGCGTACTGGACGAAGCCACCGGCAAATGGGGACTGCGGGTGGCCCGGGTGGAACTGAAAGCGATCGACCCGCCGCCGTCGATTCAGGAATCGATGGAAAAGCAGATGAAGGCCGACCGCGAGAAGCGGGCGATGATCCTGACCGCCGAGGGCGTGCGCGAATCGTCGATCAAGCAGGCCGAAGGCCAGAAGCAGTCGCAGATCCTGGCCGCCGAAGGCGCCAAGCAGGCTGCCATCCTGGCGGCGGAAGCCGATCGGCAATCGAGGATCCTGCGGGGGCAGGGTGAGCGGGCGGCACAGTACCTGCAGGCACAGGGACAGGCCAAGGCCATCGAGAAGACGTTCGCGGCGATCAAAGCCGGACGGCCCACGCCGGAGCTGCTGGCCTATCAGTACCTGCAGACCCTCCCGAAGCTGGCGCAGGGAGAGGCCAGCAAGGTGTGGGTCGTGCCCAGCGACTTCGGCTCCGCGCTGCAGGGGTTCACCAAGCTGCTGGGTGCCCCCGGCGAGGATGGAGTGTTCCGGTACACGCCGTCGCCGGTGGAGGCCGCTCCCGCCGACACTGACGACTCCGACGAGGTTGCCGACTGGTTCACCACCGCTACCGATCCCGCGCTGGCCGCCGCGGTCGCCAAAGCCGAAGCCGACGCGCGGAAGGACACCACCCCGGCGATCTCCGTTCCGGCACTGGACGTGGCCAGCGCGATGGTCGTTCCACCGGCAGACCATGTGCCGGCGGTCGGCGGGGCGCACCGCACGGATGACACGCAGAGAGGCGTTTCATGAACACCGATTCGCTGACGTCCCCCAAGGTCTACGCCGGCCTGGCGGTGTTGCAGGCCGGCGATGCCGTGGCCTGCGGACTGCAGATCCCGCCGATCAAGAAGGCCCTCGACGACGTCCACCTGACCGAAGAACTCAGGCCCGTGCTGCCCGTCGTCAAGGGTGCCGCGGCGATCGGACTGCTGACGGTGCGACGATTTCCGGCACTGGCCCGGCTCACCACGTTAATGCTCACCGTGTACTTCGCGTTGGCAGTGGCCTTCCACGTTCGGGCCCGGGACGTGAGTCCGGGCCTGGTGGCGGCCTCGTCGTTGCTGGTGTTGTTCGCCGCCATGACGGCGAAGGGACCGGCACCGCGGCGGTAAACCGCACGTTCGTCGCAGGTTCGGGGAAAACGCCTTCAGGCGCTGAGCCTTTCGACGGGCTTGCCGTGCCGGGCGCGGTGCTCCCGGCGGTGCTTGCGTACCTCGTAGACCAGTCCGGCCACCCCCACCGCGCCGGTGGACACCGATACCAGCGCCAGCATCGGGTTGACGTTGCCGCTGAACGCATCGCCGAGGATCACAACTCCCGCGGTTCCGGGCACCAACCCCACCGAGGTGGCGAGCAGGTAGGGGCCCGCTCGCACTGCCGATGCGCCTGCCGCGTAATTGATCACCGCGAACGGGACGGCGGGAATCAACCGCAACGACAAGACCGCCAACCAGCCGCGCTGGCGCAGCCGGGTGTTCACGGTCTCTATGGCCGGGTGACTGACCAGCCTGGACAGTTGCCAGCCGCCCGCGCGTACCAGGAACAAGGCGATCAATGCACTGGTCGTGCTGGCGATGATCGCGATGAGCACCCCGAACCCGGTCCCGAACAACAGGCCCGCCGCCAGTGCGAACGCGGTCCGGGGGAAGGGGAAGACGGTGACGACGGCGTGGGTCGCCAGAAACGCCAACGGGAGCCAGGGGCCGGCCGAACCTGACCAGTCGCGCAGTTGGACGGCCGTCGGAAGCGGGACCAAAAGCGCCACTGCGACCAGAATCACAACGGTGGCGACCAGCGAGACGACCCGGTGCCTGGGCAACTGCCGTGCGGTGGCTGCCACCCCGTCAACGACATTGCGCACAGCGCGCACATTGCGCAGGGTGCGGGTAGTCGGTCCAGCCACGGTTTTCCAGCGTACGGGCACCGGCCGGCACGGGCTCGATCCCGGCGCGCGAAAACCCGCCGCAGGTCACCGACCGCCCGCTACGCCGCCGCCGACCATCATTTAGCCTGATGGTCAATGCCCGAGCGTGCCATCGCGCGGGTCGCCTGCCGCGATGACAGGAGCTATCGGTGTTCCCAGATACCTCGCTTGCTACGCCATCCGAGGCCGATAGGGCCGAACTGGAGCAGGGTCGCGCGCGCTGGCGGGAGGCCGTCGCAGGTGTGCTGTCCAAAGGCCGTGCGCGCGAGCTGCCCGACGAACCCGAGCGCCTGCTCGACACACCCACGTATGAGGGCTTCGCCATCCGGGCGCTCTACACCGCGCTCGACGCGCAGCCCGAGGCTGCCCTGCCCGGCCAATGGCCTTTCACGCGAGGCGGGGACGCGACCCGCGATGTGCTGATGGGCTGGCGGGTGATGGAGACCTTCGGCGCGCACGGGCAGGGCAGCGAGCAAGACGGCTCACAAGACCCAGCCGCCGGTAACGCCGACGTATTGAGGGCGCTGTCCGACGGCGTCAGCGGGCTGGTCCTGCGCGTCGGTGACGGCGGGGTGCCGGTGAGCGACCTCGGTGGCTGGTTGCAGGGCGTCTACCTGGACCTCGTGCCCGTGATGCTGGTTGCCGGTGCTGAATTCCGCGCGGCCGCCGACGCCGTCGCGGAACTCGTCGATCCTGTTCCGGCCGAGCGGCGGTCCTCGGTGTCCATCGATCTGGGCGCCGATCCGCTCACCGCGGTGCTGAGCGGGCAACCAAGCCCATCCGTCGACGAGGTCGTCACTGCCGCAGCGCGGTTAACGGCTCACGGGCGTGCCATTCGGGCGATCACCGTGGACGGGCCCGCTCTGCACAATAGGGGTGCCAGCGCGTCCTGGGAGTTGGCGGCGGCGATCGGCGCCGGTGTCGAGTACGTGCGCGCGCTGATCCGCGGCGGGCTGGAGCCGGCGACCGCAATCACACACATCAGCTTCCGGCTCGCCGCCGACGCCGACCAGTTCATGACGATCGCGAAGATGCGCGCCGGCAGGCAGCTCTGGGCACGGGTGGCCGAGGTGATCGGCGCGCCGCAGGCCGGAGCCGCCACCGTACACGCCGAAAGCTCCCTGGCCATGATGGCGCAGCGCGACCCGTGGGTGAACATGCTGCGCTGCACGCTGGCCGCCTTCGGCGCCGGGGTCGGCGGGGCCGACACCATGCTGGTCCACCCGTTCGACGTGGCGATTCCCGGCGGAATCGGCGGGACCGTACCGGGTTTCGCGCGCCGTATCGCACGCAACACCCAATTACTCCTGCTCGAAGAATCCCACCTCGGCCGAGTTCTCGATCCGGCGGCCGGGTCGTGGTTCGTCGACGACCTGACCCGGCAGCTCGCCGAAAGCGCATGGGCTGACTTCCGGTCGATCGAGGCCCGCGGCGGATTCGCCGCTGCGGCCGATTACATCGAGGAACGCGTCACGGACGCCGCCGACCGCCGCCGCGCTGACATCTCGCACCGAAAGACCGCTGTCACCGGGGTGAACGAGTTTCCCAATCTCACGGAGACGCCTGTGGAACAAATTCATTCGCTGCCCGGTGTGCGGCGGTACGCGGCGGAATTCGAGGCGCTGCGCGATCGCTCCGACGCCTTCCTCGCCGACCACGGTGTCCGGCCGCGGGTTCTGCTGCTGCCGCTGGGCCCGCTGGCCGAGCACAACGTTCGCGCCACATTCGCGACCAACCTGTTGGCCTCCGGAGGAATCGAGGCCGTCAATCCGGGCACGGTGGAGGCCTCCGGTATCCCCGCGGCGGTGGCCGACGCGGGTGTCCCTGCAGTCGCGGTGCTCTGCGGTACCGACACCCGTTACGGTGTGGAGGCCTCCGATGTGGTGTCGGCCGCCCACGCGGCGGGTGTCGAGCTGGTCTACCTTGCCGGGGCCGAGAAGGCCGTTGCCGAGGCCGCCGAGAAACCTGACGGCTACGTCACCGCCAAAATCAATGCGGTCGAAGTGCTTTCGGCCCTGCTCACCCGATTGGGGGCATGATGACAGTCCACGATGTCGCCGGGCCGGCTCCGGCGGGCACGTCCCCCGAGGTCGGCAGCTTCGCCGACATCCCACTGCACGGCGAGTCATCCCGCGGCGGGGCCGTCACGCCGACGGCCGCGGATGCGGCCGTCGCGAAAGCCGCGGCGGCACATGGCCATTCCCGCGAGCAGCTGGTGTGGGCCACCCCCGAGGGCATCGACGTCAAACCGTTGTACATCGCAGCCGACCGTGATGTGGCCGCCGCCGAGGGCTATCCCGTCAACAGTTTTCCCGGTGAGCCGCCGTTCATCCGCGGGCCGTACCCGACGATGTATGTCAACCAGCCGTGGACCATCCGGCAGTATGCCGGGTTCTCCACTGCGGGGGAATCCAATGCGTTCTACCGGCGCAACCTGGCAGCCGGGCAGAAGGGCCTGTCGGTGGCGTTCGACCTGGCCACCCACCGCGGCTACGACTCCGATCACCCCAGGGTCGCGGGCGATGTCGGAATGGCCGGTGTGGCAATAGATTCCATCCTCGATATGCGCCAGCTGTTCGACGGTATCGACCTGTCGACGGTCTCGGTCTCCATGACGATGAACGGTGCGGTGCTGCCGATTCTGGCGCTGTACGTGGTGGCCGCCGAGGAGCAGGGAGTGCCGCCGGAGAAACTTGCCGGGACAATCCAGAACGACATCCTCAAAGAGTTCATGGTCCGCAACACCTACATCTACCCGCCGAAGCCCTCGATTCGGATCATCTCCGACATCTTCGGCTATACAAGCGCCAAAATGCCGAAGTTCAACAGCATCTCGATCTCCGGGTATCACATCCAGGAGGCCGGGGCGACCGCCGATCTGGAACTGGCGTACACGCTCGCCGACGGCGTCGAGTACATCAAGGCCGGTCTGGACGCGGGACTGGACATCGACAGGTTCGTCCCGCGGCTGTCGTTCTTCTGGGGGATCGGGATGAACTTCTTCATGGAGGTCGCCAAACTGCGCGCGGGGCGGCTGCTGTGGAGCGAGCTGGTTGCCGAGTTCGACGCGAAGAGTTCCAAATCGCTTTCGCTGCGTACGCATTCGCAGACCTCCGGCTGGTCGCTGACCGCTCAGGATGTCTTCAACAATGTGGCCCGGACCTGCATCGAGGCGATGGCGGCGACTCAGGGTCACACCCAGTCGCTGCACACCAACGCCCTCGACGAGGCGTTGGCGCTGCCCACCGACTTCTCGGCCCGCATCGCGCGCAACACCCAGCTGCTGCTTCAGCAGGAATCCGGCACCACCAGGCCGATCGACCCGTGGGGCGGCTCGTACTACATGGAGTGGCTGACCCACCGTCTGGCGCAGCGTGCCCGCGCTCACATCGCCGAGGTCGCCGAGCACGGCGGTATGACCCAAGCGATCGGCGACGGCATCCCGAAGTTGCGCATCGAGGAGGCCGCCGCGCGCACCCAGGCCCGCATCGATTCGGGCGCGCAGCCGGTGATCGGCGTCAACAAGTACCAGGTCGTCGAGGACCACAGCATCGAGGTGCTCAAGGTGGAGAACAGCCGGGTGCGCGCCGAGCAACTCGCCAAACTGGCGCGGCTTCGGGCCGACCGGGACGAGGCCGCCACCCAGGCCGCGCTGGCCGAATTGACAAGGGCCGCAGGTGAATCCGGCCATACCGGACATGACGGGCTGGGTAACAACCTGATGGCGCTGGCGATCGGCGCGGCTCGCGCCAAGGCCACTGTGGGTGAGATCTCCGACGCTCTGGAAAAGGTCTACGGACGCCACCGGGCCGAGATCCGGACCATCGCCGGCGTGTACCGCGACGAGGTGGGGAGGGCGGGCAACGTGAAGACCGCGACCGAATTGGTCGAGAAGTTCGCCGAGGCCGACGGTCGCCGGCCACGCATCCTGGTTGCCAAGATGGGCCAGGACGGTCATGACCGTGGACAGAAGGTGATTGCCACCGCCTTCGCCGACATCGGCTTCGACGTCGACGTCGGTTCGCTGTTCTCCACGCCCGAGGAGGTCGCCCGCCAGGCCGCCGACAACGACGTGCACGTCGTCGGCGTGTCGTCGCTGGCCGCCGGGCACCTGACGCTGGTCCCGGCGCTGCGCGACGCGCTCGGCGCGGTGGGCCGGCCCGACATCATGGTGGTGGTCGGCGGGGTCATACCGCCGGGCGACTTCGAGGAGCTCTACGCCGCTGGCGCCACCGCGATCTTCCCGCCTGGGACGGTGATCGCCGACGCCGCGATCGACCTGCTGAACAAACTTGCCGACCGCCTGGGGTATGAACTGAATTGAGCACCGCGGGCCTCGCCGACGCCATCCTCGCCGGCGACCGGTCGGCGTTGGCCCGGGCGATCACACTCATCGAATCGACTCGTGCCGATCATCGCCGGCGGGCGCAAGAGCTGCTGATGGCGCTGACTGCGCACGCCGGCTCCGCGATGCACGTGGGAATCACCGGGGTGCCGGGAGTCGGGAAGTCCACGACGATCGAAGCGCTCGGCATGCATCTCATCGACCAGGGCCACCGGGTCGCGGTGCTGGCGGTCGATCCGTCGTCGACGCGGACCGGCGGCTCCATCCTGGGGGACAAGACCAGGATGTCGCGACTGGCCGCACATCCCGGAGCCTATATCCGGCCGTCGCCGACGTCGGGAACGCTGGGCGGTGTGGCGCGCGCCACGCGGGAAACCATCGTCGTGCTGGAGGCCGCCGGGTTCGACGTGGTCCTCGTTGAGACCGTCGGCGTGGGGCAGTCCGAGGTGACGGTTGCCGGCATGGTGGACACATTCGTGTTCCTCACGCTGGCGCGCACGGGCGACCAGCTGCAGGGCATCAAAAAGGGCGTCCTCGAGCTCGCCGACATCGTCGTCGTCAACAAGGCCGACGGCGCGCACGCCGTCGAGGCCAGAAAAGCCGCCCGCGAACTGGCCGGTGCGATCCGGCTCATCTACCCGCGTGACACGCTGTGGCGACCGCCGGTGCTGACGATGAGCGCGCTTGACGAAACCGGGGTGACCGAGCTATGGGACACGGTGCTCAGACACCGGCAGGTGCTCACCGACGCGGGCGAGTTCGACGCTCGCCGGCGCACCCAGCAGGTGGAGTGGACGTGGGCGATGGTGCGCGACACGGTGCTCGACCGGGTCCTGGCCAACCCGTCGGTGAAAAACATCCGGGCCGAGATCGAGCGCCAGGTACGTGAAGGCGAACTGACTCCGGCACTGGCGGCCCAGCGTATCCTCGACGCCGCCGACCAACGGAGTCCCAATTAACGGAACGGTAACAACTTGCGAATTTGCTCGCGAGGCGCGAGTACATTGACTTACGTGGTCGACGAGTTTGCCCGACAGAGAGGTGCGGAGCATTCCGGGCACGGTACCCCGGGCCTGAAGGGTGCTGCCGATCCCAACTTTGCCTGCGCTGCGCGGGCCTTCGACAGCATGTTCCCGCACCACCGGTTCGGCGGGGGATCGCTCGCGGTGTATCTCAACGGCGTTCCCGTCGTCGATGTCTGGACCGGCTGGTCGGACCGGCGGGGTAACCATCTGTGGACGGAGAACACCGGCGCGATGGTGTTCTCGGCGACCAAGGGCATCGCCTCCACCGTCATCCACCGCCTCGTCGATCGTGGATTGATCGACTACGACACCCCGGTCGCCGATTATTGGCCCGAATTCGGCGCCAACGGCAAGGCCGACATCACCGTGCGCGAAATGATGCACCACCGGGCAGGGTTGTCCCGCCTCAACGGCGTCAGCAAGGCCGAGCTGATGGATCACGTCACCATGGAGAATCGGCTGGCGGCCGCGCCCGCGACAAGCCTGCGGGGCAAGCCGGCCTACCATGCGGTCACCTACGGCTGGCTGCTGTCCGGACTGGCGCGGGCGGTCACCGGCAAGGGCATGCGGCAATTGTTCCGCGACGAGGTCGCCGAGCCGCTTAACACCGACGGAATACACCTGGGCCGCCCGCCCGCGTTCGCGCCCACCCGCCCGGCCCAGATCATCCATCCGCAGCGCAACATCCAAAATCCGGCATTCAACTGGATCGCGCCGCGGGCCGCCATGCTCCAGATGACTTTCGGATTCGGCGCGTTGTACTTCCCCGGAATGAAAGCCGTCGTGCAGGGCAAAATCCCGTTCCTCGACAGCGAGATCCCCTCGGCCAACGGGGTGGCTACGGCCCGCGCGCTGGCCCGCATGTACGGCGCGATCGCCAACGACGGCATCATCGACGGGGTGCGGTATCTCTCGCCCGAGATCGCATCCGGGCTGTCCGGCCGGCTGAGTCTGACCCCGGATCGCAGCGTGATCATGCCGATGTCGTTTCATCTCGGCTACCACGCGATACCCGCTCCGGGCGTGCTGCCCGGCTTCGGCCACGTGGGGCTCGGCGGATGCACCGGCTGGGCGATCCCCGATCTGGGCCTGTCGATCGGGCTGGTGCACAACCGGCTGCTCACGCCGTTCGTCGCCTCCGACCAAATGGGCTTCATCGCCATCGCGGCACTGATCCGGCGTGGTGCGGCGCTCGCGCGCTCCCGCGGGTACGCGCCGGTTCGCGAGTACGGTGCCCGCTTCTACGCGCCGGAGTCGGCCGCCGGCTGACCCGGTCGGGGTTCTCGCGTGCCAAACGGGTGCACCGTAACGCGATAGGGTATCCGGCGTGATTGGGCCGACACTCTACATTTTCCCGCACGCGGGCGGGTCCGCACGCTTCTACATCCCGTTCGCGAAGACGTTCAGCACGGATATCAAGCGGGTGGCGGTGCAATACCCGGGCAAGGGCGGCACCCACGACCTGTCGTCGTTCACGAGTATCTGCGCCCTCGCTGACGAGGTGTGCAAAAAACTGCCCGCGATGGACGGCGCGTCGGGCAAGGTCGCGTTCTTCGGGCACAGCATGGGCGCTCTGGTGGCCTTCGAGGTGGCCAGGCGGTTCGAAGATGCCGGACAGCCGATCGGTGCGCTGTTCGTTTCCGCAAGCGCGGCGCCCGGCGCCAGTGGCTCTGACTACATCCCGGAGTCCGATCGAGGCCTGCTCGACGCGGTCACCGAGATGACGGGTGTCAACCCCGAATTTCTCGAGAACGAGGAGTTCGCAGCGAAGATTCTGCCGACTCTGCGTGGTTTCAAGGCCATTATGAACTACGATTGTCCGCCCGAGGCTACAGTGTCATGCCCGATCTTCGCCTATTTTGCCGATGACGATGAAGTCGCCACCCGTGAGAAGGTCATGCATTGGGCGCAGCGCACGACATCGGAGTTCACCATTCGAGAATTTGCTGGTCATCACTTCTACCTGACCGAGCACCTTCCGGAGCTGGTGGCGGACATCGAAGCTCGTGTTTCGGCCAGCATGGTTGGCTGACGTGGGACTGCAGGTGCCAGGCGTACGGGTGGGAACAGCCGAGAACGATGAGGGCAAACTTACTCGGCAGTCAGTTAGGGCAGTCTCGGTCGTGACGACCTGGGTAGGCGAAGATGGTTTACACCTGCCCGCAAGTCAAAGGTGACATAACTTCATTCGCTCGGTAACGTGTGCCCTACCGCAGACGATGGAGTTGACGTGTTGTTTTACGGCAACTGACCAGCCCGCTCAACGACTGCGCGGGTGGGTGTATCAAGCAGGGGTTAGTCCGCGGTGCTAGCCTTCTGTGCGTGGGATCATGTCCGGAAGGTCGGGGAGGTCATGGCCGGGCAAATAACCGTCGCTTCCGGGTTTCAGCCTGAACACGCCGGTTGAACAGAGAAAGGTGTTGTGGAGGCCGTGATCGCGATGAATACCTCTATTCCCGCCATGCTTGAATCACGTGCGCAGACGCAGCCAAGTGTCATAGCATTCACGTTCGTCGACTACGACGTCGACCCGGAAGGGTTTGCTGAATCGGTCACGTGGGGTGAGTTGCACCAGCGGGTGCGGGTCGTCGCCCAGGAGCTTGCGCAACACGCATCGGTCGGTGACCGTGTCGCAATCATGGCGCCACAGGGCATGGACTACATCGTCGGACTGCTCGCCGCCCTCGAGGCCGGACTCATCGCCGTCCCGTTGTCGGTGCCGATGTTCGGTGTGCACGACGAACGGGTGTCTGCGGCTCTGAACGACTGCGCACCGGTGGCCGTCATCACCTCGTCGGTGGCTGTGGGCGACTTGCTGCCGACTGTGTCGAGCGTCCTCGGTTCTCCGGTTGTGATTGAAGTCGACGCCCTCGACCTTGGCACCCCGCCACCCCCGTTCGAGACCGACCGGGCACTGGCAAAGACGGCTTTCCTGCAGTACACCTCGGGTTCGACGCGGTCGCCGGCCGGCGTCGTGGTGTCAAACGAAAACCTTGCGGCGAACCTGGCGCAGATCAAGGCGGACTACTTCGAAGACACCGGGGGGGTTCCGCCGGCGGACACCACGGTCGTGTCGTGGCTGCCCTTCTATCACGACATGGGCTTGATGCTGGGAATCTTCGGACCGATCGCTTACGGGTTCCGCGCGGTCCTCACGAGCCCGATGGCGTTTCTGCAGAAGCCCGCTCGCTGGATGCAGCTGGTGGCAAGGAGCACCAATGCGGTCTCGCCCGCGCCCAACTTCGCATACGAACTCGCGGTGCGTCGGACGTCCGACAAGGACATGGCGGGACTCGACTTGAGTGGTGTGCTGAGCCTTGTCACCGGTGCCGAGCGGATCCACGCCTCCACACTGCGACGCTTCACCGAGCGGTTCTCGCCGTTCAACCTCCCCGCCACGGCACTGCGATCGGCATACGGCCTCGCCGAGGCGACCGTATACGTCGGATCGGCGTTGCCCGGCCGGCCGCTGCCGTCGGTCCGCTTCTCCTACGACGAGCTGTCGGACGGCTACGCGCAACGTTGCGCCGACGGCGGTGTCGAACTGGTCAGCCATGGCCCGCCACGCTCCTGCACCGTGCGGATCGTCGACCCGCAGACCTGCATCGAGAATCCGGCCGGCAAGGTCGGCGAAATCTGGGTGCACGGCGGCAATGTCGCGTCGGGCTACTGGCGAAACCCCCAGCAAACGGCGCGAACCTTCGGCGGTGAACTCGCCGAGCCGTCCCCGGGAACCCCGAAGGGGCCCTGGCTGCGGACCGGAGATCTGGGCGTCATCTCCGAAGGTGACCTGTTCATCATCGGCCGCATCAAGGATCTGCTGATCGTCGACGGACGCAATCACTACCCGGACGACATCGAGGCGACGATCCAGGAGATCAGCGGTGGGCGGGTCGCGGCGATCTCCGTGGCCAACGGCCAGGGAGAGCAGCTCGTCACGATCGTCGAACTCAAGATGCGTGGCAACTCCGAAGACGAGATCCTGAGCAGGTTCCGCGAAGTCAAGCGCGAAGTGACATCGGCGGTCTCCAAGTCCCACGGCCTTCGCGTGGCCGATGTCGTGCTCGTACCGCCCGGCTCCATTCCGATCACGACGAGCGGCAAGATCCGTCGTTCGGCGTGCGGTGAGATCTACCGGCAGGAGGGCTTCGCACGCCTGGTCACGACCGCATGACCGCATACGGCCCACCCGGGAACGCCGGTGTCGGGTCTTTGGATCGCCGGGCGATCGTCACCGAGGCGCTGCGCAAGATCGATGATCTGACTGCCCGCTTGGAAATTGCCGAGCGGGCTGACACCGAGCCGATCGCCGTCGTCGGGATGGGGTGCCGGCTGCCGGGCGGGGTGGACAGTCCGGCGGGGTACTGGCAGCTGTTGCGCGAAGGGCGCAGCGGCATTGTGCGGGTCCCTGAGCAGCGTTGGGATGCCGATGCGTTCTACTCGGCGGATCACACCGTGCCGGGCACGATCTGCACTCGAGACGGCGGGTTTTTGACTTCGTGGCAGCCGGATGAATTCGATGCGGAGTTCTTCGGTGTCTCGCCGCGCGAGGCGGCCGGAATGGATCCCCAGCAGAGGTTGCTGATGGAGGTCGCGTGGGAGGCGCTGGAGAACGCGGGTATTACCGGGCAGGCGATCCGGGGGACGCAGACCGCAGTGTTCGTGGGGTTGACGACCAACGACTACTCGTTGACGTTGGCGGGGAAGCTGCGGCCGGAGGACATCGACCCTTACATCCCGTTCGGGAACGCGCCGAACTTCGCCGCCGGGCGGTTGGCGTACTTCCTCGGTGTGCACGGTCCGGCGGTCGTGGTCGATACCGCGTGCTCGTCGTCGTTGGTGACCGTGCATCTGGCGTGTCAGAGCCTGCGGCGCCGGGAAAGCGATCAGGCGTTGGCGGCCGGGGTGAATCTGATTCTGAGCCCGGAGAACAGCATCGCGTGTTCGCGGTGGGGGATGTTGGCTCCGGACGGGCGCTGCAAGACCTTTGACGCGGCCGCCGACGGCTATGTGCGCAGCGAGGGTGCCGGGGTGGTGGTGCTCAAGCGGCTCGGCGACGCGCTGCGCGACGGGGACCGGGTATTGGCGGTGGTGCGGGGTTCGGCGGTCAACCAGGATGGCCCCAGTAGCGGGCAGACCGTGCCGAGCGGGCCGGCTCAGCAGGCCGTGGTGCGTCGGGCGCTGGCCGCGGCGCGGCTCAAGCCGTCGGATGTCGACTACGTCGAGGCCCACGGTACGGGGACGGCGCTGGGCGATCCGATCGAACTCGACGCGTTGAGCCATGTCTTCGGTGAGCGGGATGAGTCGGCGCCGTTGGTACTGGGTTCGGTGAAGACGAATCTGGGTCATCTGGAGTCAGCTTCGGGCATCGCGGGCTTCATCAAGACGGTTCTGTGCCTGCAGCACGGCCACATTCCGCAACACCTGCATTTTGACCGGTTGACGCAGCATGCCGGTGCGGGCGCCTCGCGATTCAGGATCGCTGCGCAGCCGATGGAGTGGCCGGCGGTGGGCCGGATGCGGCGCGCCGGGGTGTCGTCGTTCGGCGTCAGCGGCACCAATGCCCATGTAATCCTGGAGCAGGCTGCGGTGGCGGCCCCTGTGGTGCCCGTGGCCGAGCCGGCAGTCAGCACGCTGGTGGTATCGGGCAAGACGCAGGCGCGGATCGCGGCGGCGGCGGCGGCGCTGGCCGACTGGATGGCCGGCGCCGGCGCCGAGGTGCCGCTTGGCGATATCGCCCACACCGTCAACCATCACCGCACCCGGCACCCCAAGTTCGCGACCGTGTGTGCGCGTGACCGTGACCAAGCGGTGGCCGGACTGCGGTCATTGGCGGCCGGAGAGCCGGCGCCGGGTGTGGTCGATGCGCACCAGGGGCTCTGTGGGCCGGGCACGGTGTTCGTGTACTCGGGTCAGGGCTCGCAGTGGCCAGGGATGGCGCGCCGGCTGCTCGTCGACGAGCCGGCATTCGCCGCGGCGATCGCCGAGTTGGAGCCGGTGTTCGTCGAGCAGGTGGGGTTTTCGCTGCGGCAGATTCTCGCCGACGGCGATCCGGTGACCGGGGATGCGCGAGTGCAGCCGGTGATCATGGGATTACAGCTGGCGCTGACAGCGTTGTGGCGGTCCTACGGAGTGGTCCCGGACTCGGTGATCGGCCATTCGATGGGGGAGGTGACCGCGGCGGTGGTCGCCGGGGCACTGAGCGTGGACCAGGGATTGCGGGTAATCGCCACCCGGTCACGCCTGATGTCGCGGATGGCCGGGCAGGGTGCGGTGGCACTGCTCGAACTCGACGCCGCCGCCGCCGAGGCGCTGATCGTTGAATACCCAGGCGTCAGCGTGACGGTGTACTCCTCACCGCGCCAAACGGTGGTCTCCGGCCCGGTAGCAGCCGTCGATGCCGTGATCGCCGAGGTGAGCGCGCAGGAGCGGTTCGCACGGCGGGTCAACATGGAGGTCGCCTCGCACACCGAGTTGATGGATCCGATCCTGCCCGAGCTTCGTGCGGCGCTCGCGGAGCTGACGCCGAAGAGCCCGACCATCCGATTCATCTCCACTATCACCGACTCGATCGGCACCGACGCGCCCCGACTCGACGCCCAGTACTGGGTCGACAACGTTCGCCGGCCGGTCCGGTTCAGCGCGGCCATCACCGCCGCCTCCGAGCACCACAGCACCTTCGTCGAAATAAGCCCACACCCCACCCTGACCAACGCCATCGCCGAAACCCTCGAATCACGCCACTACCACAGCATCGGCACGCTGTCGCGCGACGGCGACGACACGGTCAGCTTCCACACCAACCTCAACAGCACGTGCGTCACCCGGCCGCCAGACACACCGCATGCGGCCGAGCCGGGTCCGGTCCTGCCGCCCACACCGTGGCATCACAGCCGTCACTGGATCGACACCCAGAACACCGAGAACGCGCTGAGCGCAGCGGCGTTCGTGCCCAGACCCGGCACGTTGCTCGGTGAGCGCATCTCGCTCGCTGACGGGCCGCCGGCGCATCATCTCTGGCAGGCCCGGTTGGTGCCCGAGCACAAGCCGTACCCCGGCGTCCATCGGGTCCGCGCTGTGGAACTCGTTCCGGCGTCGGTGCTGTTGCAGACACTCTCGGCCGCAGCGGCCGATTGCGGCGCATCGGCACTGTCCGACATCCGATTCGAGCATCCGGTCGTTGTCGACCAGCCGCGGTTGATCCAGGTGCGTTACGACGACGGATCGCTCACGGTGTCGTCGACCGACACCGCCGGGCAGCACTGGGTCAGGCACGTCGGTGCCCGGGTCGGTGAGTCGGTCCTCGACGAGCCGCAACGCGCGCAGGTCCTGCGCGACCACGACGATCACCCGGCGCTCGCCGCCGATCCCGCAGCGGTGGAGGAACTGCAACGAGCGTGGGGCATCGAGGGCCAGCCGTTTCGGTGGTCGATCGCCTCGTGGAGATCCACACCCGGTGGGTTGTACGCAGAGGTGGAGTCCGCCGACGGGTCGGCGCTCGCCATGCTCGACGCCGCCGTTCACCTCGCCCGCCTCGTGGACATCTCAAACCCCGAACTGCTGTTGCCCGCAGCCGTCGAAAGCATCCGATTCGACGCCCGAGCCATAGCCGGGAACGGCTCGATCGCCGTCCACCGCCGCGGTGGTGACGAGCATGAACTCAGGGTCGACGTCTCGGTGGCGGCACCCGACGGCACTACGTGCATCGACATCCGCGGGCTGCGCTACGTCGCCGCGGGGTCCGGGACCGATCCGGGCCACGCCGATCCGCGGGCATTGGCGCACCGGATCGAATGGCAGAGCCGGGCCGAACCCGAGGATCCTCGAGCGCGACAGGGTTTCGAGGCGCCCTGCCCGCTCGCGGTCGTGGGGAATCCAACCGCCGCTCGCCTGCTCGCCGATCGCCTGGCCGAGGCCGGCTACCGGCCGGCCACCGTCGGCGAGGCGCGTTGCGTCGTCTACGTCGCCGATCCCGCACCGCTGCACGACACCGAGACCGACCTTGACTGCGCGACCCGGCTGACGGCCGAGGTGGCCGACCTCGTCCGCCGGCTCGCGCTACAGGGCGACGCGCACCCGGCCAGGCTGTGGATCATCACCCGCGGTGTGCGCGAGGCCGCCTCCGACGCGGCGGTGCGACTGAGCGGTCTTTGGGGACTTGCCGGGGTGATCCGGGCCGAGCAGCCCGAGCTATGGGGCGGCCTGGTGGACATCCCGGCTGGTCAGGATATCGACGAAGACTTCGACGATTGCGCTCCCGCGCTGGCCACCGTGCTGCAGAGCCCGGCCAGATCGATCCTCGCGCTGCGCGACGGTGAGTTCTTCGTGCCGGCGGTGGTGCCGGTGTCCGGTGAGCCGGTGCGCGAACCAGTGCGGTGCCGTTCCGACGCGGCATACCTGATTACCGGCGGATTGGGTGCGCTTGGTCTGCTGATGGCCGGCTGGCTGGCCGACCGCGGCGCCCGCCGCCTGGTGCTTGCCGGCCGCACAGCACTGCCGCCCCGGCGCGACTGGGACAGCGAAGGCAACGATGCGGACCTGCGCCAGAAGGTGGCGGCCATCCGTTCTTTGGAAAGGCGCGGCGTGTCCGTCGACGCGGTCGCCCTCGACGTCGGATCGCGCGACGCGGTCCAGGCGTTGCTGGACAGCCGGGACGACGACGGCGAACCCCCGATCCGCGGTGTCATACACGCCGCCGGAGTCACCGAGGGCCAACTGCTGACCGAGATTGACGAGAGTCGAATTCGGCGGACAATGTGGCCGAAGGTTTCCGGTGCCCAAGCACTGCATGAGGCCTTCCCGCCGACCAGCGTCGACTTCTTCTTCTTGACATCAGCGGCCGGCGCGGTGTTCGGCGTCCCCGGGCAGGGCGCCTATGCCACCGCAAACGCCTACCTCGACGGTCTCGCCCGGGCCCGGCATCGTCAGGGTTGTCACACCGTCAGCCTGGACTGGGTGGCCTGGCGGGGCCTGGGGTTCGCCGCCGACGCGGCGGTTGTCCTGCACGAGCTGGAACGGCTGGGCTCACGGCCCATCACGCCGCAAGAAGCCTTCCCCGCGTGGGAGTACGTGGACACCTTCGACATCGCGCAAGCGGTGATGGCTCCGCTGCCGACCGAGCGGCCGGATGCCGGCGTTAATCGATTGGCGACACCGGGGCGGGCCTGGTCGGAGATGGCGGCCGACGAGCTGCTTGTCGAACTCGAAGCCGCGCTGCGGACCATCCTGGCCCACGAACTCCGGCTCCCGGCGGCCGACCTCGACGTCGAATTGCCGTTCGCTGAGATGGGTCTCAATTCGGTGATGGCTATGTCGATTCGCAGAGAGGCCGAAGGGCTCTTGGGCATCGACCTGTCGGCGACGATGCTCTGGAATCACCCGACCATCTCCGCGCTGACGGCCTTCATCGCCGGGAAGCTCTCGCCGCAGGAAGGTGGCGATGACGGCTTCGACTTGCTGTCCGACACCGCCGACGGTGTGTTGAGCGAGCTGCTCGACAGCGTGGAGTCGGCTCCGGCCGGTCGTGAGAGGAGTACCTGATGTGGTGGCACAGGTCGGATGATTTCGGTCGTCGGGGGGCCACAGCATGACGGAGCCCCTGGACGAGGCCGGTCTTCGCCATTGGCTCGTCGATTACTTCGTGACGAACATCGGATGCAGCCCTGAGGCGATCGATTTCAACGCGTCGATGAACGACCTCGGCGTGGGTTCGCGAGACGCGGTCGTCCTCTCGGGCGAGTTGTCCGAACTGCTCGGCCGGACGGTTTCGCCGGTGGACTTCTGGCAGCACCCGACGATCGATTCCCTGGCCCGGTTTCTGGCCGGGTCCGAAGCCGAGACTGATGCCGAGGCCGTTCTCGACCCGGCCTTGGGCGGCATCAACGAGCCGATCGCGGTGGTTGGCCTGGGATGCCGCCTGCCCGAAGGAATATCCGGGCCGGACGCGCTGTGGCAGTTCCTGTGCGAAGGCCGCTCCACCGTGACCGAGGTTCCGGCTGAACGGTGGATGCCGTTTGACGACGGGTCGGCCGATACCCAAGCGGCTCTTGCGCATACCACGCGATGGGGGTCGTACATGACCGACATCGACGCCTTCGACGCGGAGTTCTTCGACATCTCACTTCGCGAAGCCGCCAAGATGGACCCCCAACAGCGAATGCTGCTGGAAGTGGCCTGGGAAGCCTTGGAACATGCCGGCATTGCGCCGAATTCGCTGCGCCGATCGCAAACCGGGGTCTTCGTCGGAGCGAGCATCGGCGAGTACGGGTATCTGGCCTCCGCCGATCTGCCGGCGGTCGACGCGTGGACCAACCCGGGCGGTGCGCTGAGCATCATCGCCAACCGGCTGTCGTACTTTCTCGATCTGCGCGGCCCCTCCGTGAGCGTCGACACCGCCTGCTCGTCGTCGCTGGTCGCGCTCCATCTAGCCTGCCAAAGCCTGCGGATGCAGGACTCCGATACGGCGATCGTGGGCGGGGTGAACCTGCTGTTGTCGCCGGTGGTGTTCCGCGGATTCGACCAATCCGGCGCGTTGTCCCGCAGTGGGGCGTGCCATTCGTTTTCGGCCGACGCCGACGGCTTCGTCCGCGCCGAGGGGTGCGGGGTGGTGATCCTCAAGCGGCTCGGTGACGCGCTGCGCGACGGCAATCGGGTACTCGCGGTGGTACGGGGCTCGTCGGTGAATCAGGATGGCCGGTCCAACGGCCTGCTGGCTCCCAACCCGGCCGCTCAGATCGCGGTGTTGCGCTCGGCGTACGCCAACGCCGGAGTGGCGCCGCACGAGGTCGACTACGTTGAAACCCACGGGACAGGAACCCTGCTCGGGGATCCCATCGAGGCACGTGCCCTCGGCACGGTGTTGGGGCGCGGCCGCCCGGCCGACTCGCCGCTGTTGATCGGTGCGCTCAAGACCAACGTCGGCCATCTCGAGGCGGCGGCCGGGGTGATGGGATTCATCAAGGCGGTGCTGGCGGTGCACCGATCGAGCATCCCGAAGAACCTGCACTTCCTAAGTCCCAATCCGCATATCCCGTTCGACCAGTTACGGCTGAAAGTCGTTGTCAAACATCAGGATTGGCCTTCGATCGAACGGCCGCGGCGGGCCGGTGTGTCGTCGTTCGGGTTCGGCGGCACCAATGCGCACGTCGTGATCGAGCAGGCTCCTGCCACCAAACACGTTGCCCCCAAGCCGGATTCAGCGGTGAGCACGTTGGTGGTCTCGGGTTCGACTCACGAGCGGATTGCGTCGATGGCCGGCATGCTGGCGCAGTGGATGGACGGTGACGGCCGCGACGTGGCGTTGACCGACGTCGCGCACACGCTCAACCATCACCGGACCCCCCATGCCCGATTCGCCACGGTGTGCGCACGCGACCGCGCGACGGCGGTCGCCGGGCTGCGCGCGCTGGCCGCCGGTCAGACCGCCGCCGGCGTGGTCGAGCCCCATGACGGGACGTGCCGGGGCGGCACCGTGTTCGTCTACTCGGGTCAGGGCTCGCATTGGGTCGGCATGGGCCGACAGCTGCTTGTCGACGAGCCGGTATTCGCCGAGGCCATCGCCGAGTTGGACCCGGTCTTCACCGAGCACATGGGTTATTCGCTGTGGCAGGTCATCGCCGGAAGCGAGCCAGTCAACGGTGACGACCGGGTTCAGCCGGTGCTGATGGGATTGCAGCTGGGCCTGACCGAACTGTGGCGCTCTTACGGCGTGCACCCCGACACGGTGATCGGGCACTCCATGGGTGAGGTCACGGCGGCGGTGGTGGCCGGCGCGCTGACACCGGCCGACGGATTTCGGGTCATCGCGGCGCGTTCGAGGCTGATGTCGCGGCTTGCCGGGCAGGGGGCCGTGGCACTGCTCAACCTGGATGCCGGGGCCACCGAGGAATTGATCGCCGGCCTGCCCGGCGTGAGCGTGGCGGGCTACCTCTCGCCACGGCAAACGGTGATCGCCGGCCCGGTGGCACCGGTCGACGCGGCGATCGCCGCCGTGAGCGAGCGCAACGGGTTCGCCCGGCGAGTCAACATGGAGGTCGCCTCGCACACCGCGGCGATGGATCCGATCCTGCCCGATCTGCGTGCGGCACTGGCGGATCTGACGCCGAGGATTCCCTCGATACCCTTCCTGTCCACCGCGATCGAGGACATGGATCGGAATCGGCCGCTGGACGCCGAGTACTGGGTCGCCAATGTGCGCAACGCGGCGAGGCTGCGCCAGGCGATTGCCGCGGCCGCAACGGACCACAGCACGTTCGTCGAGATCAGCGTCCATCCGATTCTGACGAATGCGGTCACCGCGACGCTGGAGTCGACGAGTCCGACGAGCCATCACCACAGCGTCGGCACGCTTTGGCGAGATGGCGACGACACGGTGAGTTTCCACGTCAACCTCAATGCCACCCATACGAATCGTCCGCCGAAGACACCCCATCCGCCGGAGCCGCATCCGGTGCTTCCCAGCAGCCCGTGGCACCACACTCGGCACTGGATGGACGTGACACCGATCCGTCGGCGGCGCGAAACGGCTGAGCCAGAAGCCGATTGGTCGAGGCAGGGCGACGGCGCGGTGCCGCGGGAGTGGTATTGCGAACTGACGTGGCCGGTTCGTGAGCCGGCCAGTGTAACCGCCGACACCGACAGCAGGTGGCTGGCGCTTGCGTCGCCCGAACTCGGCGCCCAGATGGGCCGCATCCTCGGCGACGACTCCCGAGTGAACGTGCACTCGCCGTCTGTGCCGGCCGAGGAGGCCGACGACAGCGCCCTCGCGGAGATGCTCACCGGGGTCACTCATGTCCTGTACGCGCCGCCGGTGTCCTCGGATACCTCCGATGCCGGATCGGCCTATCAGGTGTTCAATGCCGCGCGACGGCTGGCGGCGGTCGCGGCGTCGATGGCGCAGCGCTCCCGGCCCCCGCGCATGTTCTTCCTGACGCGCAATGCACAGCCGGTCGGCGAAGGTGATCGGGCCAATAGCGTTCATGCCGTGCTGTGGGGCCTGGGTCGCGCGCTGGCCCTGGAGCATCCGGAAATCTGGGGCGGCATCGTCGATATCGACGAGTCCGTGCCCGCCGGGCTGGCCGCGAGGTACGTGGTGGACGAGGCGCACGGTGGCGATGGAGACGACCAGGTCGTCTACCGCGCCGGCCTGCGCCGGGTACCGCGCCTGCGACGGGGTTGCCCGCCGCAGGCGCCGGCCGAACTCCACGTGCCTGCTGATGGCGGCTGCCACCTGGTCATCGGGGCGACCGGCAACATCGGACCGCATCTGATCCGACAGCTCGCCGATATGGGTGCGTCCACCATCGTCGCGGTTTCCCGCAATCCGGGTTCGCGACTCCACGAGTTGAGCGCGAGCCTGTCGGAGACGGGTACGACGTTGGTGACGGTGGCAGCCGATGCGGCATCCCCGCCGGATATGGCCGCACTGTTCGACCGCTTCGGTGCCGACCTGCCTCCGCTGCACGGTATCTACCTGTCCGCCTTCGGCGGAGGGCCGGTGACGCTGGCCGACATGACCGAAGACGACGTGACGGCGATGTTCCGGCCCAAGCTCGACGCGGTGTCGTTGTTGCACAACCTGTCGCTGCACCACCCGGTGCGTCGATTCGTGGTGTTCTCGTCGATCTCCGGGCTGACCGGCTCGCGCTGGCTGGCTCACTACGCGGCCACCACGACCTTCCTGGATACCTTCGCCTACATGCGCCGTGCGGCCGGCCTGCCGGCCACCGCCGTCAACTGGGGGCTCTGGAAGTCGTTGACCGACAGCCAGACTGAGCAGGAACGTCAAGTGACTGTCGACTCGGGGCTCGAACCCATGCCCGACGAGGTCGCGATCCAGGCGCTGCGGGTGCTCACCGGCGCAGGCGCCCCGGTTCGTTCCACCGTCGTCGCCGCCGACTGGGCTCGGCTTGCGGCCGCTTATCGCACCCGGGCAACCCTGCACATCGTGGACGAGCTGTTGCCCACCGACTCCGACGGCGACGTCGCCTCCACGTCGAGCACAGCGTTCCGTACCGCGTTGCGTGAGTGCGAAGCGGAGCTACGCCGAGATCTCCTGCTCGACCACGTGCACGCGGCGGTCGCGGCGGCCATGGGCCTGGCTTCGCAGCGGTTGCTCGATCCGTCGGCGGGTTTCTTCCAATCCGGGATGGATTCGCTGATGAGCGTGACACTGCAGCGGTCCCTCGCCGAAACGCTCGGCGAGGTGTTACCGGCATCTGTCGTGTTCGACTATCCGACCGTCGACGCGCTCGTCGGCTATCTGGCCACCGTTCTCCCGGAGCTGGTCGAGGTAGCCGAGCGGGACGAGGTCGACGCCTACGACGACCTGACCGATGACGAACTGCTCAAAGAACTTTCCGAAAGGCTGGGTTGAGGGCGATATGACTGCGGATCGTTCTGCGGCTGACCTTCGCGAATGGCTGGTCGACTACCTCATCACCAACATCGGCTGCGACCCCGACGCTGTCGACCCCGACTCTTCGTTCTGGGACCTGGGGGTGGGATCACGCGATGCGGTGGTGCTGTCCGGAGAACTGGCCGAACTGCTGGGCCGGACGGTGTCGCCGGTGGAGTTCTGGCAGCACGCCACCATCAACGCGCTCGCCGGATATCTCACCGCGCCCGAGTCGAAAACCGAGGATGAGACCCCAGATTCGGCAGATCGACGATGGGTCGACGAGCCGATCGCGGTCATCGGCCTCGGCTGCCGGTTTCCGGGTGACATAGACGGCCCGGAAGCGTTGTGGCAGTTCCTGTCTGAGGGCCGGTCGGCTGTCGGGGAAGTTCCGCGGGATCGGTGGGTGGCTTTCGACAACGGCTCACCCGAGGTGGAGGCGGCGCTGTCCGACACCACCCGCTGGGGTTCGTTCCTGAGTGAGGTCGACGCTTTCGACGCGGACTTCTTCGAGATCACCCCGCGGGAAGCGGCCACGATGGATCCCCAACAGCGTCTGCTGCTGGAGGTGGCACACGAGGCCCTGGAACATGCCGGACTCCGGCCCGATTCGTTGCGGCATACCCAGACAGGCGTTTTCGCCGGGGCATGCGGCGGCGAATACGGATATCTGGCCACGGCAGATCTCAGCAAGGTCGATGCGTGGTCCGGTACCGGCGGTGCCCTGAGCGTCATCGCCAACCGCGTCTCGTATTTCTTCGACCTGCGGGGTCCGTCGATCACCGTGGACACGGCATGCTCCTCCTCGCTGGTCGCGGTGCATCTGGCGTGCCAGAGCCTGCGGACCGGCGATTCGAATCTGGCCATCGCGGCAGGGGTCAATCTGCTGCTCACACCGGTGGTCACCCGCAGCTTCGATCAGGCGGAGGCGATGTCGCCGACGGGGCGCTGTCACGCGTTCGACGCGCGCGCCGATGGTTTTGTGCGGGGTGAGGGCTGCGGTGTCGCGGTGCTCAAGCGGCTTTCCGATGCGTTGCGTGATGGCGATCGGGTGTTGGCGGTGGTGCGGGGTTCGGCGGTCAATCAGGACGGCCGGTCCAACGGGCTGATGGCTCCCAACCCGGCGGCGCAGATGGACGTTCTGCGCGCCGCCTACGCGAACGCAGGGGTGTCGCCGCGCGACGTCGACTACATCGAGGCCCATGGGACCGGCACCCTGCTCGGCGATCCCATCGAAGCCCGCGCACTGGGAACGGTGCTCGGCCGTGGACGGACGCCGGGCGCTCCACTGCTGATCGGTGCGGTCAAATCCAATCTGGGTCATTTGGAGGCCGCCGCCGGAATAGCGGGGTTCATCAAGGCGGTGCTGTCGCTCCACCGTGGGCGGATCCCCGCGAACCTGAATTTCGAGAATCCCAATCCTCACATCCCGTTCGACAACCTTCGTCTGAAAGTCGTTGCGGAACAGACTGATTGGCCCGCGGCCGACCATCCGCGGCGGGCGGGGGTGTCGTCGTTCGGCTTCGGCGGGACGAATGCGCATGTGGTGTTGGAGCAGGGCCCGGATCCGGTGTCGGT
>CAZEHT010000035.1:0-17781 GCA_964511995.1 uncultured Mycobacterium sp.
TCCTGTGAGCGGAGCGAGCGGATGGAGCGCAGCGACTGACGGGAGCGACGCGAACAATACGGCTCCTGTGAGCGAGCGGCCGGCACACGTCACCATCCGCGAGGTCTGCCTGCGCGACGGTTTGCAGATCGAAGCGCCGATTGCCTTGTCCGCCAAGCTGGACCTACTCGAAGCCGTGGTGGCCACCGGAGTCCGGGAGATCGAGGCCACCGCGTTCGTGTCGCCGTCGAAAGTCCCCGCACTGGCCGACGCCGAGGAACTCGCCACCGAACTCAGACGATTCGACGCCGTCGAGTTCTCCGCGCTCGTTGCCAGCCCCAACGGCGCCAAACGCGCGATCGCGGCGGGGTTGACTTCGATCGAGTACGTGGTGTCGGCGTCCGACGCGCACAGCCGGGCCAATGTCGGCCGCGGCACCGCCGAGGCCACCGCGTCCATCGCCGACATCATCGGCATCGCGCACGACAACGGCGCATCCGTCGAGGTGATCGTCGCCACCGCGTGGGACTGCCCCTTCGACGGCCCGATTCCGCCGCAGCGGGTTATCAACATTGTGACGGCGGCAAGGGATCTCGGGGCGGACCGGATCGCAGTCGCCGACACCATCGGGACCGTCACTCCCTGGCGGGTGACCTCGCTCGTCGCGGCGCTCAAACCGATTCTCGGTGATCTGCCGTTCGGCGCGCACTTCCACAACACCCGCGGGTCGGGCCTGGCCAGCGCCTACGCCGCGGTCCAGGCGGGGGTGCGGCGACTGGACGCCTCGGCGGGCGGGCTGGGCGGATGCCCGTTCGCGCCGGGTGCCAGCGGCAACATCGCCACCGAGGACCTCGTCTATCTGCTGCGGGACAGCGATTTCGGAACCGATGTCGATCTGGGCAAGGCCATCGAAGCCGCCGCCGTCGCGCAGCACGCCGTCGGACACGACCTGCCCAGCGCCCTCTTGCGCGCCGGCGACCGAATCCCCGGTTGAGCCATGACCCGGCCGCAGGACACGGGGCTTTCCGCCAAAGGTCGCCAGACCCGCGGCGCCATCGAGCAGGCGGCACGGAAGTTGTTCGCCGAGCGAGGATTCCACGGGACCACGCTGTCGGACATCACGTCGGCGGCGGGCAGGTCGCCGGCGGTCTTCTACCGGTATTTCGACGACAAGGAAGATCTGCTGGCGGTGCTCGCAGAATCATTCCTGCACCGCGTAGTGTCCGGGAGGCCGGTCCGACTGCCCGAATCACCCAACGACACAACATTTTTCACCGAAGCCGTCACCGGCTATTGGAACGTCTTCCGGCAGAACCTGGGGATCATGGTCGCGGTGGCCCAGCTCGGCGCCACCCAGCCGCGGTTCGCCGCGGTGCAGAACGAGTTCCGCCGCTTCGGCATGGGCGTCGTGCGAGCGTCGGTGCTGCGCGCGCAAGAGCAGGGCTATGCCGACGATCTGGATGCCGACCACATCGCCCTGGCGGTGTGCCTGCTGTTCGAGCAGTTCACCACGGTGTACCTGCGTCCGGACGCCGCCGCACTCGGCGTGCGCAGCACCGACGAGGACGCCGTGCGTACGCTGGCGACGATCTGGAGGAAGATCTTGTACGGCCACTGAGAGGAAGTCAGCGTGGATTTCAGTTTGCCCGAACACCTTCCGGGTCTTCTCGCCGAGATGGACGCGTTCATCGAGGCGGAGATCAAGCCGCTGGAACGCGAGAACATCCAGTACTTCGACCGCCGGCGCGAGTTCGCGCGCACCGATCTGGACAACGGCGGCATTCCGCGGCGGGAATGGGAAGACCTGCTCGACGAGATGCGCCGCCGCGCGGATGCGGCCGGGTGGCTGCGCTACGGGCTGCCGGAGGAGTTCGGCGGGCGCGGCGGCACCAACCTTGACATGGCGATCATCCGGGAGCACCTGGCGCACCGAGGTCTCGGCCTGCACAACGACCTGCAGGACGAGTCATCGATCGTCGGGAATTTCCCGCAAGTCATCATGATGTCGCGGTTCGGCACCGAAGCCCAGAAGAGGGAATGGGTGCAGGCGATGCTCACCGGTGAGCGGTCGATGGCCTTCGGCCTGACCGAGCCCGGCCACGGCAGCGACGCCACCTGGCTGGAGACGACGGCCGTGCCCGACGGGGACGGCTGGGTGATCAACGGCGCCAAACGCTGGAACACCGGCGTCCACCGCGCCACCCACGACCTGATCTTCGCCAGAACCTCCGGGGAGGACGGCTCGGCGACGGGCATCACTGCGTTCGTGGTGCCCACCGACGCCGCGGGTTTCGAGGTGCCCTACTACTGGTGGACGTTCAACATGCCCAGCGACCACGGTGAGGTGATTCTCAAGAATGTCCGCGTGCCCGCAGATGCGGTGCTCGGCGAGGTGAACCATGGACTCGAGGTGGGCCAGACGTTTCTGCACGAGAACCGAATCCGGCAGGCCGCGAGCAGCCTGGGTGCGGCCCAGTACTGCATCGACCGCGCCGCCGGGTACGCCGGTCAGCGCGTGGTGTTCGGCAAGCCGCTGGCGGTGAACCAGGCCGTGCAGTGGCCGCTGGCAGAACTGCAGACGGAGGCACAGATGGTTCGCCTGCTGGTGTACTACGCGGCCTGGCATCTCGACCGTGACCACCACATGGAGGTCTCCGACAAGGTGTCGATGGCCAACTACCGCGCCAACCGTCTGGTCTGCGAAGCCGCCGACCGGGCGATGCAGATCCACGGCGGGATCGGCTACAGCCGCCACGAACCCTTCGAGCACATCTACCGCCACCACCGCCGGTACCGGATCACCGAGGGCGCCGAGGAGATCCAGATCCGCCGGGTCGCGCAGCGGATGCTGAAATTCGGAGCCAAACCCCGATGAGTGACTTCGAAGCCGAGCTGGGTGCCGTCCTGCAACCCGCGCTCGGCTCCGGCGTCACGATCGACGATCTGCGCCGGCTCACCGGCGGCGCCAGCCGCACGACCTGGGCCTTCACCGCGCGCACCGGTGACGAGTCCAAACGGCTGATCCTGCGCACCGGATCGCCCGATGACGTGCACGCCGGGATGGAACTGGAAGCCGGCGTGCAGACGTTGGCCGCCGCCCAGGGCGCACCGGTACCGGAGATCATCGCCGCCTCGGATTCCGTCGAACCACTGGGCAACCCGTATCTGGTCTGCGCGGAGGTCCCCGGCGAGACCATCGTGCGCCGGATTCAGCGTGGCCTCGACGACACCGGCCGCTCGCGGTTGTTGACGCAGTGCGCTTCCGCGCTCGCCGCCATCCATCGCGCCGACCCCGAGGCAGCCGACCTGCCCGGAGACGACCAACTGAGCCGGTGGCGCACCGAACTCGACACTATGGGCGACACCACCGCGACGTTCGAATGGGCCTTCCGTTGGCTGGAGCACAACCGGCCCCCCGTCGCGTCCCGGACCGTGGTGCACGGCGATTTCCGGATGGGCAATCTCATCGTCGACGGCTCGGATCTGGCCGCGGTGCTGGATTGGGAGCTGACGCATGCCGGCGACCCGCGCGAGGACCTTGCCTGGTTCTGCATTCGCGCCTGGCGGTTCGGCGCGTCGAAGGCGCAGGCCGCGGGCGGTCTGGGCGCCATCGATGATTTCCTGACCGCCTACGAGCGAGCGGGTGGCGTCCGGGTGGACCGGGCCGGATTCCGGTGGTGGCAGGTCCTGGCGACACTGCGCTGGGGCGTCATCTGCCGGTATCAGGCGCAGCGGCACCTGTGCGGTCAAACGCCCTCGGTGGAACTGGCCACCATCGGCCGGCGGGTCTGCGAGACCGAATGGGATCTGTTGAATCTCCTGGAGGATGCATGAACCTGTACGGCCGTCCCACCGCGGGGGAAATGCTCGATGCCGTCGCGGACTTCCTCGACAACGACGTGCGCGCCACCACCGACGGCCAGGTGAACTTCCACGCCCGCGTCGCGGCAAATGCACTGCGCATGATCCAGCGTGAGCTGCAAGCCACCGGCGACCGCGCCGTCGGTCAGACGGTCATCGCACTCGGCTTCGCCGACGAAGCAGAATTGGCGGCGGCCATCCGCCGCGGCGAGTTCGACGGCCGCGGCCACGAGCTGACACCGTGCCTGAGGACGCTGGTGAGCCATCGGCTGGCAGCCGCGCATCCCGGCTACGAGAGGGAGTGACCATGCCCGTCACCGGCGTGAAGGCCCCCGGGGACATCGGGGACATAGCGAACGCGCTGTTCAATGCGATCGAGAACGCCGACATCACGGCCATCGAGCAACTGTGGGCGCCCGACATCGCCGTCTGGCACACCGGCGACACCGGGGACAACGACCGCGCCCGGGCGTTGCGGGTCATCCGCTGGTTCATCGACCACACCGCCGAGCGCCGCTACGAGATTCTCGATCGGGCGCTGTTCGAGAGCGGCTTCGTACAGCAGCACATCCTGCATGCCACCGGCACCAACGGCTCTTCCGTCGCAATCCGGGTGTGCATAGTGATCAAGCTGGGCGCAACCGGGCTGATCGGCCGCATCGACGAGTACTTCGACCCGAAGGACGTGGCTGCGCTGCTCTAATCCGGTTGCGGCAGAACAAAAACCGTCTCGGTCAACATTCTTCGGAGCCACCCGCGGTAGGTGTCCGCATCCCAGCCGTCGCGGTGGGTGATCCGCAGGTACGCCTCGACACTGCACAGCACCGTGAACGTTTCGGCCAGTTCTCCGAACGGCACGTCGTCGCGCACCCACCCGCGGCCCCGGAAGACGCCCAGAACGCGCTCGCAGTTTCGGTTTAGGCCGGCCATCAGGTCATCGAGATACCGATCCAGCTCGGGATCGGCGTTGGCGCCGCCGAAGAGGGCCAACGCCAGTCGCGCCGTGCGTTCGTGGACGTCGGTCTGGATGTCGACGAGATAGTCCACCGCCCGCCCGAAGTCGTCGATGGCCAACAGTGTGCGTCCGAAATCGAGGTTGAGGATGTTCTCCTCACCGCTCACACCGAACGCGGCGTACTCGATAGCACTGATCAGCAACGCAGCCTTGGGGCCCTGTGCCTGCACGGTCTCGGCCGACACACCGGCGGCCGAGCCGATCTTCGCCAACGTGGTGCGTGCGTAACCGTCGGCGGCGAACAGTTCGGCAGCGGATGCGATCACCCGGATCCGGGTGGCCCGCGCCTGCCGCTGTCGCAGCTCGGACTGGTACGTCCGCGGCGCCTTTTCAGATATTGACTCCGTTGACATAGCAATGAATACTACATGGACGTCCTCAAATCTTGACTCAGGGGCACGAGATGTCATCGATCATCATCTGCAGCGTTCCGGCACATGGTCATGTCACCCCATTGCTGGCCGTCGCCGAAAGCTTCGTGAAACGCGGTGACGACGTGCGCTTCATCACCGGCGAGCGGTTTGCCGGGGCGATCGCGGCCGCGGGGGCGTCGTTCGTGCCGCTGCCCGGCGAAGCCGATTACGACGAGTCGCTCTTGGCGAAGTTTCCCGAGCGCAAGCACCTGAAGGGCCACATGGCGGTCGCCTTCGACATAGAGCATGTTTTCGCCCGACCCGCAAAGGCACAGTACGAAGCGCTTACAGCCGCTCTCGCCACCCGTCCCGCTGATGCCGTGCTGTCCGAGCCCGCGTTCCTGGGCGCCGCCTTCCTCGTCGCGCACCCGCGTCCCGTGCGCCCGGCGGTGATCGTGTGCGGGGTTATTCCGCTGATGCTCGACAGCCCCGACAAAGCCCCCTTCGGAATGGGGCTCCCACCCGCTCGGCTGCTCAACCGCCGGCGCAACGCGGCATTGGCCGCGCTGAACCGGCGGGTCCTGCGCGGTCCGTTTCAGATCGTCCACGAACTTTACCGAGAAGTGCACGGCACCGACATGCCTGGCACGCCGATGGATTGGGGCCGCCGGGCCGACGCGCTGGTCCAGTTCAGCGTGCCCGCATTCGAATACCCATTGTCCGACGCACCACCCAACCTGTACTTCGCGGGGCCGCTGGCGGCGACCGGATCGGCGGCACCGCTCCCGGACTGGTGGTCTGATCTCGACGGAACCCGGCCCGTCGTGCACGTCACCCAGGGCACCCTCGCCAACACCGACTACCGGCAGGCCATCGCGCCCACACTGCGCGCACTCGCCGCCGAAGATGTCCTGGTGGTCGTCGCAACCGGCCGCCGGCCGATCGATACCCTGCCGCCACTGCCGGCCAACGCCCGCGCGGCCGAATACCTGCCGTACGACGAACTGCTGCCACGCACGGCGGTTCTTGTGACCAACGGCGGGTATGGCGGCGTCCAGTACGCCCTGCGCTATGGCGTGCCGATCGTGGCCACCGGCGGCAAGGAGGACAAGCCCGAGGTCGGCGCCCGTGTCGCGTGGTCCGGCGTCGGACGCCGCATCCGGACGGAACGACCGACCCCGCGTGCCCTGCGCCGCGCGATTCTCGCGGTGCTCAACGAGCCAGGCTACCGGCAAGCCAGCCAGCGGTTGGCGACCGACATCGCCGCGGCGCCCGGATTTTCAGGGCTGGCCCGCATCGTCGACGAACTGGTGGGCCTCAAACCGGGGGCAAGGCAATCGCCTTGCCCGCCAACCGCTCCGAAATGCTCGGTGGCTTGAGCCGAAAAACCGTGACCTGAACCCAAGTGCCCGTAGTCTGTGCGGGTGCCCGACAGCCCTGCCGATGTGGTTCGCGTGCTGGTCTACTCCGACAACGCGCGCACCCGCGAACAGGTGATGCTGGCACTGGGCAAGCGGATACGCCCCGACCTGCCCGAACTCAGTTACGTGGAGGTCGCGACCGCGCCGGTGGTGATCCAGAAACTGGACGCCGGAGCCGTCGACCTGGCGATTCTCGACGGTGAGGCGACTCCGGCCGGCGGCATGGGCATCGCCAAACAGCTCAAGGACGAAATCGCCGACTGCCCGCCCATCGTGGTGCTGACGGGCCGGCCGGACGACGCCTGGCTGGCCAATTGGTCACGAGCGGAGGCCGCGGTTCCGCACCCCGTCGACCCCATCAGGCTCGGGGAAGCCGTCGCTGGCCTGCTGCGTGCGTCCACCGCATGAACACACCGCCGACGCAATCTGAGCGGAGCCGCATTCGCGACGAATTGCATTGTGCCAGTTGACTATTCGCAATAGGCATACCTTGCGACGACACGTGGACGGATCCGACCTAAAATACGGCAAGCCGACGGACAAGATCGCTAGGCTGTGCACTAGCTCACATCGACAGCCCAAGCGAGGGAGCATTTGGATCTCTACCCGCCCATCCTGATCCTCGGGGTGATCGCCGCCGCGTTCGCCGTGGGGTCAGTCGGCATTGCACTGGCGATCGGCCCGCGACGCTACAACCGGGCCAAGCTCGAGGCGTACGAATGCGGCATCGAGCCCGCGCAGCAGCCGCCCGGCGCGGCCCGGTTCCCGATCAAGTTCTATCTGACGGCGATGCTCTTCATCGTCTTCGACATCGAGATCGTGTTCCTCTATCCCTGGGCGGTGTCGTTCGAGCAGTTGGGCCTGTTCGCCCTGGTCGAGATGATCGTGTTCATACTTACGGTGTTCGCGGCTTACGCCTACGTGTGGCGGCGGGGTGGACTCGATTGGGACTAGAGGAACAGCTGCCCGGCGGAATTCTGCTGACGACGGTCGAGAAGGTCGCGGGCTACGTCCGTAAAGGGTCGCTGTGGCCGGCGACCTTCGGTCTGGCGTGCTGCGCCATCGAGATGATGGCCACCGCGGGACCCCGCTTCGACATCGCGCGGTTCGGCATGGAGCGCTTCTCGGCCACTCCCCGTCAGGCCGACCTGATGATCGTGGCCGGCCGGGTAAGCCAGAAGATGGCCCCGGTGCTGCGGCAGGTCTACGACCAGATGGTCGAGCCCAAATGGGTGCTCGCGATGGGCGTGTGCGCGTCGTCGGGCGGCATGTTCAACAACTACGCGATCGTGCAGGGAGTCGACCACGTCGTCCCGGTCGACATCTATCTGCCGGGCTGCCCGCCGCGTCCGGAAATGCTCCTGCACGCCATTTTGGCCCTGCACGCGAAGATCGCCGAGATGCCGCTGGGGGTGCACCGCGACCAGGTTGTCGCCGCCGCCGAGCAGGCGGCACTAGCGTCGACACCCTCCATCGAACTCAAGGGGCTGCTGCGATGACGGAGCCGCGCCGGGGCATGTTCGGCGTGTCCGGCACCGGGGACACTTCGGGTTACGGCCGTCTGGTCCATCCGGTCGCTCCCGCGGCAAGTACTTCCAGGCCCTTCGGCGGCTATTTCGACGAGGTGGTGGACCGACTCGGCGAGGCTCTCGGGGACGATTTCGGCGCCGCGGTCGCGGCGGTGACCGTGCATTGCGATCAGCTGACTCTGCGTATCCGCCGCGAGCACCTGCCCGCCGTCGCCCGCGCGCTGCGGGACGACCCGGGGCTGCGGTTCGAGCTGTGCAGCGGTGTGTCCGGAGTGCACTACCCGTCGGACGAGGGCGCCGAGCTGCATGCGGTCTATCCCCTGATGTCGATCACCCACAACCGTCGCATCCAGCTCGAAGTCAGCTGTCCCGATGCGGATCCCCATGTGCCGTCGCTGTTTTCGGTTTACCCCACCACCGACTGGCACGAGCGCGAAACCTACGACTTCTTCGGCATCGTCTTCGACGGCCATCCCGGGCTGACCCGTATCGAGATGCCCGACGATTGGGTGGGCCACCCACAGCGCAAGGACTACCCGCTCGGCGGGGTTCCGGTCGAGTACCACGGCGCCCGGATCCCTCCGCCCGACGAGCGGAGGTCCTACAACTGATGCCGAGGCACGATGTCTGAAACCGTCATCACCCTGGGCGGGCAGGACTGGGACGAGATCGTCGCGGCCGCCCAGGCGGGGGCTCCGTCCGGAGAGCGGATCGTCGTCAACATGGGTCCCCAGCATCCGTCCACCCACGGCGTGCTGCGCCTGATCCTGGAGATCGAAGGTGAGACGGTGACCGAGGCCCGGTGCGGCATCGGCTATCTGCACACCGGTATCGAGAAAAACCTCGAATACCGCAACTGGACGCAGGGCGTGACGTTCGTGACCCGCATGGACTACCTGTCTCCGTTCTTCAACGAGACGGCGTATTGCCTCGGAGTGGAGAAACTCCTGGGGATCACCGACGCCGTGCCGGAGCGCGCGAGCGTGATCCGGGTGATGCTGATGGAACTCAACCGGATTTCGAGCCACTTGGTGGCGCTGGCCACCGGCGGCATGGAGCTGGGCGCCATGAGCGCGATGTTCTTCGGCTTCCGGGAGCGCGAAGAGATCCTGACGGTGTTCGAGGCGATCACCGGACTGCGGATGAACCACGCCTACATCCGGCCCGGTGGCCTGGCCTCCGACCTACCCGAAGACGGTGCCGAGCGGGTTGCCCGGCTGCTCAAGCTGCTGCCCGGTCGGCTCGCCAAGCTCGAGGACCTACTGCGGGAGAACGCCATCTGGAAGGCCCGCACCCGCGACATCGGGTACCTGGATCTGACCGGTTGCATGGCGCTCGGCATCACCGGGCCGGTGCTGCGCTCCGCGGGCCTGCCACACGACCTGCGCAAGGCGCAGCCCTACTGCGGCTACGAAACCTACGACTTCGACGTGATCACCGGCGACGCCTGCGACTGCTACGACCGCTACGTCATCCGAGTAGAGGAGATGAAAGAGTCGCTGAAGATCGTGGGCCAGTGCCTGGATCGGCTCGAACCCGGCCCGGTGATGATCTCCGACAAGAAGCTGGCGTGGCCCGCCGACCTCAAACTCGGCCCCGACGGCCTTGGTAACAGCCCCGAGCACATCGCCAAGATCATGGGTAAGTCGATGGAAGGCCTGATCCATCACTTCAAGATCGTCACCGAAGGCTTCCGGGTGCCTGCCGGGCAGTGCTACGTGGCGGTGGAGTCACCGCGCGGCGAGCTGGGCGTGCACATGGTCTCCGACGGCGGGACCCGTCCCTACCGCGTGCACTACCGGGATCCGTCCTTCACCAATTTGCAGGCCGTGGCCGCGATGTGCGAGGGCGGCATGGTTGCCGACGTCATCTCCGCGGTGGCGTCCATCGACCCGGTGATGGGCGGGGTGGACCGGTGACCGATACCTTTCGCATCGTGGACCTCACCCTTGGGCCGCGACCCGACGAGCCGGGTCCGCCGATCGGAGGTCCGCTGACCTACCCCGCCGACGTCGCAGAGCGCCTGGCGTCCGACGCCGCGACGATCATCGCGCGCTACCCGCAACCCCGGTCCGCACTGCTGCCATTGCTGCACCTGGTGCAATCCGAGGACGGCTATCTGACCGCGGCCGGAATCGGCTTCTGCGCCCGGCAACTCGGCCTCACCGACGCCGAGGTCAACGCGGTCGCCACGTTCTACTCCATGTACCGGCGCACTCCTACGGGCAGATACCTGGTCGGGGTGTGTACCAATACGCTATGCGCGATCATGGGCGGCGACGCGATCCTGGAGGCGCTCGAACACCATCTCGGTATCGCGCCCGGCCAGACCACCGGCGACGACCAGATCACGCTGGAGCACATCGAGTGCAACGCCGCATGCGACTACGCCCCCGTCGTGATGGTCAACTGGGAGTTCTTCGACAACCAGACACCCTCGTCTGCGACGGATCTGGTGGATCGACTGACCTCCGGTGAAACGGTGACCGCCAGCCGGGGCGGAACCGTATGCCCGTTCACCGCGACCTCTCGCACGCTGGCCGGACTGCCCGACCCGCGACGGGCACCCGACGGCCGCGGCGAACCCGCGGCCACCCTGGCCGGTTTGGACGTCGCGCGGACGTTGAGCATGACCGCCCCCGCGCTCGATCGAGCCCAAACCGACTCGACGGCAGGCGAATCGGAGCGCCGATGACACCCATCACCCATCTGACACCGGTGCTGAGCAGGTTCTGGGATTCCGACGAGCCGTGGTCGCTGGAGACCTACCGCCGCCACGACGGATACCGCGCCCTCAGCAAAGCGCTCTCGATGGGGCCCGATGCCGTCATCGACCAGGTCAAGGAGTCGGGCTTGCGTGGCCGCGGCGGTGCGGGCTTCCCGACCGGCACCAAGTGGTCGTTCATCCCGCAGTCGGGCGCCGCCGGCGCCAAGCCGCATTACCTGGTGATCAACGCCGACGAGTCCGAACCGGGCACCTGCAAAGACATCCCGCTGCTGATGATGACCCCCCATTTCCTGGTCGAGGGCGCGATCATCGCGGCCTACGCCATCCGCGCCCATCACGCGTTCATCTACGTGCGCGGCGAGGTGATACCCGTGCTGCGGCGACTGCACGCCGCGGTGGCGGAGGCCTACTCGGCGGGTTACCTGGGCCGCGACATCGGCGGATCCGGCTTCGACCTGGACCTGATCGTGCACGCCGGGGCGGGCGCCTACATCTGCGGTGAGGAGACGGCGCTGCTGGACTCGCTCGAGGGACGACGCGGCCAGCCACGACTGCGGCCGCCGTTTCCCGCGGTGGCAGGGCTCTACGCCTGCCCGACCGTGGTCAACAATGTGGAATCGATCGCGTCGGTTCCTCCGGTCGTGCTCGGCGGGGTGGACTGGTTCAGGTCGATGGGCTCGGAGAAATCGCCCGGCTTCACGCTGTACTCGCTGTCCGGCCACGTCGCCCGGCCCGGACAGTACGAGGCTCCGCTGGGAATCACGTTGCGGGAACTGCTTTCCTACGCCGGCGGGATCCGACCCCGTCACGAGTTGAAGTTCTGGACTCCGGGCGGTTCGTCGACTCCGCTGCTGACCGCCGAACACCTCGACGTGCCTCTCGATTACGAAGGCATGGCGGGCGTGGGGTCGATGCTGGGAACCAAAGCGCTGCAGATCTTTGACGAAACGACCTGCGTAGTGCGCGCGGTGCGGCGGTGGACGCAGTTCTACGCCCACGAGTCGTGCGGCAAATGCACGCCGTGCCGCGAGGGGACGTACTGGCTGTCCCAGATCTACGAGCGCCTCGAAACCGGGCGGGCCACCGGAGACGACATCGACAAACTGCTGGACATCTCCGACACCATCTTCGGAAAGTCGTTCTGCGCGTTGGGCGATGGCGCGGCGAGCCCGATCTTGAGTTCCATCAAGTGGTTCCGCGGCGAGTACGAGGCCCACCTGGGCGGCTCCTGCCCCTTCGACCCGTATGCGTCCATGCTTGCCGCGCCGCAGGGGGTTGGCGCATGACTTTCACCGACGAGCAGACGCAAACGCACCCGATTTCCGCTGATCTGGTCCGCGTTTGCGTCTGCTCGCGGGGAAACGGGGGCCTCGGCGATGACCATTAGGGAGAACTCCGCCGAGGCCACCGCTATCGAGATGGTGACACTGACCATCGATGACGTCGCCGTGTCGGTTCCGAAGGGCACGTTGGTGATACGAGCGGCAGAGTTGATCGGCGTGCAGATCCCCCGGTTCTGCGACCACCCGCTGCTGGACCCGGTGGGGGCGTGCCGGCAGTGCCTGGTGGAGGTCGAGGGCCAGCGCAAGCCGATGGCGTCGTGCACCATCGCCGTGGCGCCGGACATGGTGGTGCGCACCCAATACACCAGCGCCGCGGCCGACAAAGCCCAGCAGGGCGTGATGGAACTGCTGTTGATCAACCACCCGCTGGACTGCCCCGTCTGTGACAAGGGCGGTGAATGCCCGCTGCAGAACCAGGCGATGTCCAACGGGCGCGTCGAGACCCGCTTCACCGACGTCAAGCGGACGTTCCCCAAGCCGATCAACCTTTCCGCGCAGGTGCTGCTGGACCGGGAACGCTGTGTGCTGTGCGCGCGCTGCACGCGCTTTTCGAGCCAGATCGCCGGTGACCCGTTCATCGAGCTTCTCGAACGCGGAGCACTCCAGCAGGTCGGGATCGCCCCCGGCGAGGCGTTCGACTCTTATTTCTCGGGCAACACGGTGCAGATTTGCCCCGTGGGGGCGCTGACCGGCACCGCCTACCGGTTCCGTGCCCGTCCGTTCGATCTGGTGTCGACGCCCAGCGTGTGCGAGCACTGCGCCTCGGGGTGCGCACAGCGTACCGACCACCGTCGTGGGAAGGTGCTGCGCCGCCTCGCCGGCGACGACCCCGAAGTCAACGAGGAATGGAACTGCGACAAGGGCCGATGGGCATTCAACTACCCCACCCGGGGCGATCGCATAACCACTCCGTTGATCCGCGACGTGCACGGTTCGGCCGGCACGCTGCGGCCGGCGTCGTGGTCGGAAGCGATCGCGGCGGCGGCCTCCGGTTTGGCCGCCTCCGCGGGCCGTGCCGGCGTCCTCGTCGGTGGGCGGGCGACGCTGGAAGATGCGCTTGCATACAGCAGATTTGCCCGAATAGTGTTGAACACCAACGACATCGACTTCCGAGCCCGGGCACACAGCGACGAGGAAGCGCGGTTCTTGGCCAGCCGGGTGGCCGGCCGGCCGATGACCGTGACATATGCCGCCTTGGAAACCGCGCCGGTGGTCGTACTCGCCGGGCTGGAGCCCGAAGAGGAAGCCCCGATCGTCTTCCTGCGGCTGCGTAAAGCCGTCCGCAAGCGCGGCCTGACGGTGGTCGCCGTCGCGCCGTTCGCGTCCCGTGGACTTACCAAGATGGGCGCACGACTGCAGAAGACCGTGCCCGGCGACGAAGCCGCGGCACTCGACGCCCTGAGCGCCGAACTGCCGGCCGGCTCGATCATCCTGGTCGGGGAACGACTTGCGAGCAGTCCCGGAGCATATTCGGCGACGGCCCGGGTCGCCGACGCGACCGGCGCCCACGTCGCGTGGATTCCGCGCCGGGCCGGCGAGCGCGGGGCACTGGACGCCGGCTGCCTACCCAACCTGCTCCCGGGGGGACGGCCCGTCGCCGATCCGTACGCCCGGGCGCAAACCGCGGTGGCATGGAGCGTCGACAGCCTGCCCGCACATCCGGGCCGCGACACCTCCGCGATACTGGCCGCCGCCGGGACCGGCGACCTCACCGCGTTGTTGATCGGCGGTGTCGAGATCGCCGACCTCCCCGATCCGGTGGCCGCGTCGGCCGCCATCGGCGCCGCCGGCTTCGTGATCAGCCTTGAACTGCGCCGAAGCGCGGTCACCGAACTCGCCGAGGTGGTGTTCCCGATCGCACCGGTGGTGGAGAAGGCCGGCTCGTTCACCGACTGGGAGGGCCGCGTCCGCCCGTTTCCCGCCGCGCTGTCCAGCAATGCAGCACCGGATGCCCGGGTGCTGCAGATGTTGGCCGACGAGTTCGGTGTCGATCTCGGATTGCATGCCCTCAAACAGCCGGAGCTTGCGCCGTGGGACGGGATGCCCTCGCCGGGTCCCCGCGCGGCCCCGCGCCCGAGCGCGCCGGGGCCGGGTGAAGCGGTGCTGGCGACCTGGCGGATGCTGCTGGATGCCGGGCGGTTACAGGACGGTGAGCCGCACCTGGCGGGCACCGCCCGTCCGCCTGTGGCGCGTCTGGCGCCCGGCACCGCGGCCGAGGTCGGTGTCACGGAAGGCGAGGTGCTGACGGTGCGGACCGGGGCGGGTGGGGTCAGCCTGCCGCTGCTGATCACCGATATGCCTGAGCGCGTGGTCTGGCTGCCGATGAACTCGCCCGGCAGCGCGGTGTATTCGCAGCTGGGGGCCGGCAACGGCGACATCGTGCGTATCGAACGGGGGGTCTCATGACCTTTCCGGACCCCGCCGTGTTCGGCCACGACCCGTGGTGGCTGATCGTGATCAAAGCGGTCGCCGTTTTCGCTTTCCTGTTGTTGTCGGTGCTCGTCGCGATCCTGGTCGAACGTAAGGTCCTGGGCCGCATGCAGATGCGCTACGGCCCGAACCGCGTCGGCCCTTTCGGGCTGCTGCAGTCCTTGGTCGACGGCGTCAAGCTGGCGCTCAAGGAGGGACTGATCCCTGCCGGCGTCGACAAACCGATCTACCTGTTGGCGCCGGTGATCTCCGTGGTCACCGCCATCATGGCGTTCGCGGTGATCCCGATGGGCCCGGTGGTGTCGATGTTCGGCCACCACTCGCCGCTGCAGCTCACCGACCTTTCCGTGGCGGTGCTCTACGTCTTGGCCCTCACCTCGATCGGGGTCTACGGAATTGTGCTGGCGGGCTGGGCGTCCGGCTCGACCTACCCGCTGCTGGGCGGGTTGCGCTCGTCGGCTCAGGTGGTCTCCTACGAAATCGCGATGGCGCTGTCTTTCGCCGCGGTGTTCCTCTACGCGGGCACCATGTCGACCTCCGGCATCGTCGCCATGCAAACCCACATGTGGTACGTGTTTCTGCTGCTGCCATCGTTCGTGGTGTACGTGACGGCGATGGTCGGCGAAACCAACCGCGCGCCGTTCGACCTGCCCGAAGCCGAGGGCGAGCTGGTCGGCGGTTTCCATACCGAGTACTCGTCGCTGAAGTTCGCGATGTTCATGCTCGCCGAGTACGTGAACATGACCACCGTGTCGGCGCTGGCGGCCACGATGTTCCTCGGCGGCTGGCACGCGCCGTGGCCGATCAGCGTCTGGGACGGCGCCAACACCGGCTGGTTCGCGCTGATCTGGTTCATCGCGAAGGTGTGGGCCTTCATGTTCCTCTACATGTGGCTGCGCGCCACGCTCCCCCGGCTGCGTTACGACCAATTCATGGCGCTGGGCTGGAAAGTCCTCATTCCGCTGTCGCTGGCGTGGATCATGACCGTGGCCGTCACCCGCACGCTGCGGCTGCACGGGGCCGGCCCGTGGACGACGACGATCATCAACGCTGGCTTCGTGCTGGCAGTGCTGCTCATCGCGGCCGTCGTGGCGACGCGCCGGCGCCGCCGGCCGGAGTCGGCGCCCCCACCACCGGCCGAGTCCGACTTCCCCGTGCCGCCGATACATGCCGGGCCCGGCACGCGGGTCATTGCGACAGGCGCCGCGATCCCGGCCAAACCGACTCTGCGCACCTGAGCTGGAGGTACACCATGGAGCGAATGAGGCGTGGCTGGGCGCTTGCGAAACAGAGTTTGCGAGTCCTGCAGGCCGACATGTCGTGGGTCATCTTCCCGATCCTCTCGACGATATTCGTGATGATCGCCCTCCTCGCGATCGGTGTGCCGACGGCGCTCACACAGGGGGTACTGACCGGCGAGGACATCGACCAGAACAATCCGGTCTTCTACCTCGCCGTCGCCGCCGCGATGTTTACCTCGACGTTCATCACGATTTTCTTCAATGTGGCGCTTGCGGCATGTGCGGTACGGTCACTGCGGGGGCAAGAAACAAACCTCAGCGACGGCCTGTCGTCCGCGCGTCAGCGGATCGGGCCGATCCTCGGTTGGACCGTGCTGGCCTGCACCGTCGGGGTGATACTGCATCTGCTGCAGGACCGGCTGCCGTTGTTGGGAAAGATCGCGACGTGGATCGCGGAGGCGGCCTGGAGCATCGCCACGTTCTTCGTGGTGCCGGTGATCGCGTTCGAGGGGCTCGGTCCTATCCAGGCGCTGCGGCGATCGGTGGACGTCGTCAAGTCGAAATGGGGTGAGGGCGCCACGGGGACCGTCGCGATCACTACGGTGACGTTCCTGGTCGGCCTCCTCATCGCCATGCTGGGCGGGGCGGGTGGCATCGTGCTGATCGCGGCGGGCCTACAGCCGCTCGGCGCTATGCTCGTCGCCGCCACCGTTGTCGGCGTCATCGTGGTCTCGGTCGTCTCGAGTGCCCTCACCGGAATATTCCGTGTCGCTGTCTACGAGTTCGCCGCGACCGGTCAGGCGGTGGCGGCGTTCGACAGCGGCTTGCTCCAAACCGCATTCGACTCGAACGCCCGTCGGCGCTAGAAAACAAGGAGACCGCGTGTCCAAGTTGCGTGATGCCGTCGCCGGTTTCGGCGTGACACTGTCGGCGATGTTCAAGAAGCCGATCACCGAGCAGTACCCGGAGAAGAAGCGCCCGACCCAACCTCGCTACCACGGCCGCCATCAGCTCAACCGGTACGCGGACGGTTTGGAGAAGTGCATCGGCTGCGAGCTCTGCGCGTGGGCATGTCCAGCCGACGCCATCTACGTCGAAGGCGCCGACAACACCGAGGCGCAACGGTATTCGCCCGGAGAACGCTACGGGCTCGTCTACCAGATCAACTACCTGCGCTGCATCGGCTGCGGGTTGTGCATCGAGGCGTGCCCCACCCGCGCGCTGACCATGACCAACGACTACGAGATGGCCGACGACAACCGCTCCGACCTCATCTTCGGCAAGGACAAGCTCCTGGCGCCGCTGCAGCCCGGGATGCAGCCGCCCCCGCACGCGATGGCCGAAGGCAGCACCGACGAAGACTACTACCTGGGCAATGTCGGCCCCACGGGCATCGTGGCAGACCGGGGCGTCACGCGGTGAACCCGGAGGCGATCGCGTTCTGGGTGCTGGCCGTGGTCTCGGTCGCCGGCGCCGTCGGCGTGGTCTGCGCGCCCAAAGCCGTGTACTCGGCCATATTCCTGGCGACGACGATGATCGGCCTGGCCGTGCTGTACGTGACACAGGACGCACTCTTCTTGGGCGTGGTGCAGGTGGTGGTCTACACCGGCGCGGTGATGATGCTGTTCTTGTTCGTACTGATGCTGATCGGCGTGGACTCCTCGGAGTCGCTGGCGGAAACGCTTCGCGGGCAACGTATTGCGGCGTTGGTCGCCGGGACCGGGTTCGGCGCCCTGCTGATTGCCGGCATCGGAACACTGTCGGTCAACGGATTCACTGGCTTGGACGAGGCAAACTCGGCCGGCAACGTGGAGGGCCTGGCCGCACTGATCTTCACCAAATACCTGTGGGCATTCGAGCTGACCAGCGCACTGCTGATCA